>JBAXDB010000139.1:0-5692 GCA_037141135.1 bacterium | reverse complement strand
CCACGGCCTTCGCGGCACCGGTGGTGGAGGGAATGATGTTCTGGGCCGCCGCACGACCGCCACGCCAGTCCTTCTTGGAGGGACCGTCAACGGTTTTCTGGGTCGCGGTATAGGCATGGATGGTGGTCATCAGACCGGTCTCAATGCCAAAGCCTTCCTTCAGCAGCACATGGACCACAGGGGCCAGGCAGTTGGTGGTGCAAGACGCATTGGAGACGATGGCGTGTTTCGCGCTATCGTATTCGTTTTCGTTCACACCCATTACGATGGTCTTTACTTCGCCCTTGCCAGGCGCGGAAATGATGACCTTCTTGGCGCCCGCGGCCAGGTGGCCCTTGGCCTTCTCGGAATCCGTGAAGAGGCCGGTGCACTCTATGACGTAATCCACGCCCAGGGCTTTCCAGGGAAGCTGGTCAGGAGACTTGGTCGCCATAACGCACTTGATCTTGTGACCGTTGACGACGATCAGATCGGCTTCTTCAGAGGCAGGATTACTCTTCTCGGTAGTGACGGTGTGTTTGAAGCGACCGTGAACCGAATCATACTTCATCTGGTAGGCGAAGTAGTCGGCATCCGTCGAAACATCGACAACGGCGACAACATCAATCGCTTTCCCTAAAAGTCCCTGATCACACAGGGCCTGAAAGGCCATACGGCCAATACGCCCGAACCCATTAATACCTACTTTAATCGACATTTTTTCTCCTTTTTTGACTCTGTTAACCTAACCATTGCGCAAGGCATTACCCCTCGCAATAGTTTCTCCGACTCAACGGGGCGGAAATAATACATGACCCAACCCCTGTCCGTCAACAATCAGTTAAAATTTTGTCAGATTAAACAATGGAGATGTTTAGAGGAGGCGACCTTGTTGACCTTCAGCAGGTTTAACCCCGAATCTGCGATAACAGAGATCTGTAGCCACGCGCCCTTGAGGTGTGCGCTTCATGAAACCTTCCTGAATCAAAAATGGTTCATAAACTTCTTCAATCGTATCGGCTTCTTCCCCGACAGATACGGCCAGTGAACTCAACCCGACGGGCCCCCCCGAAAAGCGGTGCATAATGGTCTCCAAAATACGCTTATCCATTTCGTCAAGGCCATCCTCATCAATATCCAGCATGGTCAAGGCCGCCGCCGCGACTTCCTTTGTTATTCTGCCATTCGCTTTCACCTGGGCAAAATCACGAACACGCCGCAGCAGGTTGTTACAAATGCGGGGCGTGCCCCTGGACCGCCGCGCGATTTCATGCGCGCCACCATCATCAACATCCACATCCAGGATTCGTGCGGATCGCTTGACGATATGTTCCAGATCCAGCGCCTTATAGTAATCCAGCCGGATCGGTAATCCGAACCTGGCGCGAAACGGTGAAGTGAGCAACCCGCTCCGTGTCGTTGCCCCGATCAACGTGAATTGCTGGAGATTCAAGCGCACCGAACGGGCATTCGCGCCTTGATCGATCATGATATCAATGACAAAATCTTCCATGGCTGAGTAGAGATACTCCTCAACCGAGCGCTGCATCCGGTGAATCTCGTCAATGAACAGCACATCGCCACGTTCCAAACCTGTCAGCAACCCCGCCAGATCACCGGGCTTATCGATCACCGGACCGGAGGTGGACTTCATATTCACACCCATTTCCGCCGCAAGAATATAGGCCAGGGTTGTCTTGCCCAACCCCGGGGGGCCCGACAACAAGATATGCTCCATCACATCGCCACGTTGTTTGGCTGCCTTGGTAAACAACTCAAGTCGCTCACTGGCTTTCTGTTGGCCGACAAAATCCTTGAAACGCGTCGGCCGCAACCGCACATCCAGATCTTTATCCGGCTTATTCAGCCCGTCAGATATCAGTCGTTCTGCCATAATAACCGCCTTCATTCTTTACCAAGCCACGCACCTTCAACAGGGAAATGGCTAACTCCACCTCCCCCGCCCCAATCCCGAGCGTCGCACACAGATCCGCAGTCGTAGCCGGGTGTCGCTGAATCAGGCTTGAAATCCGGTCCGCCAACTCGTCAGGCGTCAGCGTTGATCTTCCTGCGGGCACGGGGGGCGCCGCCAGACCAATCACTTCGGCAACCGGGGAAAATAGCCGGGCCAGTTCATCCATCTGCGAGCCAGCAACGGGTTTAACCGCAACATCCCAGGCCGGACGCACAGCTGTATTCAAATGTATCCGATCGGGGGCAATCATTGCCGCCAAATCAGCAATACGCCGCATCTGCTCAGGCCCATCATTCAAGCCCGACACCACAAATACTTCCAGCCAATACTCTCTGGAGAATTCCCGGCGAAAGGCCTTCAACCCCTCAAAAAAGGCATCAAACTGCAGCGCCGCATGGGGGTGATGGATAGCCTCAAACGAGGCCTGATCCCAGGCGCTGAGTGTGACTTTGACCACATCGGCCTTGGCTGCCGCCGCTCGCACGTCGGGCTGGGAAAACAGAGACCCATTGCTCAACACAATGCGCCGGAACCTGCAACGGGCGCCAATGGCATCCAACACCTCGCCAAAGCGGGAATGCAGGGTGGGTTCACCGTTCCCAGCCAGGGTCACACAATCGGCCTGCCCGTCGCGGGCCATCCAATCATCAAATTCCGCCAATACAGCATCCATCGGAACATATTCTTGGCGCTTAAGCGTTTTTTCGGTGGTTTTACCCACCTGACAGTAAGGGCAATCGTACGTGCAAACCTTAAGGGGAACGAGATCAATACCAAGAGAACGGCCCAGTCGCCGTGAGCGTACTGGGCCGAACAAAAAGCGATATCCGCCAGTCATCATGCAGGGGAAATCGCCTCGACCGGGCATTCGCCGGCGCAAAGGCCGCAATCCACGCACTTGTCGGCATCAATCACGAACTGCTTGGAACCTTCCGTGATCGCTTCTTGGGGACAAACCGGCGCGCAACTGCCACACTTTGTGCATTTTTCTGATATCACATACGACATGAGTTTTCTCCTAATTAGGGTTACAAAACGCGAAAATAATATAGAAGTCACCCCTCTCTGTCAACTCCCACAACGGCCACCGAGGCCGGTGGCCCTCCAAATATGTCCTCTTTTAAATCTGTCTTCTGAAGTGCCAACGGCCTCGCTGGCCGTCTTTTGTTTGTTTGCATCTAATTGAATTGTCTCCGCCACGGGATGATGCAAGAATCCCTCAAATGAAAGAAATAACCTATGCTTGACCTGCCTGTCATCACCTTCCACATCACCGAAACCCAAGGTGACCTTGAATCCACCCCTGAATTGTTTCTCGACGGGAAATATGAGATCATCTCCCGCTCAGGGCTGAGCCGCACCGAGGCCCATCTCATCGACGCCATTCCCCTCCTGCCTGCCAGGGCGGAACGGCTCCTGGTGCTGGGAAACCGGACCGGAGCTTTCGCCATGATGGCCACGCACTTCCACCCCGGCCTTCATGCCATCGTTTCCTCCCTGGATCTCTTTCACCATCACGCCGTTGAACGCAACCTCCTCCGTAATCCCGCCTCCGGCGTAACCTCACGGTGTGAACCAAACATTCCGGAGCGGGATTACTTCGATGCCGTCTGTCTCCAGATCTCGCAGGGAACCACGTCCAACGAACTGATCCTGGATCTGCTTCAACAAAGCCAGCTGGCCCTCAAAATTGGCGGCCGTTGCTGTGTAACCGTCGAGGAAGATGCCCCCTGGGTAGCCGAACATGTCAAAAAGTTTTTCGGCAACTGCTCCATACGCGGCCAGAAAAAAGGTTCCACGCTCCTGATGGCCCAGAAGAAAAGCGCACTGAAAACCCTCAAGACCTATCAGGCCGAATTCACCATGACCGTCCCTCATGGTCTTCCCGTCACCCTCACCACCCTCCCGGGGGTGTTCGCACACCGTCGCGTGGATCCCGGTGCCCAGGCTTTGGCCGAAATGGCTGAGACTCAACCAAATGATGCCATTCTGGACATGGGTTGCGGGTGCGGCAGCATTGGCATTTCGCTGGCCAAAAACCAGCCGACAGTCAGTGTCTGTTTCGTGGATTCCCATTCACGCGCCACCACCATCACCCAGCAAAACTGCTTCGACAATGGCATCACGAATTTTTCCGTGGTGCTCAGTGATCAGGGAGTCCCGCCCCCACCACGATTTACCCTGTTTGTCGGCAATCCACCCTACTACTCCCATGACCGGATTACTGATTTTTTCATCCGTACCGCCTTTGAAACGTTGCTGCCGGCTGGCCGCGCCTACATTGTGGCCAAGAACGCTTCTCATCATATGGAATACATGCAGGAGCTGTTCGGCAATGCCGAGGTACTGCACCGCCGTGGCTATCAGATCGTGAAATCGGGGAAATGACGCCTAGAGCTTGACTCCTGACTGAATCTGCCGCAATAAAGAGGGCGATGAATGCCAAACCTGTCATCGCATTAACCATGGGCGATCCTGCCGGCGTGGGACCGGAGCTGTGCCTGCGTATGCTGGCCGACCCGGACGTGCTGGCCTGCTCCATGCCGGTCATCTTCGGCGATGTCAGGCTTCTGAAACGCGTCGCGACCTCCACAGGGCTGCCCCTCCCTGCCAGCACCACGATCCACGACATCCCCTGTGAGGGCATGGATGCTGTCATTCCCGGCAAACTCTCTCCCGCCTGCGGATCCGCCGCATTCCACTGCATCGAAGCCGCCATCCAAGCCGCCATGGCCGGGCGAGTCAAAGCGATCGTCACCGCACCGCTGAACAAAGAATCGTTACATCTGGCAGGCGTCCCCTACCCCGGTCATACGGAAATGCTAACCCACCTGACTGGCGCCAAACGCACCTGCATGATGCTCAGCTCTGAAAAGATCACCACCAGCCTCGTGACGACTCACACCTCTCTCGCCTCGGTCCCGGGCAAGTTAAACATCACCGCCATTCTGGACACCATTCACCTTACGGCTGAAACCATGCGGCGGCTGCGCCGGCATGAACCCCGACTGGTCGTCTGCGCTCTGAATCCCCATGCGGGCGAACACGGGCTGTTTGGTAATGAGGAGGCACTTTTCATTGAGCCGGCGGTAGCTCAAGCCCGTCTAGAGGGCTTGAGCATTGTAGGGCCGCTCCCCCCGGACACCGCCTTCCTGCCCGATCGTTTAGCCAACACCACCGCCCATATCTGCATGTATCATGATCAGGGCTTGATCCCGTTCAAGATGCTCGCGTTTGAAACGGGCGTCAATATCACCCTTGGTCTGCCCATTACCCGCACCTCACCCGACCATGGCACCGCCTTTGATATCGCCTGGACGGGCAAGGCCAATCCCACCAGCATGCGCCAAGCCGTTTTGTATGCCGTGAAGCTAGCAACTTAATAAGGAGATCCTAATCCAGGAGATGCTCATCCCCGGCTCCTGCTACTGGAATATGGGCTTTGGGCGCGACAAAGGTGAAGTCTCCAAGGACGAGGAAGGCCTGAAAACCATGACCATCCTGGGCGAGAACATGGCGTGGCTTTTGAAAAAGACGCGGTAGCGCCCGGGCGCAATACTTGCGCGGCAAATGGAGAGTTGTTGAGTTATCAGGTTGCTAGGTTGTTGAAGAATGTCTTGAGAGTGTTTTCCATCAAACAACTTAAGAACTTAACAACCCAACAACAATTAAAACGCCAAGACCCGCAAGGCAACAGTATCGAAAATCGTTGCGGCCCCCCACTTTACCGGATATAAA
>JBAXDB010000138.1:0-5723 GCA_037141135.1 bacterium | reverse complement strand
ATCTTGAAACCCGAATAAACCCGAACAAGACAATTCTGGCTATCGTCGCTCCGCTCCTCAGCCAGATTGTGAACGTTGGGCATCAGGAAGGAATATGAAAACGACATTGTTTGCATCGTTGGTCGCTCTGATGATGGCTGGCTGCGGTGGAGTGGAACTGAGCACGCCGGAGGAGACCAGATTGACTGGTGACTATCACTATCTGTGGGACTATGACTCGGTCCCTCCAAAGTTGAATATATGTCGTCGCACAAGCGAGAGCGGATATACCCTCCTGATCGCGGATGTTTTGGCCTATGGATGGACGAATGGAATCATCATTGCGGAGTGTCGGACGGCAAAGGGGGCTACCGTCACCAATGCCGCGACCTACGCGATCCTCAAGATCTATGGTGATGGACGCGAGGAATCGGTCTACGCAGATCTCACGCACGAAGACTTCGTCAGAAAGAGGACGGAACTTGGAATTCCGGAAGAGTTGACCTTCACGCGAAAGAGCAATTAGGCAGAATGAAACAGCCCAACCAAGCCATCCAACGCTACCTCGTGCCCTGCGGGCACTCGGAGGTTGATGGCTGACGTTGGAGCAGATGATGATGAAAAGACTGATAGCTGGAATCTGTTTGGTGGCATCCATCGCGTTTACGCAGACAAATGAACCGCCGCGACTCGCCTACGCGGACGTGTCATTCAACGCGGAAACGCAGAAGGAACTGCGGTCCATTGCCACAAAGGCCTATGCCGAGGCGTCGGACTTCGGCCTGACGTCCATGGACGGCACCATAATCAAAGGTGGATTTGTCTTGGCCAACGACGAAGACGCCCTGGGGAAGAAGGGAGACAGAATTGCGGAAATCCAGATTCGGATTTTCGCCGGAGAGAAAGCACGGGGACTCATCCTAGTGAATGCGGAGAACAAGACGGCATGTGTCGTCTTCCCAAAGAAGAACAAGACAGCCCCGAACCAAGCGGCCCAGGCTACGGCTCCTCACGTCGCCGATCCTGGCCGCTGACGTTGTGTCAATTGAATGAAAAATCAATGCATAGTGTTGTCGCTGCTGTTATTCATTGTTACGGGCTGTATAACACAACAAGCCACCATCGGTCTGCAAAGCTTAAAAGATGTATACACTGCTGGAGAACCATTAGAGTTTCGTGTCGCGGTCACGGCTCATCGGAACAATATAAGCATCGTTGACTCAGTCTATTTAACCCACTGGTTGTGTCGGGCGTGGGAAGAACCCAACAACAATCCAGGTTCCGGAGCGGAATCATGGCATGATGACAGCGTATGGCACGAAACGTGCACATTTTCAAAACCGCTGGACAAGTGGTCCAAACTTCCATGTGTTGTTATCGAATATGAAGCTCTACATCTTTTCGAGACAGACTGTTACGGTATGGACTACAGTGAAATGACACCTACGAATAGACATACCGCTATTCTCTCCATAAACCAGACTTGGAATACTACCAGAACAGTACAAGGTAAAATGCTACATAATTTTGCGAACCCCGGAAAATACGTTTTCCGAGCAACCCTTAATCAATCTAGGTCGTGGACAAATTCTGTTGTAGGTATTTCGAGCAAACCAATTATTGTTGAAATAGGGAGGACACAACCAACAAATTCACCGTATTCTTCACCCGAGGCGGGTTCAAAACGGTGATTTGCGACGTTCTGCAAAGGAAACACTATGACATTGATAAGATTATCGTTGTGCGCGTTTCTGGCGGTGGTCGTCGTCGGTTGCGATCAGAATAGGATTGGAGGGCCATCTACGCCAGCGGCACCTACACCGCCTACGCCGTGTAATGCCATCTGGTTTATGCCAGGGCGGATGGAAAGTGGCGACGCCGTGGTCATTGCACGCAGTCGCGGAGCCGACATTTACGCCACAAATTCAGCTGGTAAGGACTGGATTTGCAACTGGTACGTGGTAGCGCTGGATGTCGTGGCGGTCGAGCGTGGCTCGTGGAACGAGAAGGTCGTGACCTTCGTCTATCCCGACGAATGGCCAACGCGGGAATCGGGCATCATGATTGACAAAGATATCTTTCCGTTCGCAAAGGACTTCATCTTTGCGTTGACGCTAAAGACTAATGCCCTGCCGGCGACTGTCGTGGCGTTAGAGCGGCGAAGTTATGTAGCCCCCTACGGCCCCCTGAAACTTCCATCCCGCGAGTCGGATTACGGGAGAATTCTGAAGGCTGTTAAGGATTTCGAGATTTCAAGCCATGTTGCCACCCCAAAGTCCGCGGCCAGCGGGCTCGAGGATATCGGTGACGCCTGGGTCGTCCATAGTTGGGGCTGGGGTCGCGGCGCCGGATCCTGGCTCTATCGAGTTGACAAGACTACGTTCACCGTGCAGGCGATGCCGTAGAATGGCGCAGTCCACTTGTGAAGACTATGAAGGGCAGAACCAGAAAGTGCAGGTTACCTCGCGTTCCGCTCGGAACCTGACTTTCAACGTTGGCCAGGAGGAAATGATGAAGGAATGGATTGAAAAAACTAATGGAACGCCGGTTAACCCGGCGTTAGACTAGCCGGAAAACAAATGAGTGGCGGCGGGATGAGGCCAATCAAGAAAACACCTCAACCCAAAGAAAACCAAATTTCGGAGAACCACAGCGTCGTGGCTATCGGCGCTAGCGCGCCTCAGCCACACGCTGATCGTTAGGCATCAGGAGAAAATATTATGATTGAAGCAATGGCACCATTCCTGATCGGAGTTGGCTCAATCGTCGGTGCGATCATCGTACTCAAGGTCTTCTTCACCCTTTGGAAGATACTGGAGAAACGCTTACATCCCGACCAGTTCTCCAAGCCATCATCAACCCCGGAAACCGCGTTTCGCGGGTTAAAGGGAAAGACGGTTGTCGTCCAGATGAAGAATGGAGAGGTCCTACAGGATTGCGAATACAAATCCACCCTCTTCTTTGGTGACGGCGAGTTCGGTTCTTGCACTCTCGTGTACTTTGAACTCGAGAAGCCAGACGGGAACCGGCTCTATATCTGTGGATCAGACATTCTGAAGATTGAGACGAAAGGCAAAGCCTAACGAGGGCGTGGTCCGTACGCGTCTAAAGCCGCGCCGGACACACCTGACGTTAGCTGCAAAATTTAGAAAATTTTGATCAAAAGACGCCGCCTTGACGGCGGCGAAATATTAGATAGGATCGCGGCGACTGCGTGAGCGCCGCAGGCGGCGGGCAACCTGAAGGTTGCACGGCCGACAAGGGCCGAACGCAGTCGTGCGTCTTGGTTCGCCACGGGCGACGCAGAACAAGTTGCTGCGTTCACCCGAAGCGAACCGCTCAAGGTTTCGCCGGCGACAAGGCAGCGTCTGGGAAAAGAGAGAAATTTTATAGAGACAGAATATTCAGCTAACAAGGCGTTCACCGTACGCCCGAGTACGGTCGACGGTAAACTTTTTCGTTGGGGAATGAGATTGAAGAGATGATGGATAAGAATTAATTCAATGTGGGAGGGGCACTCCGTGCCGCGACAGGTTCACGGGAGAGTCTGGATGGGACAAGAATCGCCGCGACGGAGCGCGCCTCCCACATTGGGAAACTCGGGATGACCAATACAAGGGCGCCCCAACAACACACTCGTGCCTACCGTCGCTAAACGCTCCGGTGGCACAGTGTGAACGTTCGGAGTAAGATATATATGAGGGCACCGTTTCAGATTCTGGTCATCCCATTCCGCCACACGGCGGCGGGATTGGAGTTTGCAGTACTCAAGCGAAGCGATGCCGACTGCTGGCAGTTTGTTGCTGGGGGCGGAGATGACGGCGAAACACCTATTCAAGCGGCCGGACGCGAAACCCTGGAGGAAGTCGGCATCAAGGGACAAGTTATTCGGTTGGACTCGATCGCAAGCGTTCCAAAGGACTGTTTTGCCGCAGCAAAAGCATGGGGCGATCAAGTATTCGTGATCCCAGAACACTGTTTCGCGGTCGATGCCGAGGATTCCACGATCACCCTTTCGGGCGAACACACAGACCTTCGTTGGCTTTCGTATGAGCAGGCATTCACCCTGCTGAAATGGGACAGCAACCGGACTGCCCTCTGGGAACTGAACGAAAGACTGAAGAGGACTCCGAACCAGATTTCGCACCGTACCGTTGACCCGTCGCGGGTCAACGTCCGGTGAAAATCCACGTTGGGGGACGGATAAATGGACTACGACTACATACATATCTACCTGATTCCCGTTGTCTTGATTGCGGAAGCGCTGAACACCAGAGGATGGAAGCGAACGAGTGTCCTTTGGCTCGTTGTTGCGACTGCACTACTGTTTTCAGTAGCGAGGACAGTTTTGGGTGGCGAGGGCACACATCCCATGGAAAGCATCTTGTTGCTTTCAATACTGCCTGTGTTTTTGGCAATGCTCCCGACCATGATCTCATGGTCACGAAAACGCATATGGGTGATTTTAATCAGTGTTCCCTTGATGTACTACGTAGGGAATATAATAGGCATCTGGATTTGGCTCGGACTTGGATACGGATTGTAGAATCCCCCAACTTTGAGGAGGAAGAGTTATGAAGAGGCAACACATACAGTACAGCAAGACGTTGGCAACAGTACTCGTGTTAGCAGCAATGGCGGCCTTACATCTGGGATGTAGCACAACCGTCAACGTTTCCGGCACAGTCCTGACTTCCTCCGGCAAACCTGTGCATGACGCAAAAGTCGTTGTTTCTGCGTGGTATCCGCCAATGCCATTTGGAATGTTCGACCAGAACGTCATTCGTTTCTTCGCTCTAACCGATGAGACTGGACGCTTCGAGATCAAGAAGAAGAGTACGCATATCTATGGCCACATGGATATTGAAATCATTTCCCATGACAATTACCGACTGATGATCCCGCGACAGAAGAACGGGGAACATAGATTCGAGTTGAGCAAGAAGATCGGGGATCCAAACAACGCTAATCTCAAATACACACGTTATGATCTGTTTTATGACGAGCCGATAATCTCGGCGTGGGACATGAGCAAAAGGGAACGACAGTTCTATGAGCATGCAAGTGAAGAGTAAACCGACATTCCGGACAGAGGACGAAGAAAGAGAATTCTGGGCGGACCATTCACCCCTCGATTACTTTGATCTTTCCGCCGCGAAACGGGCTTCTTTGAACGCTAGCGTTGGCTATAAGAGAAGTGGCATGAATCCTGTTTCTGAATTGGTAATCATTCACGGCACCGAGAGTTCCGGCGAAGAGACGAAAAAGCTGCTTGAAGCGAACGTTGGCAGAGAAATTCTGGCCCGGTACCGGTGTCTTTACCCATCGTTCAGGACACCATATCAGTTTCTGTCGCCGGCTGCAGATAGGCAGATGCTGGAAATCCTCAATCGAAACCACATATCCCGCGCCTGCATGCTCGGCTTTTCCGGAGGTGCCCAGTTCGCTCATCGTTTTACGCTGATGCACCCAGAAATCATAGTGCTCGCCGTTTGTCTGTCTGCAGGATGCTGGACCAGCCCAGCCGGGAAAAGCTATGGGATGATGGTGGAGGAGGGGTGGTTTGACAAGGAGCCGTGGTCCGGGACGGAAGTGACGATGGCGTTGTCCAGGAAGGCGCCTCATGGCCCTCGAAACACGAAATGGATCATTGGCTGCGGCAGTCTGGATAAGGCCTCGAGAATCAGTTCGGCAAAGCGCTTCTTCTCGGAGATAGCCAGCGGAGCATCAGACTACTTTGAGTA
>JBAXDB010000137.1:0-5852 GCA_037141135.1 bacterium | reverse complement strand
CCGAAAAGCATACTTCAGATGTAAAGGGGAAGCCGCGGAAGTCAGTGAGCAGTGAGCAGTGAACAGTAGGCAGTGAGCAGTTTGCAGTAAGCAAAAACTCCTGCACTAAGCACTGCCCACTCCGCTGCTGTCTGATTATTGCCACTGCTTACTGACCACTGCTTACTGATTTCCTCAGCCGCCACTTCATTGCCACGGGCGTTCCAGTGCCGGTCTGTTTTCAGATAGCAGGCTTGCCAGCCTTCCGGTGTTGCCCTGATGGCTGGCATCAGATCAAGATATTGCATTTCCAAGGTCTTGCAGAGGGTCCGCATTTTAAGGGGAAGGGGCGCCTCGCCAATTTTCTCAGTACGCTGAATGTCAGTATCGCAGGGAATGGTGAGCACCAGAATGGGAAGCGAGGGGGCGGCCAGCCGGAATTCCTGCAGTACTTTTTCCATGCGGTCCCATTGGGCGGGGGTAAAGTCAAAATACCCTGCGTAGTTGGCGGGGATGGTTGCCTGATGGTGTCGAGAGAGACTCTTGAAATGCTTGATAAGGTTGCCTGTGTACGTGAGGTTCAAAAGGGCCTGTTCCAGAAGCTTGGAACTGGGCGAGGGGACTTGTGGTTTTGTGATGAGAAGTTCGTAGTTTGGCTTGGTGCCGGTGAAAAAAGGGCGGACTCGATCCCCATGCATGATGCGGCCGTACTCATAATCGTCATCCAGGAAATCATTGTCGGGCAGGATGGCAATGATCAGGGCATCATGCTCGAATGATTTTGCCAGATGGGTGTAGAGCATCAGGTATTGGGTAGGCCCAAACGAGCCCGAGGTCCCGAAATTCAGGTGTTCAAGCCCCGTCATTCGCTCCAAGCGGTCGCTCAGGCGGTCTTCGGAAGGCACGCCCCAGCCCTCAATAAAAGAATCCCCGAGGATGACCACCCGCTTCTTTCCGTGGGATTTCTGGTCGCGTTCTTTATCCCTCATGCCCTGGGCATTCGCATGATAAGTCAGGTTATAATCCGGCGAAACGTGTTTGAATGAAGAGTGCGGATCATGCCAGACACCGAAGAAGGGATTGCTATCCGCCCAGAAGCGTGAGCCGATATTGCTCAGGCAATAAGAAGGCTTGGCGATTTTAAGCCGTCCGCTGTAGCAAAGCCAGGCTAGGCCAGCTTCAAGCATAACAAACGTCAGTAGCAGACTGATGGTTGTCCGCAGCAGTAGGTTATAGAGGGTTTTCATGGGCGGTAAGATATCGTTTTGCCAGACAAACTGGCAATGTTTTGTTCGAGTGTAGCATTGTGTTGGATCGCTAAATTTGCTGTAATTCTTCAAATTAAGGACGTTTATTGATGTTAAAGAATGTCAGCACCATGACTGAACCGGCGGAATATCCGACCCTTGCGCTCAATCCGCAAGGGCATCTCCTTTGGACTGCCCGTGATGGGGAAATGTGGCCGGTGGAATCAGCCGTTGGACGTGTTGCCGCTGCCTTTTTCGCCGGTGTCACCGCCGGACTTCTGCATCTAGCCTCCCGTGAGGCAGACACGCAATTACCAGCCGTGCCCTCTTTCTGGCGAAAATTTACCCGGCTGTACTTGACCCAGTTCTGCCACAGAACGGATATCCTGGGTCTGACAACGCCTACGCGGCTGCCTCCGGAGGTTGAGTTGTCGGATCTGGTTGATCATGCGCCACCCATGGTGGGGGGGGAATATCTGTCTGTAGATATTGTCAAGGCACTCTGGGGTGTTTTGGATGCAGAGACAAGGTTGCAAGCAGGCCGCTGTGAGGGTGGATCAGAATTATTTTTGAAAGGACTTAGTCCTGTTTGGAGAATGGTGGGTCGGGTATGTTTTCATCTGGCTGAAAATCCCAAGAACCATGAGTTTCCGTTTGCATTTCTCGCCACCTATTCCATGGGAGTCTCATCTAGCGGGCAAATTCAGCACCGTCCGCTGGGTCAGGCGTTACGCGAAAATGTGGGTGAAGATCAGCGGATCGGGTTATTGAAGCTTCTTTCGCCAGTTCACAGGTGTGCTGGAAAAAGTTCATGGTTGAAGAATTTAGTGGAGAGTGGAGCTATTTTCAAGCCTCTGGCGTGGAAGCCGGAACAGGCTTTTCAATTCCTCAAGGAGATTCCGGTCTTTGAGGAAAATGGCGTGGTGGTTCGGATGCCTGATCGTTGGGGCGGTAAGCGTCCGTCCCGCCCCATGGTGAGTGTCAGGGTAGGTGATACGCGGAAGGCTGGACTGGGTATGGATGCCCTGCTGGATTTCAATGTGGGGGTAACTTTGGGAGACGATGCCTTAACACCAGAAGACTGGAAAACCCTGATGGAAGCCTCCAGCGGGTTGGTGTTGATTCGTGGCCGATGGGTGGAGGCTGACCCCGAAAAATTGCGTGAAACATTAGACCAGTGGAAAAAGGCCGAGGCGGCGGCAGGTCAGGGTGTGTCCTTCGGCGAGGCCTTGCGGATGCTGGCTGGGCTTGAGATCGAAGCAGAAACTGGGATGGGTGAGGTCACCCCTGAAACCCGGCCATGGCTAGGGTTGCAGGCTGGTGCTTGGCTTGAGGAGACGCTGGCCGCACTTCGTGATCCAGCGCGTCTGGGCGGCAGCAAGATTCCGCACGGGCTTGACGACGTGTTACGGCCTTATCAGCAGACAGGCGTTGAGTGGTTGAGGTTCATGAATACCTTGGGTTTGGGGGCCTGTCTGGCTGACGATATGGGTCTGGGCAAAACGATACAGGTGTTGGGCTTGCTCGCAGCCCGGAAACATGAAGGTGGCGCGAAAGCCGGAAAGACCAGCATTCTGGTTGCCCCGGCCTCGCTCATGGCAAATTGGCAGGCCGAAATCAAGCGGTTCGCTCCGTCGCTTAAAGCGCGTATACTGCATCCCTCGGACATGCCATCTGAAGACTGGCGGCACATCCAGAAGGACGTCGCTTCAGCAGTAAAAGGCTGTGATCTGGCGGTGACTACCTACGGCATGGTGGCGCGGTGGGAGGCGTTGCGCCGGCAGGAATGGGATTTAGTCATCCTTGACGAAGCGCAGGCCATCAAGAATCCGGCGGCCCGCCAGACCAAGGCGGTGAAAGAACTTCGCGCAGTGCATCGGATTGCTCTCACAGGAACGCCTATAGAAAACAGGCTGGGCGATTTGTGGTCACTATTTGATTATCTCAATCCCGGCTTACTGGGGTCAGCTAAACGCTTCAATGATTTCATCAAAGAGAGCGCGGGCAACAGCGAAGGACTGGGGTCATTAAGGAATTTGGTGCGCCCCTACATTCTCCGACGCCTCAAGACAGATAAGCGGGTGATTGCCGATTTACCCGACAAGACGGAGATCAAGGCCTATTGTTCGCTGTCAAGGAAACAGGCGGCGCTCTATGAGCAGTCGGTCAATGAAATGAGAACCAAGCTGGAGGAAGTTGATGGAATCGCGCGGCGCGGCTTGGTGCTGGGATACATCATGCGGTTCAAGCAAATCTGCAACCATCCGTCACATTGGCTGCGTGATCAGACGTACAGTCACGATGAGAGCGGGAAATTCATACGCCTGCGCGAATTGGCTATGGAGATCGCTTCGCGTCAGGAAAAGGCGTTGGTATTTACCCAGTTCCAGGAAATGACGCAACCCCTGGCGTCCTGTCTAGCCGAAGTGTTCCGGCGACCGGGGCTGATTCTCCATGGGGCCATTCCGGTCAAGGATCGGCGTCGCTTGGTGGAGACCTTTCAAGCGGAGGATGGGCCGCCATTTTTTGTTCTGACCACGAAAGCGGGTGGGACGGGGTTGAATTTGACGGCCGCCTCGCACGTGATTCATTTTGACCGTTGGTGGAACCCGGCGGTTGAGAACCAGGCCACCGACCGGGCCTTTCGCATCGGGCAGAAACGGAATGTGCTGGTGCATAAATTTGTTTGCCGTGGTACTTTTGAGGAGAAAATTGATGTGATGCTGGAAGAGAAAGCAGCCCTGGCGCGCGATGTGGTGGATGGAGAAGGTGGAGAGGTCAAGCTGACAGAAATGAGCAATGCGGAACTGATGAAATTTGTCTCATTGGACATAGAGCGGGCGGGCTCTCTGGATTATTAGTACGAATCAATAAAAGGACAAAAATATGAGCAGATGGGGACGACGAAGTTATAGCCGCTATGATATGTATCCGCCTTATGTGCCGGTAGCTGTGCGGAAGGAAAAGGCGGCAAAAGCGGCCGCGAAACTTTTAAAAAAAGGCGCCACACATCAACCCGTGCAATTGAACGGGAAAACCATTGCCCGCACCTTTTGGGGCAAGGCGTGGTGCGAGAACCTCGAATCCTACAGCGACTTTTCGAATCGCCTTCCGAGAGGGCGCTCCTATGTTCGGAACGGATCTGTTTTGCACCTTGATATCCAGCGTGGACAGATTGAGGCTCTTGTAAGCGGAAGTTCCCTCTATAAGATCAAGATTGGCATTAAACCGGTGGATAAGAAGCAATGGGACCGTCTTCGCAAGGAATGCGCAGGTTCTATTGGTTCCCTGATGGAGCTTTTAGCGGGAAAACTTTCCGAGCGGGTCATGGGGGTTATGACCAGCAAGGCGGGTGGACTTTTCCCGAAGCCGTCCGAGATTGATTTGGACTGCTCCTGTCCGGATTGGGCGGAGATGTGCAAGCATGTGGCGGCGGTACTGTATGGGGTTGGCGCAAGGCTGGACGAGAAGCCCGAGTTACTGTTCATGCTGCGGCATGTAGACCACAAAGAACTGGTCAGCCAGTCAGGTGCAGTGGAGGCGCTGACGAAGGGGAAAGGGACCGCAGGCGTGGCCGTGCTCGACAGTGCAGAGGTGGGCAGTGTGTTTGGGATTGAAATGGCAGGTGAGCCGGAGATCCCGCTGGTGATCCCCAAGCCGCCGGTTAAAAAAATGGTGAAGGCGACGGCCAAGCCCAAACAGAAAAAATCAGTGGAGACTAAAGCAGCCCCGAAAAAATCAGTAAAAAGGCAAACAAAGGCTGTGAAAGGCGGAAAAAACTTTCGTTATGGATTATCAAAGACTGAGAATCAAGAGCAATAGGCGCGACAGTTCGATAGGGGTGCGAATGCAAAATATTGCAATCGCACCCGTTCGATAGAGGTAGAAAGCTTGACCGTTTGAGCCGTGGCGCGTTTAATGCCGTTATGAATGTGATATCCCAAACGCTGACAGCGCTTCTCGCAGAATTTTGCCGTGAGCATTCTGAAGTCCGGTTGGCATATCTTTTTGGATCGCAGGCCCGTAATGAAGCGCGTCCTGATAGCGATGTGGATATCGGAATCGTTGTCAGAGGGCAGGAGGATCTCCTTGTTGACCTGCGACTGGCTGACAGACTGTCTGAGGCTGTCCAGAAGCCTGTGGATGTGGTTGTGTTGAACCGTGCGTCTGCCATCCTTCAGCATGAGGTGATTCGCGATGGGATGCGGCTCTTTGAAGCCTCGCCGATGGAGCGCCGATTGTATGAACTGGCCGCGTTCAAGGATTACGTGGACGCCATTTATTTTCAGGAACAGCGAGTCCGGAGGTTGGCACATGGTTGATATCGCACTATTAAATCGGTTGCTTTAGAATCTTGATAGTTATCACCGGGATTTGGGGTCTGTACAGGATATGCGATTGGAAACATTTTCAACTGACATCCGGAGTCAGCGATTTGTGGAGCGAACACTTCATATTGCCATCGAATGTTGTCTGGATATCTGTCACCATGTCATTTTTCACGCTCAGAGCCAACGGCAGAACCGGTTGAGTAGGGAGTGGGCAAGTCCTGTCAGCCTTCCTTCCCGCTCACATGGGCGGAACTGAAGGTGGCCATCTCCGTCATCATTTTGAGGGCGGCCTGGA
>JBAXDB010000136.1:0-6002 GCA_037141135.1 bacterium | reverse complement strand
ATGCTTCCCTTGATATTTGCGCTGCTGTTCGGGCGAGTCTTCTGCGCCGCCGTCTGTCCATTGGGAACAATTCAGGATATCGTCATTCTGTCCCCTAAAAAGGTTCCCCCGGTGCTGGCCCGGATATTGGGATTCATTCCCTTCATTTATCTTGGACTCGCCGTCCTGATGGCTTCGACCGGATCCGCCTATGTCATCTGTCGCCTTGATCCGTTTGTCTCCCTGTTCAGACTCAGCGGCGAGTTACCCATGATTATTGCCGGGATTTTGTTCTTATTGATCGGCACGGCAATCGCCCGTCCCTACTGTCGGTTCTTCTGTCCCTACGGCGTCCTACTCAACTGGATGTCACGGCTGTCGAAATATCACGCCACTATCACGCCTACAGACTGCGTTAAATGCCGGCTTTGCGAGCCCGCCTGCCCCTTTGATGCCATCCAGTTTCCGCAGTCATACCCCACCCCCGAAGCGCGGTTCATTGGTTTGCGCCGTCTTTCACTGATGCTCCTGCTGCTTCCAGTCCTGATCGGGGCAGGCGGCTGGTCCGTCTCCCGTCTGGCGCCGGTATTGGCGCGCCAGAACCATGCGGTTAGATTGGCCGCAACCCTGCGCCTTCCCCCGCAACTGGCCACCCCCAGTCAAAATCTAATAATCACAGCATTTAACAGCAGTGGCACCCGACAGGAAGATCTCGAAAAACAGGCCGCAACCATCCAGTCACAATTTAAAATCGGAGCCTGGGTCCTGGGTGGTTTTCTCGGGACCGTTCTGGGTTTTAGCCTGATTGGCGCCTCAATCAAGCGACGTCGCGAAATCTATCAGCCTGACCGAGGCACCTGCCTGAGTTGTGCCCGCTGTTATTTATCCTGTCCGGAAGAACATCAACGACTTGAACTTGCATCAGGAGGCAGTAAAACGCCATGAATATTGCAAACGATTTGATCAACTCCTCACGGCTGTGGTATCGGCTATCCTACGCGCTGGCGGTGATTGCCTGTGTTTTCTCGCTCACTGTGGGCATGATGATGGTTGCTAATCTGCTCACCGTCCGCACAGCATCCCCTCTCAACCTGCGGGAGCTGACACAACTTCAGGCTTCTTTAAAAGCCAATCCTGCGGATGATGCGGTGAAAGACAAGATCCGGGATCTTGATTTCGTGGCACGAAGTTTCTATTTCGGGGGGTTAAACTCGCTCCGTACCGGGGCTTTCCTGCTGCTTGGCGGCGTGGTGGTGGCTCTGCTCAATTTCAAAGTAATGGTTCGGCTCCGCCGCCAGCAACCGGATCCCCGGGAATTCGCCCCACTGCCCGATCCTGTCGCTTCGGCGACCACCACCCGCCGGGTAATCGGAGGGATGGCCATTGTGTTGGCCTCCAGCGCGCTGATCATGGGGCTGCGGCTCGGAGAGGAAAGACGGCCAGCGGGGCCGCTGGCCCTCCAGAATACAGGGGGGACGGCCGTCCTTGGCAATGGAGGGCCGCCGGCTCGTACTGAGCCCAGCCGCAGTACCTCGGCGGCCACAGGTGATTTTAAACAGGCTCTGGAGGCCGCCATCAACTGGCCCGGGTTCCGGGGCAGGTCAGGTAGCGGGGTCGCCGCCTCCACCAACTTTCCTATTGCCTGGGACGGCCCTTCAGGCAGCAACATTCTCTGGAAGTCACCCACGCCCCTATCAGGGATGAGCTCACCTGTTGCATGGGGAAATAAAGTTTTCCTGACAGGCGCTTCCTCAGATAAACGCGAAGTCTATTGCTACGACATCGCCACCGGCACCCTCCTCTGGCAAATGAATGTGGCCTCCACCTCGAGCGTGACGAAAGCCACCCCGGAAATTTTTCAGGACACCGGCTATGCCGCGTCCACCCCCGTGACCGACGGCATTTTTGTTTACTCCATCTTTGCCAATGGTGATCTGGCCGCCATTGATCATTGCTCCCAGACAAAATGGACGACTGATCTCGGGCTCCCCATCAACCGCTACGGTTATGCCTCTTCTCTCGCGATCTATAAAAACCTGATCCTGATCCAGTACGACAATCAGACTGATAAGGGCGGCATTTCTCAATTGATCGCCCTGGATGCCACCACCGGCAAGCGCGCCTGGACAACCCCCCGGCCTGTCGCCGATGCCTGGCCATCGCCCATACTCATACAAACGGACAAAGGCCCGCAACTGGTCACGGCAGCCAACGAATGGATCATCGCCTACAACCCGGATTCGGGCGCAGAACTCTGGCGGGTGAAAGTGAACGGCACCGACTCAGCTGCCTCACCTATTTTCGCCGGAGGGCTTGTACTGGCCTCGATTGCAGGTGACAAGATTTATGCCATACGGCCGGACGGCTGGGGTGACGTCACCACCTCCCATGTCGCCTGGCAGTCGGACAGCGGCATCAGTGATGTTTCATCTCCCGTCAGTAATGGCGAATTAGTTTTTTTAGTAAACACCAGCGGGGCGCTAACCTGCATAGAAGTGGCCAGCGGCAAAATCATCTGGGAACATAGTATGGATGGCGAATTCTACGCCTCCCCTGGTCTCGCCGGTGACCGCCTCTATCTGGTCGCACGGAGCGGACAGGTCTTCATACTCAAGGCTGGACGTCACTATGAGGAACTTGGCAGAGCCAACCTGGGCGAACCCAGCGATGGGTCACCCGTTTTCATCAACGGCAGGATTCTTATTCGCGGCATCAAAAATCTATTTTGCATCGGGGTGCCATGAACAACACCCTTGATACCAAAATAGATCTCTCCATTGTTGACACCATCGTGGAAGAATGTGGGCGCGCCCCTCAAGCAGTGATCCCGATCTTGCAGAAGCTTCAGGACCATTACCGTTATCTGCCGGAAGCCGCCTTGCGGCGGGTCTGCGAACTGACGGAGATCACACCCGCCTCCATCACCGGGGTCTCCACTTTTTATTCTCAATTCAGACATAAACCCGTAGGCCGGCACATCATCAGCATCTGCCATGGAACGGCCTGTCACGTCAAAGGGTCCGGATTGATTCAAGATGCCCTGACCCGGCACTTGAAGATCGGGGAAGGCGAAGATACCGATCCTGACGGAACATTTACCCTTGAGCGTGTGGCCTGTCTCGGCTGTTGCACTCTGGCACCCGTCATGAAAATTGATGGCGTAACCTATGGACACCTGACCCCGGAAACCGTGTCGCATGCGGTGCAGGACTTCCTTGCACTCGAGAAACGAGCCATTGTACCACGGCACTATGATCAGTCAAAACCCGCCCCTGAAGGCCTGACCGAAATCCGTATCGGCGTGGGATCATGCTGTGTGGCCGGCGGAAGTCAGGCCGTGCGGCAGGAACTGGAAGATGAAATCAGAAAACTGGGAGCCGTCGCCGTGATCAAACCGGTAGGTTGCGTGGGAATGTGCCACCAAACCCCGCTGGTCGAAATCGTTTCGCCCAAGGGGGAACCGGTCACCTATGCAAAAGTTCGCGCCGAGGATGCGGCTCAAATCGTGCGCCGGCATTTCAAACCCCAAGGCACACTCCGCCAACTCCGATCTGGTGTGACCCGCTTCATGGAACAACTTCTCACAGACGAAACTTGGGAACCGGTAAACCGCTATGCGTTGGATGTACGGGATGCGCCGGTATGTTCCTTCCTTGGCAAACAGGAACGTATTGCGACCGAGTGGTGCGGGGATATCGACCCGCTGGATCTGGATGAATACTGTGCCCACGGTGGCATGACCGCATTAAAGACCTGCCTGGCACAGAGAGTGCCTGATACCATTATCGAGACCATTTCCAAATCCGGTTTGCGGGGGCGGGGTGGTGCCGGATTTCCGACCGGCTCAAAATGGAACCTTGTCCGCAACGCTTCCGGTAAACGGAAATACATCATATGCAATGGGGACGAGGGGGATCCCGGCGCCTTCATGGACCGGATGTTGTTGGAATCGTTCCCCTACCGGGTCTTGGAGGGGATGATTATCGCCGCTTATGCCGTTGGAGCCAGCGAGGGAATTCTCTACATCCGGGCGGAATACCCCCTGGCCATCCGGCGCATCCGTGAAGCGCTTTCACGACTTGAAGCCCGCGGCTACCTGGGGCGCTCCTGCGCGGGCGGCGATTTTTCCCTGTCCCTCCGGATTGTGGAAGGGGCCGGCGCGTTTGTCAGCGGCGAAGAAACCGCCCTTCTGGCCTCCATCGAAGGCCAACGCGCCATGCCGCGCTTCCGGCCGCCCTTTCCGGCAGAGAGGGGGCTTTGGGACTGCCCCACCCTCATCAACAATGTGGAGACTTTGGCCCTGGTGCCATGGATCATCCGGAACGGGGCCGACCGATTTGCCGCAATGGGAACGGCCACCAGTTCCGGCACCAAGGTCTTTTCGCTGACCGGTAAAGTCCAGCGCGGCGGCCTGATTGAAGTTCCAATGGGCATCACCCTGCGTGAAATCATAGAAGACATTGGCGGAGGCACTGGGAGTGATAAAAAGTTCAAGGCGGTACAGATCGGCGGACCATCCGGTGGTTGCCTTCCCGCCTCCTGCGGCGAAACGCTCGTGGATTATGGAGCACTGGCTGCTGCCGGCTGCATTATGGGGTCCGGTGGCCTGGTGGTTCTGGATGAGGCCGATTGCATGGTCGATCTCGCGCGGTATTTCATGACGTTTACACAACAGGAGTCGTGCGGCAAGTGCACCCCCTGCCGGGTGGGCACAAAACGCATGCTGGAAATACTCGAACGGTTATGCGCAGGCCATGGCCATCAAGGGGATATTGAACACCTCGAGCATCTCGCACATACCACCCGCACGGGAAGCTTGTGCGGGTTGGGCCGTACGGCGCCCAATCCGGTTTTATCGACTCTCCGTCATTTCCGGGAGGAATATGACGCCCATCTGGCCGGTCGCTGCCCCGCCCTGAAATGCCGGGCGCTCATTGCCTACCGGATCAACGAGAAATGCATCGGCTGCACCAAGTGCGCCCAAGTGTGCCCGGCGGATGCCATTGAACTGGCGCCTTATCAACCACACGTCATTCAGCAGGACAAATGTACCCGCTGCGATACCTGCCGGCAGGTCTGCCCGTCAGAGGCCATCTGGATTGGAGATACGGACAAACAGGCCGGGACAGGCTCAGGTGAAGCATGACTCAATTAACCATCAATAGAAAACCAATAACCGTTGAACCTGGCACCACGATACTGGAAGCCGCCCGGCTTGCCGGAATCGACATTCCCTCCATGTGTTATCTGAAAGGCCTCCCGCACTTCACCTCATGCATGGTCTGCGTGGTTCAGGATCTGGCCACCGGCCGTTTATTACCCTCCTGCAGCGCCTTGGCTACAGAAGGCATGGTGGTGGAAACGGATACGAACGAAGTCCGTCACGTGAGAACGGGCTCACTGAACTTACTCATAAGCGAGCATGCAGGCGATTGCGAAGCCCCCTGCACGACTACCTGTCCTGCTCACTTGAAGATCCCGCTTATGATCCGGCAGATTGCGAAGGGAAAAATGTCCGAGGCACTGGCCACCCTGTATGATGCGATTGCCCTTCCCGCCGTGCTGGGCCGGATCTGTCCTGCCCCCTGCGAAAAAGCCTGTCGCCGCGGACGTTTCGACGCGCCCCTCTCCATATGCCTGCTGGAGCGCTTTACGGCTGATGAACAACCCGTTCCCGCTCAGAACCTGCCTGCGCCAGTAATTCCAGCAACCGGGAAGCGTATTGCAATTATCGGCGCAGGCCCGACAGGCCTTGCCGCATCCTTCTACCTCACCCGATCTGGACATGCGTGCACCATTTTTGATGATCAGGCACAACCCGGGGGGAAACTCCGGCAGGGAGTTTCAAAGGATTTGCTCCCCACCGCCGTGGTGGATCGGGAAATTAAACGACTTCAGGATCTGGGTATTAACTTCCGCACGGCCACCCGCATCGGCGCCGGAATCACACTTCAGGACTTAAAAACGGAGTATGACGCCATCGTCATTGCGACCGGCAAAGTTCCGCCGGAAACTTTTGCGTC
>JBAXDB010000135.1:0-6157 GCA_037141135.1 bacterium | reverse complement strand
CCACAAAGGGGTGCGGCCGGGGGTGCGGCTGTCGAGGGCGCCGGAGGCAATAAGACTGTTGAGTTCGGCGAGCAGACGGGGTTTGTCGCGGCCGAACCGGGCTTCCAGGGGAATGGGATTAGAGGTGTGGTTGGCCCGGAAAACCGTATTGGTCAGTTCGAGATGCTGAATCATCAGGCGCAGTTCCTGAACCACCTGTAACTCGGTTAACGGTTTGAAACTGCCGGACAGCACCTCGTCGTGAAGGCCGGTTCCGGGAACAGGAACCACGCGTAACGCCGAGAGCAATCGCGGCTGCATCCGGTTGAGCGCCATCGCCGTCTCAAAGGCATGCTGACGCGTCCGCTCAACACCGCCAAGTCCGAGCAAAATCATCACGGATATCTTCAATCCGCAGGCCTGGGCCAGCTGCCCGGCGTCGATCATCACCTCGGCCGTCTCGCCTTTTTTGACCCGGCGCAGAATCTCGGCATCACCGCTTTCCAAGCCCAGATAAAGTGTATGAAGTTTCAGGGCGCGCAAAGCACGGAGTTCATTGGCGGTTTTGGCCATAATCCCGCTGCCAGTGGCATAGACGTTGACACGGGCCAAATTTGGAAAATGGACGGCAAGCTCCCGGAGAATCGCTTCAAGATCCTCAAACGAGCGGCGCATCACGTCGCCATCCGCAAGAAATACCCGATGGATGTGAGGGGCATCACTCGCTTCCCGTGCAATCATCTTCCGGATTTCCGGCAGGGATCGACGCTGGTAGCGGACCTGCTTGTACATGCCGCAAAAAGTGCAGCCATTGTAGGGGCACCCTTGATCCACTTGAAGTATCAAGCTGTCAGCCTCTGCAGGCGGTCTGAATTGTGGTTGATTGAGCATACCAAAAAAAGGGAGTCCTGATTTCACTCAGGACTCCCTGTATCAACGTCTCACTATCCAACTGATCAGGCCTTGGGAGCCACCGCAGTGAGGGCGCCCACACAGGGTTCCATCCCCGCCAGCTTGGTCAGCATATCGTACTTGGCCAGAATCTTCTTATCAACAATGGACATGAGGTTCTTCGCATGCTCGGGATTCATCTGCTTCAATACGCGGAAGCGATTCTCCTTCATTGCATGTTCACTGAAGGCCATGGTCGGAGCCTTGCTATCCAGCGAGAGCGGATTCTTGCCCTGTTCCAGCAACTCGGGATTATACCGATAGAGCGGGAAGTGCGCCGAATTTACGGCATCTTTCTGCCCCTGCATGCCTGAGGTCATGTCAATACCGTGCGCGATACAGTGGGAGTAAGCGATAATGATCGCCGGCCCATCATACTGCTCGGCTTCCATGAACGCCTTGACGCACTGGCCGGGATTGGCGCCCAATGCCACCTGCGCCACATAGATGTTCCCATAGGTCATCGAGATCATGCCCAAGTCCTTCTTCATGGTAGGCTTGCCGCCAGCCGCGAACTTGGCCACGGCCCCCATTGGCGTGGATTTCGACGCCTGGCCACCCGTATTGGAATAGACTTCGGTGTCGACCACCAGCACCTTGATATTCTTGCCGGAGGCCAGCACATGATCCAAACCACCATAACCGATGTCATAGGCCCAGCCATCGCCGCCCACAATCCAGACGGACTTCTTGACCAGATAATCGGCCAGTGAGGCTAATTGCGCACACAGGTCGCAGGGACAGGCATCCAGTTGCTTTTTCAGCACCACGACGCGGGCGCGCTGGTCTTCAATGCCAGCCTGGCTGGACTGATCTGCCGTCTTGATCGCCGCCAGCAGTTCCTTGTCAATCTTCGCATCACCACACGCGCCTCCCATGATTTTGTCCACCAGTTCGAGCGCGAATTCGTTGAACTTATCAACGGTCAAACGCATCCCGAAGCCGAATTCGGCATTGTCTTCAAACAGGGAGTTAGCCCAGGTTGGTCCGCGCCCATCCGCACGCTTGGTATAAGGCGTGGTGGGAAGGTTACCGCTATAGATGGAGGTACAACCCGTCGCGTTGGCAACATACAACCGGTCGCCGACCAACTGGGTCAGCAACTTGATATAGGGAGTCTCACCGCAACCGGCACAGGCACCCGAGAACTCAAACAAGGGCTTCACAAACTGACTGCCCTTGATGGTGTCCTTCTTGTAGAGTTTGGTGTCGGTCTCGGGCAAGGCGAGGAAGAACTTGAAGTTCTCGGCCTCGTTCTCACGCAGGGGAAGCTGGGGCGCCATCATAATAGCCCGCTTACCCGTCTCCTGCTTCGTCACCTTGTCACGTTCACGGCCCGGACAATTCCACACACAGGCGCCACAACCGGTGCAATCTTCAGGAGCCACCTGCACGGTGAACTTCAACCCGGCAAATTCCTTGCCCTTGGCCTCACAGGACTTGAAGGTCTTGGGGGCCTTTTCCAGGTTTTTGGGATCGTAGGCTTTGACGCGAATGGCGGCATGCGGACACACCAGCGAACACTGGGCGCACTGGATGCAAAGGTCAGAATTCCACTCTGGAATCTCAACCGCAATATTGCGTTTCTCGTACTGGGTGGTTCCGGTCGGCCAGGTGCCATCCTCGGGCATCTGACTGACGGGCAAACTGTCGCCCTGCTGCTTAATCAGGGTTGCTGTCACGGTCTTGACGAATTCAGGGGCATCCGCAGGCACCACGGCCGGCATGCGGACTTTGCCAGCCACCTTGGCCGGCACCTTCACCTCATGCGTAGCAGCCACAGCGGCGTCCACAGCCTTGTAGTTCGACTGGACCACGTCATCCCCTTTGCGTCCGTAGCTCTTCTTGATCGCCTTCTTCAGGCCATCAATGGCTTCGGCCTGGGGCAGCACGTTGGAGATGGAGAAGAAACAGGTCTGCATGAGCGTATTGATGCGAGCTCCCAGCCCGAGTTCGGCGGCCAATTTGTTGGCGTCGATGACGAAGAATTTAATTTTCTTGTCGATGATCTGCTGCGCCAGCTCGTCCGGCAGATGGTTCCAGACTTCCGTCGCGCTGTAGGGGCTGGCAAGCAGGAACGTGGCACCCTGCTTGGCGTTGGCCAGCATGTCGTACTTCTCCACAAAGGAGAAGTTATGACAGGCCACAAAGTCCGCCTTCGTGCACAGGTACGGGCTCCGGATGGGGCCTGGTCCAAAACGAAGATGCGAGACGGTGATTGTCCCGGCCTTCTTCGAATCGTACACAAAGTAACCCTGAGCCGAATAATCGGTGTCGTCACCGATGATCTTGATCGAATTCTTGTTGGCACCAACGGTACCGTCAGAACCCAGACCGTAGAACATCGCCTCAAAACGGCCCTTATGATCCAACTGGAACGTCGGGTCGAAAGACAGGCTGGTATGGGTGACATCATCATTGATCCCGATCGTGAAGTGATTCTTCTTCGCCCCTTTCAGGTTGTCGAAGACCGCCTTCACCATGGCCGGGGTGAATTCCTTGGAGCCCAAGCCGTAGCGCCCGCCGACAACCAGCGGATAGAATTTGTTCTGCATGAGCTTCTCGCTCTGGGCTTCACCAATCGCGGTACGGACATCTTCATACATCGGCTCACCGATGGAGCCGGGTTCCTTGGTGCGATCCAGCACCGCAATGGAGTGGGCGGTGACGGGCAGCGTCTTAACGAACGCCTTGATATCCCAGGGACGATACAGACGCACCTTGAGCACGCCGACCTTCTCACCCTTGGCAACCAGGTCTTCAACCGTCTCATGAACCGTTTCGGCACCGGAGCCCATGATCACGATGACGCGCTCCGCATCAGGGGCGCCAATGTAATCAAACAAGTTGTACTGCCGGCCGGTAAGCTTGGCAAAATCGTCCATCGCCTTCTGGACAATGCCCGGACAGGCATCATAATATTTGTTAACCGTCTCACGCCCCTGGAAATAAACGTCGGGGTTCTGGGCGGTGCCGCGAATCTGGGGCCGGTCTGGCGTCAGGGCGCGTTCACGGTGGGCAAAGACCATTTTATCGGTCACCATGGCATGCATCACTTCATCGGTCAGGGCTTCGATCTTCTGGACTTCGTGTGAGGTCCTGAACCCGTCGAAGAAATGAACAAACGGCACACGGGAGTGGAGGGTCGCCGCCTGGGCAATCAACGCAAAGTCCTGGGCTTCCTGCACACTGGCGGAAGCCAGCATCGCAAATCCGGTCTGACGGACGGCCATCACATCAGAATGATCGCCAAAGATTGACAACCCCTGACAGGCCAGAGAACGGGCGCTGACATGGAAGACCGTGCTGGTGAGCTCACCGGCAATCTTGTACATGTTCGGGATCATCAGGAGCAGGCCCTGGGAGGCGGTAAAGGTGGTCGTCAACGCACCAGTGGTCAAGGCGCCATGAACAGCACCGCTCGCCCCGCCTTCAGACTGCAATTCAGCAATTTGCGGGATAGTACCCCAGATATTCTTCCGGCCGGCGGCACTGTACTCATCCGCCCACTCACCCATTGCAGAAGAAGGGGTGATCGGGTAAATCGCGGCAACCTCATTGGTCGCATGGGCCACATTCGCCACCCCCTGATTACCATCCACCATGATCGAGTTATTCTTAGATTCAGCCATGAGGCACCATTTCCTTTCAAGAGTTAAATCGGAGTAATTTATTCACCCCGACCGTCTGCCTATTCGTTAACAAAAAAACGGATAGAGAATACGATGGACTCCCTTCCTGTTCAAGACTTTTCATGTTTTCATTTTTCATTCGCCGCACTTTCTGCTAATTCTTGGGCATGAAAATGATCAAAATTGCGCTGATTCTCATGGCTGCTGATTCCCAACGCACAATACCGTTATGAGTTGGATCACTGATAACAAGGGAGGCGCGATTATCAACGTGCATGCCACCCCGCGGGCCTCAAAGAACCAGATTCAGGGTTTACATGGCAACGCCCTGAAAATCCGCCTCCAGGCTCCACCGGTTGATGGTAAGGCCAACGAGACCCTCATCGAATTCCTTGCAGGGGCGCTGGGGATTCCCCGGCGCCAGATCACCATCATCTCCGGTCAAACCAGCCGCCAAAAGCGCCTGAGACTCCAGGGAATCACCGCCGGCCAGGTAGAGATTAAGCTTGGGATTAGTGTTGCGTGATGAGGGCCTCTTTCACTATTAGAGTGCGATGACAACCGAAAAAAAAATTTCTGCGATTGTAATGATGTCCGGCGGCCTTGACAGTATGATCGCTGTCGCCGTTCTTAAGGCCCAGGGCATTCAGGTCACCGGCCTGAGTTTTGAATCCCCCTTTTTCAATGCCGGCAAAGCCCGGTCTGCCGCGGCACTGCTTGGTGTCCCCCTGATTGTCGAGCCGTTCGCGGATGATCTGATCCCCATCATTGAACACCCCAAGCACGGTTTTGGTTCCTGTATCAACCCCTGCATTGATTGCCACGCCGCCATGATCCGGCGGGCAGGGATCATCGCGGATCGGGACGGCATCGATTTCATTGCTACCGGCGAAGTTCTTAATCAACGCCCCATGTCCCAAACCAAACGTGCACTCAAGATTGTGGCTGAGGATTCCGGTTACGGGAACCGGTTGGTTCGCCCCTTAAGCGCGAAATTGCTCCCTGAATCGGAACCTGAACGGCTGGGCTTGGTGGATCGCTCCCAACTGTTGGCCTTGAATGGCCGCAGCCGGAAGCCGCAACAGAAAGTGGCCGCAGAATATGGGATTACGGAATGCCCCCCTTCTGCAGGCGGCTGCAAGCTGACGGAACCACATTTTGCAGGGAGGTTGTGGGATCTGCGCCGTAATGGTCAGCTCAAGAACCTGCTGGCCATCCAACTGCTCAAGCTGGGACGGCATTTCAGGTTATCTTCGACAGTCAAGGTCATCGTCGGCCGTGAATCGTCCGAAAACACACAACTTGAAGCCCTGGCCCAACCCGGCGAAGTGCTATTGAATGTTGAGGTTATCCCCGGCCCCACCACCCTCGTGACCGGGTCCCCAACCGAAGCGAATATACTTGAAGCTGCCCGGCTTTGTGCCCGTTACAGTGATGCCCGCGCCAATCCTGAAGTCACCGTCAATGTTAAATCGTCCGCCGGACCACGCCAGTTACACGTTGCCCCCGCTTCCGATCTGGATATTGAACGGCTGATCATTAGCTAGACCTCGCTCGAAAAGCCTTTCGAGCGAGGTCTAGTATTTTTTCTGGCT
>JBAXDB010000134.1:0-6240 GCA_037141135.1 bacterium | reverse complement strand
AGGAGGATGCGGATGCGGTGGAGTGGGGCGGGTGTTTTCATCTGATTTAGTTTTATTCAAGCGGAAGAAAGACTGCATGGCAAGCGGAATGGCGCCTCCGAAGAGAAGTAGTTGCAACAGGGACGGACCGTCTATCACGGGCGATGTGGCTCGGATGATATTCCCGGCGAGCAGCAGCAGGGCCAGCCACAAGAGCGCGAAATCCGTAGTCCGGTCTTGATGGGGCTTGATCCATTGAAATCCCGGCTGGCGTTTCCGGGTGAATGGCCATAGCAGGGCCGAGCCTGAGAAGCCCCATTGATGGTTCAAGATGTGCAAGGTAAAGGCCCCGCCGGCAATAATGCCGGCCGTCAGCCCCCAGATTCCCGCGGCCAGCGCGGCGATGGCAAAGGCGGTTATAAGGCTGTGACTCCACTGCTGATCTGAAGGCATTGACACAAAAGACACCCGGCCATCTGGTAGGGGTTCAACCCGCAGTGAAAGCGGTTCGTCACAGACGATGATTCTGCCGGGGAAGGCGGTAATAAACCCGACGGGCGCGGCGGCTACGGCGTTGCAGGGGTTTGCTCCGGCGACCATGACGGAAATGTGCCGGCGTGGAGCGTCAAAGTAGAGCGTGTAGGGTATCCATTGATCCGGGCCAATGGGCATGGGATAACATACGAGGTCTAGCCGCAGTCTGGATTTGTGTGACTTCGAAAGGGCTTGTGTCAGCGCTTCGGCAATCATCAGAGGGGCGGGGGCCTCAGGCGGGGAGACGATATGGATGTCAGGTTTGTGAAAGGGCTGCGCAATCCAGAAGTCCAGAGTATCGGGCAGAAGCGCGCAAAGGGCACCCAGAAGCATGGGGATGGGATTATTTTCGCCGGCCGATTGAAATGCGGAAGGCCAGCAAGAGGCCCATGCCAGTCCCATCATGAATTGTGACAGTGTTTTGATAAGAGTTTGTCCTGCAATCTAATATAAATATACACTAGTTATAAAATAGATCAAGAGGCATCCTCGAAGGCCTTTCGTTAAGGCAGTTAGCTTAACCAACTAAGTGGCATGGGCTGGAGCGAAGCACAGGTGGCAGCCGACGTCCCGGCGGCTGAAGGCCAATGCGGGGCCCATAAACGACCAATGCGTTCGCCGGGGACGTCGAACGCCACCTTGAACTGATGTGCTTATTGCCTATTATCTGTATTCTGAGTTTCTGTGCCTCATGCTTGACGGCAGGGGGGGGTGGTTGCCATTATGCAGGACATGTCAGAACAACATGAAATTTTGGATATCCAGCAGCAACTGGTGAGAAGCAATATGTCGCCCATGCGTAAGTATCTGGCATTGGTGATTGGGCGGGGGAGCTGGCTGACGTTGATGAAGTATGAAGTCATTATCCTGTTATGTTCCACGGTTCCCGGTGCGCTGGGGCTTGTGCTCCGCAAGGCGCTTTATCCGCGGCTACTCAAAAAATGCGGACGGAATGTGGTGTTCGGTGCCAATATCGTGCTCCGTCATCCCAAAAAGATTGTAATTGGTGACAACGTGGTGATCGATGATAACTGCCTGCTGGATGCCAAGGGCGACTCCAATGCCGGGATTACCATTGGTTCGGGAGTATTCATCGGGCGCAACACGATTCTGCACTGCAAGAATGGCGACATTCTGTTGGGTGACGAGGTGAATATCGGGTTCAATTGCGATATCGCCTCCTCCCACAGGGTGGAGATTGGGCGCAAGGTATTGATTGCCGCCTACAGTTATATTGTCGGTGGCGGGCACGATTTTTCCCGTTCAGATACTTCGGTCATGGATCAAAAACGCACGGCCAAAGGGATCTTTATCGGTCCCGAGGCCTGGGTGGGGGCCGGGGTTATTGTACAGGACGGCTGCAATATCGGGGAAGGTACGATTGTGGGTGCAGGCGCCGTGGTGACGGAGAGTCTGCCGGCCAAAGTGGTGGCGGTGGGACTTCCTGCCAGGATCATACGTACGCGTGAAGGCGGAGGGGTGTGATGAAAACAGAGAAGCACGTGCAATTGCGCAATGAATTGCGGAGTGATGTGCAAGCCAGGCAGGCTGGTTATCGGATGCGGGCGCTGAAGTTGTTTCCGCATGTCTGCGGGCGGTGTGGCCGTGAGTTTGAAGGCAAGCGGATGCGCGAACTGACGGTTCATCACAAAGATTTCAATCACGACAACAATCCGCTTAATGGCAGTAACTGGGAGCTGCTTTGTATTTATTGTCATGATGACGAGCATGCTCCGGACAGTCTGCGCTCCATGGGCGACGGGCCTTCGACAGTATCCACCCTGAAGCCCTCGCCTATCGTTAATCCGTTTGAAGGTTTGGACCGGCTCCTCAAGTAGGGGATTGTGAGATTGACTTTCGTCCGGTTTTTGGTCCACTATTGACTGTTAAAGAGGAGACTATTCATGGCGTTTCGACTAGAAATCATTCCGTTTGTCATTGCGGTTATTGTGTTAGGTGCGTTGCTCTGCGGTGTTCTTAGGCTGGCGAAAGTATCTTGGCGTAAGGCGTTTGTATTCAGCGGGATAGTCACGGTTATTCTGATTGGATATCTGCTGGTATTCTTCCGGGATCCGGTCAGAACGCCGTCGCCTGACCCGCGTGACATCATGGCTGGGGCTGAAGGCAAGATCATGGCGGTGGTGGAGGTGGATGAGCCTGAGTTTCTTAAAACCAAAGCGGTCCGGGTCAGTATCTTTTTGAGTTTAATAGATGTCCATGTGAACCGTGCGCCGATTGAAGGGACCATTGAGCATGCCCAGTATTATCCCGGTGCCCGCTTCTTTACGTTTGAGGAGAAATCATCGGAACTGAATCAGCACAGTTCCATTGTGATCCGCAACGCCCGGACCACCTGTCTGGTGAAGCAGATTGTGGGGCCGGTGGCGCGCCGGGTGGTTTTCTGGGACTGGGTGAAGCCTGGCTATGAGGTCAAGAAGGGTGAATCGATTGGCATGATGAAATTCGGGTCGCGGCTGGACATGTATTTCCCGCGAGAGGATGTGGATGTGGTGGTCAAGAAGGGCGATAAAGTACGCGCGGGCGAGACGGTCGTCGCCCGACTAAGGAAATAACGATACCTATGAAGTCACTTATCACTTGGCGCCAGCTGGTTCCGATCTCTATTACGCTGCTGGCGATGCTCTGCGGATTCTTCAGCATCCTGGTTACGGTCGAAAGCATGAACGAGACGCTGGCGAGAGCGGGAGCCATGCATCGGTGGTCGGCTTTGCTGATCATGCTGGCCATGATTCTGGATGGGATTGACGGGAATGTGGCCCGCAAGCTGAAGGGGTGTACGGATATTGGCGCGGAACTGGATACCTATGTGGACATGACGGCGTTCGGGATTGCCCCGGCAGTATTGATTTATGTGGTGATGTTGACGGGGTCGGTGCCCCAGGACTCGGCCCGGATTTTCTGGCGGGTGGGCATGACGGCCGTGGTTGTGCTTTCAGGGGTGGTAAGGTTAGCCAGATTCAAGGCCAAGGATCCAGATCGGGGGCAGGGTGGCTACACCGGCCTGCCGATTACGGCCTGTGCGGGTTGGGTGGCCATGCTGGTTTTCATCAGCCAGAGCGAGCCGTTCGAGAAATATTCGTTGAATTCCGGCTGGGTGGCGGGGCTCTTTCTGGTGGGTGTTCTTATTTTTATCAGTCTTCAGGTTTCCAATGTGCGTTATCCCAAACCGACCAAGCATCCGGCCTTGTTTATTCCCATGGTGATCATGGTGTGCGTGCTGTTTGGGCCCCAGAAGATTGCTGTGCCAGCGGCCGTGTTCATGATTCTGATGGTTCTGGGCTACATCGCCTTTGGCCCGCTTTATATGCGGCAGGCGTCGCGTCGTGCGGAATTGGAGAACGATGCCCGGCCGTCTGAAATCCCCGGGAATGGATAACCCCCTGTGTCCCCTGATCCCCGACAGGAATTGGCAGAAATTCTCAGCCAGACTTCAGCTTATCTGAATGGGTTGAAAGCGGATGGCATCAATCAGATTGAGGTGAGCATGGCTTCGTTGGCGAGCGTAAAACCCCTGAAATCGAAGAACCCACCCCTTACCCCTCCGAGGAGGGGAGCAGGCGAAGAGAAGAACCCACCCCCGGCCCCTCCAGGGAGGGGATCAGAATTACTGGCCGTTCCTTTTTCTGGAGGGTCGGACTCCGTGCTGACCGATTCTTTGTCTCGAATCGCCGCCGAGATTGCGGGCTGTACAAAATGCGCTTTGCATAAGACTCGAATCCAGACGGTTCCGGGGCAGGGTAATGCGAAGCAACCTGAGATTATGTTTATTGGCGAAGCCCCGGGTGCCGATGAGGATGAGCAGGGGTTGGCATTTGTGGGGCGGGCCGGACAACTGGTGACCAAAATGATTGCGGCGATGGGCTTCCAGCGGGAAGAGGTATTCATTGCCAATATTCTAAAGTGTCGGCCGCCGGATAATCGGACGCCTACCCCCGAAGAAATGGCCATCTGTATCCCTTTCCTGAAAAGGCAGATCGCTGAGATTCAACCGAAGGTCATTGTCGCTCTTGGTGCTACAGCTGTGCTGGGCTTGCTCAATCTGACGGGAATCAGCCAGTTGCGTGGAAAGTGGCTGAAGTTTGAGGGCATTGATCTGATGCCCACTTATCACCCCTCGTATCTGTTGCGAAATCCCGTGATGAAAAAAGAAGCGTGGCAGGACTTGCAGGCGGTATTGAAACGGCTGGGTCGAACCCCGCCACCTCCTGCTAAACGGTAAGGATTAGGAAAGAGGGGGATTTACCACCCGCTGCGCTGGAGGGCACGGAGATGCGGAGGGGGGAACACCCATTAGTCTTATTCTTGGATTTCCCTCAAGAACCAATGTTGCAAGAATTTGTCATAGGGCATGGACCGGATTGGACGGGAATAGGATCCTGTAGAGACCATGCCCTATGAAAAATTCTTGCAACGTATTCACGGGAGGAAGCGAGAGTGTGAAGAGTGTTGGTCATCTTCTCCGTAGCTCCGTGCCCTCCAGCGCAGCGGGTGGTAAATCTTTGATTTATATGGGGTAAAGGGTATGGAAAAAGTAAAATCACGTGACGGACTGATCGCTTGGCGACGGCAGACGGATGAGTCTGTGGCGGTGGTCACGGGCAGCTTTGATATTTTACAGCCGGGCAATCTGGCGGTCTTGCAGCAGGCCGGCATGCTGGCGAAGCGAGTCGTGGTGGTGGTGGAACCTGATGATGTCGTTGCCGCACATAGCTCGAAAGGCCGTCCGCAAAACAGACTTGAGACCCGGGTGGAAATGGTGTCGTACCTGCGTCAAGTGGATGCTGTGACCAGCGTACCTTTGGCGGATGCGAATTTTGTTTTTGCCGGACTCAAGCCGTTTATCTGGGTGACAGCCGGGAGGCAAAAGTCGGCAGAACCCTATTCGGAAGCCATTTTATCAGCAGCGGAACGGGTGGTTGAGATGGCGCCTCTCGATGGCTGTTTTACAGAAGATATCATTGCGGCCATAGCGGCGAACCGGACGCCGGTCAAGGTGACGGCGATGCCCAAGGCGGCCTGGCCAGCGAGGCCGCTGGCCCTCCAAAGCGGATTGGTGACCGTAAATGGGTGTTTCGATATTTTGCATATCGGGCATCTGCGGTTTTTGAGGGAGGCCCGCGCGCTGGGGGACTCGCTGACAGTTTTGATCAACAGCGATGCCTCTGTCGCGCGCTACAAGGGGGCCACACGGCCGGTGTTCCCTGAAGCATTCAGGATTGCGGCCCTCAAGGCGCTGGAATGTGTTGACGAGGTGTTGGTTTTTGCCGGTGACAATCCACTTGATGAGATCCGGGAACTTCGTCCGGCGATTCATGTAAAAGGCGGCTCTTATGAACCAGAGCGGGTGCGGGCTGAACGTGAGCTGGTCGAAAGCTGGGGCGGGCGTTTGGTCTGTACGGCGATGGTCGAGGGATTCAGCACGACCGATTACATCAGAAAAGCTTTGGGCAATAAGGCATGACTCCGAAGAACCCACCCCCGGCCCCTCCAAGGAGGGGAGCAGGAGTAGAAAAAGACCGAAGGAGTTCCCCTCCCTGGAGGGGTTAGGGGTGGGTGAAATTCTTGTTCCTACCAAGGAGGGGAGCCAGAGAAAAAAGAAAGCCCGAAGGAGTTCCCCTCCCTGGAGGGGTTAGGGGTGGGTGAAATTCTTATTCCTACCAAGGAGGGGAGCCAGAGAAAAAAGAAAGCCCGAAGGAGTTCCCCTCC
>JBAXDB010000133.1:0-6271 GCA_037141135.1 bacterium | reverse complement strand
GAGACGCTCTTCCTGCTGCTGCCTTCCATTGTCGGAATGATGGCCTTGGGCGCGATGTTATTGGTGCGGCACACGCTGGAGGTGAACCGGTTGCGCCGGTATCTTGAGGAAATGTCACGCGGAGGGGAGCCTCTGGTTGCCGCGGATCAATCAAGTGAGGATTTTGTCGCGATTCAACGCTCGATTGGCGCAGTGATTAAGCAGGGCTCTGAACAGGTCAGGGAGATAGAAGCCCATTCCAAAGCCCTGGTTCAGGCGGAGCAGCAGCGGGTCATGGTGGAGACGGTAGGCGCCGCCTGCCATCATTTGGGGCAGCCTGCGACCATTATCAGGGGGTATCTGGAACTCATGAAACGTTCCGAGGTTTCGCCGGAAATGCGGGCCATGATTCAGGAATGCCAGGCGGCGACCGAAGACGTTGCGACCGTCCTTCACCGCCTGAAGAAGGTTGGCCAATATGAGACAGAGCCCTATCTGACCGCGAAAGAGGAGCGGGCGGGACGCGCCGATGAACGGATTCTGAAGATCTAGCTCTGCCTCAACGCGATCGGTTTCCCCAGGATCTCATTGGCGATGATGAATTTTCGCAGGGTAATGGAGTTGCGTAACTCTGGCATTGCCAAAGGGGCCGCGGGTCGTGCCAATGTCCGCGACGAGGCAAATGATGCGACCCTTTCAGCCTGAAAGACCTGGGCGGCTTCGGCGGCGGAATATTGCGGCTGTTTTTGGGAAGATAAGGTCTCCTGCCGCTGCTCATGACTCCGACGTGATGACTTTTCCCGGTGGGTCTTCTGATGAAGTGGGGGTGGAGCAACAGGCTGGGGCAAAGTGGGAGGCTTGACCTTTTTTTCAATTTCCTCAAAAAACCTCCGCAACTCCTCCCCGGGATCAACGGGGGCGCCCGCCTCTGGCGGAGATCCCGCCTGGGGCGGGGTGTCCGCCTTCTTCTTGCCGAAAATCTGGGCAAGAATCCAGCCGACCACGGCAATGATCCCAATGATCACATCCATGTCCGAGGCGGCGATGAAAAAAAGATTCATACTGATGGCTTACAGTTGAACGGGTTTCTGTTCCTGGCCATGCGGTTCGCCTGCGATGGTTTTGCGCATATCGGTGTCGGATTGAATGTTCTGCATCCGGTAGAAATCCATAACGCCCAGGTTCCCCTTGCGGAAGGCTTCGGCCATGGCGCGGGGAACTTCCGCTTGAGCCTCAACCACGCGGGCCTGCATTTCCTGTACCAGGGCGCGCATTTCCTGTTCGCGTGCGACAGCCATGGCGCGACGGCCTTCGGCTTCAGCCTGGCGCAGCTTCTTGTCCGCCTCGGCGCGTTCGGTTTCCAGCATGGCACCAACGTTGGCGACATCCTTGGCCCCTGTGCCGGCCACGCTGATATCCGCGATATCAATCGAAACGATTTCGAAAGCCGTTTGTGAGTCCAAGCCACTGGCCAGCACCCGGCGGCTGATGGCGTCAGGATTTTCCAGTACCGCCTTATAGGTCGCGGAGGAACCGATGGCGCTCACGATACCTTGTCCGACACGGGCAATAATCGTGTCTTCGCCGGCGCCACCGACCAGTTGATTCAGGTTCGTGCGCACCGTGACACGGGCTTTCACCAGCATGCGGATACCATCGCGCGCCACGGCATCAAGCATGGATACCTGGCTCTTCTGGGGATCGGGGCAGTCAATGACCTTGGGAATAACGCTTGTCCGTACCGCTTCCTGGACATCGCGCCCGGCAAGGTTGATGGCGGCCGCTTGCTGGAAGGTCAGGTCAATGCCGGCTTTATCAGCAGCGATGAGCCCGTTGACGACATTGATCACGTCACCACCGGCGAGGTAATGCGCCTCGATCAGGTCCGACGACAAGGTCAGGCCGGCCTTGATCACCCGGATACGGGCGTCCACGATGAGGGTGGGTGGGACGTGCCGGAGTTTCATTCCGACCAGCGTCAACATCGGCACACGGGCGCCTGACATCAGGGCGCGAACCCAGACCTTGATGAAATAGAAAAATACGCCCAGCATGATCAGGGCGACAACAGCAATTAATATGACGATAATCCCGGCAATATTCTGCATAACATTTCCTTTCGTATCCTGTTTACTTCAACACAACCTCTCAAATTCAACGATCAGGCTCCTGGCGGAGTGGCTCCGGAAACAGGGGGCGGCTTGCTCCCTTGCTCCACGGAACATGATACCAGAACCGGGGTTCGCCGATCCAGTATGGCGCTCACCAGCGCACCCATTCCGGATAGAGTAATAGCGAACCAGAACACAATGTCAAAGGGAAACGGCAGGCTGGTGGCCGCATAGAGCGCCAACAGCCCCAGCGACATGACGGGGAAAAGAAGGTTGGGCGGAACCGGTGTGCTTTTCCGGATTATGAGATGCCCGATGAACAGGCCCACAATGATCTTGCTGACATAGATCAGGATCACATAGGCCAGGATCAGAATGACGCTGAGCGGGATGCCGGCCACGGTAAACAATAGAAAGGCGGCAATCAGGGGCACCAGGGCAAATGCGATGAAGCCAAATAGAATACAGCGCCAGAAGGATTCCGTCAGCTTGTGGACGCTGAGGGCGGCAATTCCCGGCGTCAGCGAGACAAAAGCCATGCCGACCATGATGGCGCCGCACAGGAGCGTCAATTGAAGCATCAGGGTGGAAGAGGTTGAGGTGGGGGCGGGGATGGGGGGATCTTGCTTGATCATTTTTCCGCCCAGCAGGACTCCGGAGTCAAGGACGAGATCGCCTTCCATCTGGTAGTAAAAATCACCCTTGATTTCCGTGCCAGGCATGACCGTGATTTCAGAGGCGGTTACATGCAGATCATTCTCAAATTTTCCGTCCAGGGTGACCTTGGTTCCGTAAATCCGGGTATTCCCTCTGATGGTGCCGCTTATAATAACGTCTTGTCCGGCCAGAAGGGCGCTCCCCTGCACGCTTGAATCTTCGCCGAGGCTGACGGTAGGGGCAAAGGCCATCAGATTGTGGCCGACATGACTGTTGATGATGACGGTTTTAACCGCCGCAAGGCGAAGGTTGTTGGAGGCAATGCCGGTCATTTCAATGGTTTCGCCAAATCCCCAGATGTCGGCGCAAAACAGACCGGCGAGGCGGAGCGTGGGGAGATTGGTTGCGGTTTGCTGGCCCATGCTGTCGGCAAAGACGAAGCAATCTTCCCCGACGGTCCCGGCCAGTGTTACGGTGCGGGCCTGCAACCATAGTTCATTAGTAAGCGTCTGATCTGCTGACAGAGTGAAAGTGTTGGTCCCCTGGAACTCGATGGCGCTGGCCATCGAGGCGAGGAGTAACAGTGGTATGATTGCGACCAGACGGAACTTCATGCCTCAACCTTTCGTACCACCACCCGGGTGCCTTCAACTTTGATCACGCAGACGGGGACATTGCTGTCGATCAGCCCCCCTTCGGATACCACATCAATCCGCTTGCCATCGATCAGGGCGAACCCTGCAGGACGGAGATCGGAGTGGGTTACTCCAGTTTTCCCGAGCAAGGCCTGCCGGGAATCGGAGGACTTGAATACCTTGCCGTCGACCGACAATGTCATTTTCTGTCCGATTCCCGATTTCGGGAACAGCCGGATCCAGGCAATGGTTGTCAGGGCCACCAGAATGAAAACCCCGAAAAGGACGTAGAATCCCCACGTGGGGCTGATATTGAAGGCGACAACAACGGCGGCAAACAAGGCCGCGCCACCGATGGTGCCCGCCACGGCGCCAGGAATGAAAATTTCAGCGCCGATGAGGAAGGTCCCCACCAGCAACAATGTAATTAACCACGTCGTGTTATCCATTTCAGAGGTTCCTTTGCTCAGACAGTTTTCAGGCGCTCAACGATTATGCGGTTTCCTTTGATTTCGGCAATCATGATTTTTTCGCCGGGCTCAATAAAATCACCCGGTGACACGACATTGAAACGAGAGTCGCCAAAGCGGGCGGCACCGGCTGGATTCAGGCGTGTTTCGGCAATCCCCTGCTGTCCAACCCTGGCTGTGCTCTCAGGGGCGTGAGCGGAGTCCCCTGCTTGTGTCGTAACAGTGGCATTCAAAATGAGCTTGTTAAAGGCAGGTACCTTGGGAAGGAATGTGGCGGCCAGCACGGCTCCGGCAGCGGCTATAAGCAGCGAAGGAACGAATTGGAGAGCCGAGGTAGTGATGGCCGGCAGGGTCGGGTACCACGGATCTCCCGGGTAATGCTGCGTCATCCCCATCAGGATGGAGGCGATGATCAGCGTCAAACCGATGATACCGGGCAGGATTACGCCCGGGAAAACAAAAAGTTCCACGCATAACAGGATGACGCCCACAAGGAACAGGGCCACCTCTTCCATTCCCGCCAGACCGGCAATATGTGACCCCCAGAACCAGATGGCAAGCAGGAGGATGCCCGCAATGCCGGGGAGTCCGAAACCGGGGGTCTTGAACTCAATATAGAGGCCAAGCAGCCCGAGCCCGAGCAGGACGATGGAGATCGATTCGATAAATCGGGCGATTTCTTCGGCGGAGGTAACCTTCAACTCAATGGTCTTGCACTTGTCTTTACCTATTTTTTTAAGCAGGGCATCAAGGTTTTCCACGGTGCCGGCCGATAGCAGGGGGCGCTTTTCGGGGCCGACGAGGCGTTCCGCATCCTTGTTGGTGAGCGTGAGGAGGCGGCCTTTTTTGGAGATGACCTCGTCTCCGATTTTATATTCAGCGTCACGCCGCACCATCGCCTCGGCGAGTTGGGGGTCATGGCCACGGTGTTGAGCGGCGGCCCGGATCATGGCGGCCACGTAGGATACGGATTTTTCCTCAACGGACTCCGGCATGGGTTGAACCTCGCCTGTGAGGCCGAGCATGATGGGCATGGCGTCCCCGATCTTGCTCCCGGGAGTCATGTAGATGTGATCGGTCGCCATGGCGATGATGGCCCCGGCGGAGATGGCATTGGGATTGACCAGCGTATAGGTGGGGGTTTTAACGCCGCGCAGCATGTTCAGGATTTCCTCCGCGGCGTCCACCCGTCCGCCCGGGGTATCGATGTCAAAGATAATGGCTTCCGCACCCCCGTCTTCGGCTTCATTGAGGCCGCGGCGGATCACATAGATCAGGGCGGTGTCAATCACGTCATTTATGGGGATGATATATACCATGCCGGGAGCGGCCGGATGGCTCAAATTGGTTGTGGTTGATGCCTGCGCAGAATCCGGGGCAAACATCAGGGCCAGTAGCATGAGCAAAGAGGTGAAAATTTGTATTGTTTTCATGATGCCGGATTATAGAGATAAGAGTGGGAACTGTCGAGGGGGGAAGAAAAAGTTATGGGTTATTCGTTATTTGTTATCAGGCAATTCCCGAATAACTCATAACAGATCACCAAGAACCCAAAATCCCTGAATCGTATCACGTTTCAGGGGTTTTGGCTCCCTCGGCGTCGCGAATGCGCAGGAGTGTGGAGGTATGGGACGCCAGATCCTCAACTTCAAGATCCTTGATCATCCATTCGTGGTTGATTTTCTTAAAGCTTTTTATCGAGAGACGGCGGAAAAGATTTTCCATTTTATCGTAACCATCGGCCTGGATCAGCATTGAGATCCTGGTATCCACCCAGAGCTGGACGCGGGCATAAGGGGCCATGTCATCCTGCGGGGCACGCCGATCCAGAAGATAGCAGGGTTGTCCCCTTGCCTCCACGCGGCCAATGATCTTGCCCCCGTCCCACCACAGGAATCCGAGCGTCAGATCCATCCAGCTAAGCGCGGTGTTCCGGATCCGGACATCCTGGCGCGGAACAGCAGCCTGGGTGAGGGGATCTCCTGACAGGTAACGATAGGAGGTAATTCCTTTTTTCCGGGTTACAGTGAGCTGCTCGAGCGATTTCCCAAACGTATCGCAGAGCGTGTAGGTGGCCTCCTGCGGATAGCGCAACTGGATGATGATATTAAGTTTTGATTTTTGATCATTCTCCGAGGTGGTGACCAGTTCGCCGGTAAGAGTGATGGGCTTGGCCGGGAGTCGCGCCAACAGATTGGCCATCAGTTCATCAACCCCCGGCAGTTCTGCCACCGCCGTCGTTGTGGACTCTCCCGTTTCATTGGTCTGGGCGGTTGCAGCAAGGCAGTAGGCAGTAGACAGTAGGCAGTGGGCAGTAAGCAGTAGGCAGTAGAGAGTGGATAGAAGCCAGCGGCCCTCGGGCTTACTGCCCACTGCCCACTGCCCACTGCCCACTGCCCACTGCCCACTGCCCACTGCC
>JBAXDB010000132.1:0-6296 GCA_037141135.1 bacterium | reverse complement strand
TCTTTAAACGATCACGCCTCTGGTTTTATGGCATTCTGTATTGTTGTCTGCTATGATTCCCCACCTCAAGGCACGAAAGGGATTAATATGACATTTACTGAATTGGGATTACTGCCGTCGTTAATAACGGCTTTGGCCACCGAAAAAATTACCGACCCCATGCCCATTCAGGTTGAAGCCCTGCCGGTGCTTCTGGCAGGTAAAAGCGCCTATCTCAACTCTGAAACAGGTACTGGCAAAACACTGGCCTACCTGTTGCCGCTGTTTCAAAGAATCGACCCTTTGTTAGCGGCAACCCAGATGATCGTGGTGGTGCCGACGCATGAACTCGCCATTCAGATTCAGCGGCAGGCGGGCACGTTGTCGGTCAATGCCGGACTGCCTATCCGGTCTGTGCTCCTGATCGGGGGGACGCAGATGCAACGTCAGATTGATAAACTGAAAAAGAAACCTCAGGTCGTCATCGGATCGCCGGGGCGGATCCGCGAAATGATTTCCCTGAACAAGGTGAAAACCGGGTTGGTCAAGAGCGTGGTGCTGGATGAGGCGGACCGCTTGCTGAGTGCCGAGAGTTTGGCATCGGTCCGGTCGATCGTGAAATCCATGCCGCCGAACCGGCAACTGGTCTTTGTTTCGGCCACTGAACAGGCCGATGCCACCCAGGAGGCGACGTCCATGGCGCCGGAATTGGTGATGGTGCGGGCGGGTTCGGCCCGGGTGAACGCTGATATTGAGCACTTGTATCTGGGCTGTGAAGAACGCGAAAAGCCGGATTGGCTGCGTAAACTGATCCGTGCCATGAATCCTGCCCGCTCGCTGGTCTTTGTCCATCGTAATGAGAACGCCGAGGTCATTGCCTCCAAGCTGGCGCATCACAAGATCAAGGTGGCCGATTTGCATGGCGCCTTCACAAAGGACGAGCGCAAGAAGGCCATGGATGATTTCCGGGGAGATCGCGTTAATGTCATGATTGCTTCTGATGTCGCTGCCCGGGGTTTGGACATCAAGGGAGTCACCCACATTTTCAATTTTGATATGCCTAGCGAGAGTAAGGCCTATTTGCATCGGGTGGGCCGCACCGCCCGTGCGGGTGCCAAAGGCTGCGCGATTTCTCTGCTTACCGACCGGGAACTCCGGCTCGTTCGCCGCTTTGAGGAGGAACTTGGCATCGTCATGACGCCCATCATTCTCCGCGAAGGGGATGTATTGATTGATGGATAGCTGGAAGAAGAATTCAGAAATCAGGATCCAGAATCTGTTTGCGATAAATAGCTGTTCTGTTATCTATTGTAATTAATCTTTTTAAACGTTGCAATATATAGACATTAATGTCATCTTGCGTGAATGAATTTTAATGAGCTTATTGCCTCGGTTGCATATGAGGAAGTTTTTACTACTGGTTGGTTGACAGTGGGAATGAAGTCTTCTTTGCCAGATATTCGCCGCCAATTGGACAGGTGGATCAAGGTGGGCAAGGTCATTCAGCTTCGGCGTGGTTTCTACATGCTGGAAAATCCCTGGCGACGGAAAATAGTTAATCCATTTTATGTGGCCAATCGTTTGAAAAAAGCGTCTTACGTCAGTCTCCAATCGGCGTTGGCTTGGTATGGAATGATTCCTGAATATGTCCCGGAGACGACCAGTGTGACCACGGGGCGCCCTGAGATTCTTCAAACGCCGGTTGGATCCTTCTCCTATCAGCACATCAAGCCGGATTGGTTCATGGGATACAGTCAGGTTAAAACTGCGCCGGACCGGATGGTGTTTATGGCTACGCCCGAAAAGGCGTTGCTGGATCTATTGTATCTTACGCCGCGAAGTGATGATCCGGGCTACCTGCGTGAATTGCGGTTTGAACCCTCTGAAAAATTCGATTGGACACGAACTCAATCCCTGGCCGGAATGGATCGAAGTCCGAAATTGGAGCGGGCGGTGAAACGTCTGCGAGAGCTTCAGGGATCCTGAAGCGGGAGTGCTGTGATGAAAGAGTATCTTCGAGAGTTACTGGCCCGTGAGGCGCCTGATTTGAACCGTCGCCGCAATCTTGTCCGGGAATATCTGCAGGCGCGCATGTTGCAAATGCTGGTGGATCAAGGGGTCTTCCAGGAGTGGGCCTTCCTTGGGGGGACGGCCTTGAGGTTTCTGTATGGGTTACAACGGTTTTCGGAAGACTTGGATTTTTCGCTGACCCGACAGGATACAAGCCATACAATTGTACCCTACATGGATGGCGTGTGCGCCGCATTCGGGGCTGAAACGTATTCAATGGATCGGAAAATCCGAGAGGAAAATACCGTCAAATCGGCTCTGGTCAAATTTCGGGGGCTTTTGTACGAGTTGGGCCTTTCGATGCAGCCGGACGAAGTTTTCATGATCAAGGTGGAGGTGGATTCCCGGCCACCGGCGGGGGCGGGGACTGAAATCTCGATCACGCGGCGACATGTTGAATCTCGACTCCTTCACTACGATCCCGCCTCCCTGCTCGCTGGCAAACTGCATGCGGTTCTTAGCCGGGTCTACACCAAAGGTCGCGACCTGTACGACCTGATGTGGTACCTGTCGGATCGTCGTTGGCCAGCCCCGAACCTGATCCTGCTGAACAACGCCCTGCGCCAAACGGGTTGGACCGGGCCGGAACTGATGGAAGGTAACTGGCGTAAAGTGATCGCCGACCGATTGGAACAGTTAAACTGGGAACGGGCAGTAATTGACGTCCGCCCCTTCTTGGAACGTCCGCAAGATGCCGCACTTCTTACCCGCGACAACCTCCTTGGACTTGTAAAAGGGACATGATGTGCCGCGTGAACAACCAATACAGTACTGGTTGTTCAAGATATACAATGTCAGGAAATCTTGCGGGCCAGTTTGATGATGATAGGGCCTAAAATGGCTATCATCAGGATGAGGGCGGCGGTTAGCATGGTTTTGCCGGACATCAGTGGAGCGCGTTGTTTTTTGAATTCTGGATTGGGTTGCGCGGCGCCAGCCGTCCATGGGGCTCCTGAACCTGCCGGGATTCCCGAGAGCACGGTGGCGACATCATATCGGGGCGCGGGAATCTCCGTTCCTCCAAAATAGACTCGATAACTGGCACCAGCCTTGGGAAAGAAAAGGCCTTCGTAAGTGTTGTAGCGGGCACGCAACCCGGCAAAGATCAGCGGCGGATTGTCCTGATTTTGAAGGGTCAGCCTGAAGTACCGGCCGCGATATTCGCGGGGGAGCGTCAGGGTCATGCTGTCCTGCTGGACCATCCCGGCGCGGATACGGGTGATACGGCCACTGGCCAGCGTCTGCCAGGCTTCCTGCTCCGTGGCACGTCCTTCAAGGGTCACGGCCCGTGAGAAGTTTGCTTCTTCTGTGATTAGCACCATGGCGGCAAGCGGTTCGCGGGGGGTGGAAAACGTGAGGATGGTTTGTTGCTTGGGCTGATCCTGATTGACAACCCAGTTGGAAATCTCTCGCTCCCGAGTCTCCGGGTCACCTGACTCGACAGAAGTATGCCGTTCAAGGAATGTAATCCGGTCCATCCGGAATGGCTCCCGGCGGAACGAGGTGGCTTCGGTCTCATTCGCAATCTGACTGCCGCGGGTTTGCCGGATGATCTCAACCAGTGGGGAATCCTTGTTCTCGGTGATGTTTGAGACTTCGATCCGGTACCAGCGATAGTTGCCGATGGTAAGCGGGATCCGGTCACGCCTCACATCCACGAAGCGGGAGTAGTCGTAGATCGGTTCGTTGGTGGCAAGAACCGTCCAGAGTTGGCGATCCATGCTGCCGGAGACGGTGACAAGCTTCTCGAAATTCCGCACACTGGATTCGAACTGGAGTGCCGCCGGCTGAGGATGTTTCGGGTCGCGCTCCACCAGCATCTCAATCCGGTTGTTGTCGAGCGTCCGGAACGATTCAATTCTGGCCGGTGCGAAGGGGTGCAGGGTTTCGATCGTGCGCAGGGGGACTTTGAGCCGTATCAGGAATGGGGTCTCCTGGCCGGCGCCGTCAAAGAGGCGAAGATTGGCAGGAGGGACATCCAGTCCGTCGAACAGTTCGGCATCAAGTGTAAAAGACCCGATTTCGGCGAATAGGCCGGCGGGTGGCTGAAGGGACTTGAACAGCTTGAAGGCATCGGGAGTGGCTCCAAACAGTGGCAATACCGATGCCGCAGTAATCAATAAAAAATGAATGCTAAACGCGTTTAGCATGAGGTTTCCTCCTTGATGAATCCTTTGCTGGCTCGCAGATAGGCAAATGCCCCGAGTAACAGCAGGATGCCGATAATCATCAGGGCGATGACGCGGTAGAGGGCTGGCATGTGGGCCATGTCGACCATAAAGACCTTGATGGCGACAATGGCAAAGAGGCTCAAGCCGACGATGCGGATGGCACGTAGCCGTTTCCAGATCCCCCCGGTGATGAAACTGAAGGCGAAGAGCGTCCAGAGTACCGAGATGCCGCCGGCTTCAAATTCGCGAAGTTTCCAGTGCAGGAGGCTGTAGAGTTCGGTGGTCAGGTAAAGCCAGAGCAGAGCGATGGCGGTGTAACCGAAGAGGGCGGGGATAACGGTTTTGCTGCCCTGTCGATAAAGCAGGGCGGCTCCCGCAACAAGCAGTGCGAGTACCGAGGCAAAGTCCAGCCAGCGCATGAGTGCGATAAATGGGGAGTAGGGCATGTTGAAATAGCCTTGTTCACACAGATGCCAGCCGGGCATATCCACAAAAAGCGTTTTGGCCACCGCGCCGGCGGCAAAGAAGATCAGGCCGGCGAAAAACGGGGTGGTTTGAGCTGAACGGTAAAGCAGTAGAAAGCCCACCGCCATGGCGCACCACAGGCCTGTCAGCATAGCTGGCCGCCAAGGCGTAAAAAAGCTGAACAGCATGTAAAGCTCGCTGTGGAGGTATAAGAATATCGTCGCCACGGCACCCCAGAAGAAGATGCGATGGGTCAGGGCGGCGGGTGCGACGTCAGGCGTATCGGGCAGTGGCTCGGAGGCTTGTCCGGTGGGGGCGACGGTCTGGCGAAGCTCGAGAAAGAAGGCGGCCGCGACCGAGCCGATAGCCCCACCGAAAGTCCATAGCCGGGTGGCCAGCGCTTTCCAGTAGGCGCTCATGTCAGGCGGGGTGGCGCCGGAGAAGTCAAAGCGGGGGAATTCAAATACCGCGAGGCGCATAAAGGTGAGGGCGTAGACGACATAGGCCACCTGACGGAGAAAAGCGCTGTCGAGCCGGCGGCCGAGCCAGAGGAACATGAAAGCCTGTAAAGCCCAGGCCAGGGTCAGGGTCTCCTGCTCCAGGGCCAGCGGCATGGTCAGCGTGGTAAAGAAACCGGCCAGGGCGATCAGCGCCACCAGCAGACGGCGGTCCGTTGACTTCAGCTGGATGAAGGCCGCAACGTGCAGGATAAAGTACAGGGCGAGGGCAAGGGTCATCAGCGCCGGGTAGGGGCGGCCTGAGGCGTCGATGATGAGGTTATAGGCAAACCAGGCGTAAAGCCCGGCGTTGAGTACCAGATGGATGATTTCGAGGATGGTCGCGTGAATGGAGCGGCGCAGGTTATGAAGGAAGACGAGAGTGGAGTGTGCCACAAAGAAAAGCGACAGGAAGGTGAGGGCGACCGGGAAATCCGATTTTTGGTATTGGCTGAGTGAGCCGATATAGAGAGCGTAAGTGAATACGAAGCCCAGATAGTTCAGTAGGCGCCATTGGCGGACATAGGCGATGCCGAGGATGCCGAGATTCAACAGAAGGAGATAACTGAACAGTCCGATGAAGTTGGGGACACCGGTGCTGAGTAGAATAGGGGTACAGAAGCCGCCGATCAGGCCGAAGATGGCGATCAGCATGGAGTCGGCATAGAGGGCCAGTATCCCGGCCGCGACCGTGATCAGTATCATCAGGGCGAAGATCAGGACCATGGAATCCAGCAGGTGATAGAGTGGACCAAGCGCATACATGCTGAAATAGAGGGTTGCCAGGCCGCCTCCCACGAAGCCCTGCCCCAGAATGTTCCACCGGTTCCCGAGTAAACGGATGCCGCCGCCCAGCATGCCGAGTCCAAAGAGAACGCTCATGGCCACCCGGGTGGCCGGGCCCATGAGGTTATTATCCAATGACCACTTCAGGAAATACCCAGCACAGGCCACCAGCAGGACGATCCCCACGCGCGTCAGCCAGGTTGTGGCCACGGCATATTCCATGGTCACCCCTTTGGGGCGGTATTCCTCGCCCACCAATATCCATTGCCAGATGCGGTTCAGGATGTCCTTGGCCGACTGAATCCAGGCGGGAGGGGGGGCTTCGGGT
>JBAXDB010000131.1:0-6328 GCA_037141135.1 bacterium | reverse complement strand
CCCATGGCATCCACCATGCGCCCGATCATCGCCTCACCTACCGGAATCGTAAATGGCTCGCTGTTCCCGGTAACCGTTTGCCCCAACCGGACACCCGTATCACTGCCAAGCAACAGCGCCAACACATCCTCCGTATCATAGCCCATGATGATGCCTTTGTTGTCACCGCCGAAATCCACAAGCTGACCATTCAGACAGGAGGGCAGGCCCGTAATCCGGACAATCATTTTCTTGATGTCCTTGATCACGCCGGTCTCTGAAATCTTCATCTTAAATGGTGCCATTGCCATACGCGGTGAGTTGCTCATTGAGCCCCTCCTTTATTTGTTCGGTAAGATCCTTTTTCTGAACCAGCTCCTGGATCAACTCCGGCTTTTCGGCCCTTATTTTAGCTAATAGTCCTGCCTGATAGGCGCCCACCTGGTCGGGCTTAAGATGGTCCATGAATCCGTTGGCCAGCGCATATAGGATCATGATCTGCGCCTCAATCGCAACCGGCGCATTCTTGTCCTGCTTGAGAATCTCCGCAACGACTTTCCCTTTTTGCAGCCGCTTCTCAACCGCCGCAGACACCCCCGCCTTGATACGGGTCAGCTTCTCCAGCTCCTTGTACTGAATGTACTCCAACCGCAAAATTCCCGCCAGTTTCCGCATCGCCGGCCATTGGACTTTACTGCCAATACGAGAGACGGATAACCCGATATCAATCGCCGGCTTAAACCCCTCCGTAAACAGGGGTGTGCTGACGTAGATCTGCCCATCGGTCATGGAGATGATATTGGTGGGAATATACCCGGTCACATCCCCCTGCACGGTTTCCACAATGGGGAAAAACGTCATGGAGCCGGAACCCCGCTCCGGCCGCAATTTACCCGCCCGCTCCACCAACTGGGAGTGCAGGTAGAAAATGTCGCCCGGATAGGCATCACGTCCAGGCGACCGCTCCAGGAGCAGAGACATCTGGCGGTACACCCACGCATGCTTGGTAAGGTCGTCGAAAACCACAAACACATCGCGCCCCTTCTCCATAAAATACTCACCTAAACTGGCCGCGACATAAGGGGCGAGATATTGCTGGCCGACAGCGGACGCCGCCGTCGCCGACACAACGATGCCATAACTCATGACATCATTTTCCCGGAACAGCTCCATCACCTTGTTCAGCGAGGCCTCAGCCTTGCCAATACAGCAATAGATACAAATGACTCCCTTGCCACGCTGATTCAGAATAGTGTCGGTGGCAATCGTGGTTTTCCCCGTCACCCGATCACCCAAAATCAATTGACGCTGGCCTTTTCCAACCGGATTCATCATGTCCAGAATCTTCACCCCGGTCTCCAGGGATTCCTTCAACGGCGTCCGCTCCAGCACGCTTGGGGATTGATTAAAGATCGGCTGCCTCTGATCCGCTTTGATGGGCCCCAACCCATCAACCGGTTCGCCCAGTCCGTTGACCATCCGCCCCAGGAATTGCTCGCCCACCGGTACAGTACAGGATTCGATGGTGGAGTAGAGCTTATCGCCGGGCTTGAGCTTTGCCGCTTCCTTGACAATCATCACCAGCTCATAGCCATTGTCAAAACCGACAATGGTGCCTTGGCTCCCGCCATCGAAATGCACTAACTGACCGTTCATGCAGTTAGTCAGGCCAGTCACATGGGCAATCCCCTGCTTGATTTCAGAAACAACCCCATACTCCTTCATCTGAAGCGGGGATATTTTTAAAGTTAACGCCATAGTCGCAAAACCCGTTTGTGTTTATTCGCCAGCCCTATCCACCTTTTCGGCCTTTCCTTTGCCGTACCACCGCAGGAAGAATAAAATGCTGAATATTCCAAGAAATCCGAGAATGATGTAGATAATCACCCAGGTGGTGCGCTTATCAGGGCGGGGAACATCCATGATGGGAATGCCACCCTTGATCGGCTTTTCACTTGGCTGAAAGAATTCCTCCAACCGCTGAACGCGCCCCTCAATCGCCCGCACATCCGCCACCTGCCGCCGCGCAAAGGCCACATACTGGTCGTTCACCACATCCGGCCCCTTCCGGCCTTTGACCTCGTCCAACTCCTTCAAAATGGCCTGCGCCTGAACTTTCACCGCCTTGTAGGAATCCATTTCACGGGTGATATTGAGGATTTCCTTGATGCGCGCTTCCAATTTAGGCAACTTCCCACCCGGCAACGCCCATGGATCTTTGATTTTCACATCATAAACACGAACCCCTTTCGGCTCCAATTCCAGCGCCTCAAGCAGGTAGGCGTAACAGACGTTCTTTTCAGCATCCACGCCCACCTGCAGGCCACCCGCATCGAGAATATCCGTGGCCCGCACCTCCGCAGGAAACTCATGCCGCACCGGGATCTTGCGCTTCTCCGTCGGCGAGGAGTTGGTGATTTTGATATGCAGAACCACGACGGTATTGGTCGCCTCATTGATATCACGATCCGGGGCCGGAGCACTTTTTGGGGCCCCCAGAATCATTTCCGGCTCTTTGCCCACCGAAATGACCAAATTCTCCAGCACTCCCACATCTTTACGGATCCGGCCGAGTGCCTCGGAATTCGCCTCATAGGCGCGTATATGATCCAGGGGCTTGACCGCGCCCACCGCATAGGCCGCCTGCCGCGCGATCACGACTTTTATCCCCTCCTCAATCACCCCCAGAAGCCGCCCGGCCGTTTCCTCCTTATCGGTCGATTTCAATTCCCCGGCCAATTTACCGGCATGTACCGACAACTTCTGGATTTCCCCCTCGGGTATCGTCCAGATATCCTTGATCACAACTTCAAATGTCCGGGTCTCGGCAGGATTCAGCTCCACTTCTTTATGGACACTATAGGTTTTAGCGGCCACATCATATGCCAGGTCCAAACCCGCCGCATTTTCCACATCCTCCGGTTTGACAGGATTGGGAAGAAGGGCATTAACATCGACTTTCTGCTTTTCCGACTTGGAGGGATTGATCGCGCGAATCTTCAAGGTGATCACCGCCCCGCCCACCGGAATACCTGATGCCACAACCAGCCAGACACAAACACCCAGATACAGTAATCGTGCCGGAAGCCACCTCCCCGCTTGAATCGTATTCCGACTATTAAACATAAGGCTTACCCTCACTCACTAATGTGCAGGCAATGCTATCACTCAAAAAAAGAGTGCGCAAATAGAAAGGTGCCGCCTAGAAAGTTATCCTGACAACCAACACCCCTCCAGGGGGCACACCCGCCATTAATTCTGCTTCACGACAGCTGACCCTTCGTTACCATATTGATCGGTTACGGTAACAACATTTTCGCCAGTTTTACCTGTATTTGCCCGATACGTGGCATTACTGCCCGAATAACTGAGAATATTGCCCAGATCAGAATTCGAAACACGCCACTCTAAAGGCAGCGCCAGAGCCCCGCTAACCTGGGCGGAAAAGACCACCACAGACGTTGCGTTGCTGGAACTCCCCCCCAGTGTCACAGAGGAAGGTGTCAGCCCGATGCCACCTGTGCCGCCTGCACTCTCACACCCGGTCCAGATCAATGCCGCCATCGCCATCATCACTACCGCTACCCCAAGCATGCCTATTCTTTTCATGATCATTCTCCTCTGTTTTCCATTCTTTATTTCGCCAAATTGATCCCGACATGATTAGAACCATGCCACCACATAGAATGCAAGACTTGATAACAATAATTACCTACTTCTGAAGTGCTCTTTTCACCACCCTGAACACCTGCTGATCCGTGCAGACGGCCTGAACGCTCCCATCCCGCCCAAGCACCACATTTCCCACCATCTCCCCCCATTCCACCTGCCCGGATATCGGATCTCGGACTCCTCCTCTATCCTCTCCCCTCACTCCCACTGCTAACTCCGGGTAAAGGCCTAACGCCAACTGCACCGCCTCGCCCCGGCCTTCACCATCGGGCAACACCCACAAACACAACACCCCTTGATCCCCATACAATTCCATTAAACGGGACAATCCACCCCTCTCGTCCGTATATTGCGCACGCAGGGAAGCTTCACCATAAGCCGACCCGAAATGGAATACCACAATGTGCCCCTTCAAATCCTCCCAGCGACAAGGGGTGCCACTCTCCGCACTTCCCCTGAGCCAGGTGATCGCAGTAAACAGATTGCTGATCGCCTTGGAGTCCAAGTCGCGCCGGCCGGCCCAGGCCATTGCGGGAACAGGACCCCAGTCTTCATTTGCAAAGGTTTTGGCCGTTGCATAGAGGCTGTTGGAACCCTGGCGTCCAATCACATCCCCCTCTAACACACCCCGATACTCAGACTTTTCAGGAATCACCTCATAACGTAAACCAGCCGGAAGTCCCTCCACCACAAACGTCCCGTTCGTGCCGGAAAAGGCCGGGGGGATCAGTCGATCTATGGGCAAAGGCACGGGATAAAATGGAGCCGCCTTGAATCCGGTGATACGGAGGCGGGCCTCGGCGACCGGGGTTCCGGAATGATCTAGCACCCGTCCTGCAAGCGTGACGGGGGCGGTTAAGGCTACGGTAAGACCTGTTGCCCCGGGGCCCATCCAGACTTCTGTTCCGACCATAGCTGACGCGGAATGCTCAGCGTAAACCAGGCCATAACTGTTCCCGTCCGGCAACGTCCCCGCCGCGCGACGCCCCATGCGGAAAACGCCATCCCCGCCCGTCAAAACAGGCGGCTCATTACCCCATTCGCCCGCAAAGACGAGGCATTTGCCGCTCGCACCCTTTTCCCCCGGGGGTGACGGGGTGCGCACCGACCCGATAATCTGGACCCGGTCCATTTCCCATTCCAACGCCTTGAGCGAATCACGGGCAGAAGCAACCACAGGATCGCTTAAGGGATAGGTTTCCACAAGTTCCCTCCATGCAGTGCGGGCCTGCTCCTTCCGTCCGGATTTCCTTTCACACATCCCAATCCGATTTAGAATTTTTTCAGAAAGTTCTTTATCAACTCCCTTTGCGGCAGAATAGAGCGCTCGATAGCCAGGCACCAAACCCGCCCGCTCCCCGGCCAACTCCCGCTCATAAAGCCGGGCATAGCGCAACGCAAGCGGGGCATTCGTCGCAGCGAAGGCGCCTGCACTGGAGAGGAAAAACAAAAGCAATATTTTCTCTAATCGTTGGTTTATCTTCATTCACCTCTCCTAATCAGGATAGTTGTTAAGTTGATGGGTTGTTTTGTTGTTGAGAACCTGGAGCCTCTCTGCCTTCAACCAAACAACTCAACAACTTGACAACCTAACAACCAACACCTCCTCATCCCGCGCTGGAAAATTTATACCCCACCCCATGCACGGTCAGAATATGTTTGGGGGTATTGGCTTTCTTCTCAATCTTTGACCGCAGCATCGCCACAAAGGTGTCCAGCGACCGTTGTGTCCCGTAATATTCCGTGCCCCAGACATCGCGCAACAAGGTCTCGCGGGAAAGTGACTTTCCCTCATTGGCCAGCATATACGCCAGCAAATCGAATTCCGTACGGGTCAGCTCAATGTCTTTCCCCTTGCAGGACAAAGTCCGGGTATCCATATCCAGAACATAATCCCCGAAACGGAATTGGAGCCCTTTTTCAACTTTCCGCTCAACCCGTACCATCACGGCATTTACCCGCGCCAGCAACTCCTTGACGCTGAAAGGCTTCGTCACATAATCATCCGCGCCCAGTTCAAACCCGCGCAATTTATCAGCCTCCTCCTTACGGGCCGTCAACATGATGATCGAAGCGGGATGACGTTTTTCCCTCAGGGTTTTGCAGATTTCGTAGCCGCCGAGATCAGGCAAATTGAGATCAAGCAAGATCAGGTCGGGCTTGCGGTCCATCGCAAGCTTAAGGCCCACTGCCCCGCTGGAAGCCGTCAACACGCGATATCCAGCCACATTCAGATTTTCCTCCAGCCCCAGCATCAAAGACTCATCATCTTCAATAATCAATACGCTCGATTGTCTTTTCATATATCCCCTCTTTTATACCGGCAACACAACTTCGAATTTAGTCCCTTTCCCTGGCTCGCTTTGTATCTGAATGTGGCCACCATGGGCTTGCACGACATGCTGGCACAATGCCAAGCCCAGACCGATTCCGCGGGCATTCTGTCGTCCGGCAGTCCGTCCGCGTACATAGGGCTTCAAAACATGCCGGACCTCCGCCGGGGTCATCCCAACTCCATGATCTTTCACCGAAAGCACAATCTTACGCGCCTCAGCCACGAGGCCAACCTCTATCTGCACAACGCCATCCTGAAGAGAAGAATACTTCACCGCATTATCCAGAAGGTTATAAACCACCTGCTCCATCGCTCCCGCATCAAATTTCACCGGCGGCAGAT
>JBAXDB010000130.1:0-6348 GCA_037141135.1 bacterium | reverse complement strand
ATTATCGAGAATTAATTCATCATCTGGAGCCCAATATCCAAAGACGGCCAGCGAGGCCGCTGGCTCTCCAGGTGAAAACGCCAGGATTATTCTTCTTTGAGACGGCCAGCGAGGCCGCTGGCCCTCCAGGTGAAAACGCCAGGATTATTCCTCTTATGGAGGGCCAGCGGCCTCGCTGGCCGTCTTGGCCTCCTCGCGGTAAGTTATCACAAAATTCATCAATTTGCGCTTAACTTTTTCTAATTTATACAAATGTTTCAAATATAATGAATAATTTCTTGCCATAGAATCAACTTACACATAGGATGTATCTCATTATTTTGAATATTTGAAAGGTTGCACTCATGACAGCAATAGCAGTTTTATCAAAGAATGCCAAAAAGTCTGGCAAAAAAGCCGATAAGCTCGAAATGGCCGCCACCCCGACGCCGCTCGACGGGGGACAGGCACTGATCAAGTGTCTTGAAAACAACGGGGTTGAGTTCATCTGGGGCTTGTCAGGGGGCTCGGCCATTCCGATCTTTGACGCGATCATCACCACCAAGACCAAAATCAAAATGGTACTTGTCCGCCACGAACAGGGCGCCACGCACATGGCGGATGGCTATGCCCGGGCCACGGGCAAGCCGGGCGTGGTGCTGGTGACCAGCGGGCCGGGCGCCACGAATACGATCACCGGCATCATGACCGCGCATATGGACTCGGTGCCCATGATTGTCATCACCGGCCAGACCATTTCGCCCATGATCGGCAAAGATGCCTTTCAGGAAGCCGACGTGTTCGGGCTGACCATGCCGGTGGTGAAGCATTCTTATATGGTTAAATCTTCGAATGATATCCCGCGGATCATGAAGGAAGCGTTCCACATTGCCACGACCGGCCGGCCGGGCCCGGTGATCATTGATGTCCCGAAGGATATCAGTTCCGGCCCCTGCACCGCCCCGCTGGATCCCGAGATGGATCTGCCGGGTTACGGGGAGATCCCCGCCATCGACCTGCACCAGGTGCAGGCGATTGCCGCCGCGCTCAGCCGGTCAACCAAACCCCTGATCCTGTGCGGTCATGGCGTCCTGATATCGCACGCGACCGCCGCGGTCCGGGAGCTGGCCGAAAAACTCGGTGCCCCCGTGGCGAACACCTTGCTGGGCAAGGGCGGCTTCCCCGAGGATCACCCCCTGTCACTGGGCATGCTGGGCATGCACGGCACCGCCTATGCCAACAAGGCGATGGCCGAATGCGATCTCATCATGTCCATTGGCTCCCGCTACGATGACCGGATCACCGGCAAGACTTCGCAGTTCTGCAAAAATGCCGTGCGCATTCACATTGATATTGACTGGGCGGAGATCAACAAGATGATCCAAGTCCACCATTACTGCGTCGGAGATGCTCGTGCGGTGGTGGAGGAACTGATCAAGCATGTGGCCCACCTTGACACCAAGGCCTGGCTGAGCCATCTGGATGGCTACAAGAAACACCACCCGCTGAAGTACAAGATGCAAGGCGGCCTGAAGATGCAACAGGTGCTGGACGAACTGAACAAGATGCTGCCACCGGATGCCATTGTCACCACCGATGTGGGACAGCACCAGATGTGGGCGGCCCAGTTCATCAAAACGATTCAGCCGGATACCTGGATCAGTTCAGGTGGCGCCGGCACCATGGGCTTCGGCTTTCCCGCGGCCATCGGGGCCCAGTTCGGCAAGCCGCAGGCGCAGGTGTGGGCCATCGCAGGCGATGGCGGGTTCCAGATGACCCTGTGCGAATTGGCCACGGCCTGCATCCACAAGCTGCCGGTCAAAATCCTGGTGCTGAATAATCATTACCTGGGTATGGTGCGGCAATGGCAGGAACTGTTTTATGAGTCACGCGAAAGCGGCGTGAACCTCGAGGGCAATCCTGACTTCGCCAAACTCGCGGAAGCCTATCCGGGCGCCAAGGGGTTGACCCTGAAGCGGCCGGCGGATATCCGTAAGATTCTGAAACGGGCCATGGAGTATAAGGATGGCCCTTGCCTGATCAACGTCGAGTGCATCAAGAGCGAGAACGTGTACCCGATGGTGCCAGCCGGGCGTCCCGTTGAGGATATGATTCTGGAGGCCCCGAAAACCAAACTCGAGAAACCCACCGGCTCAACTTGAGGCGCAACCTTTCAAACCCAGAGGTATCATCATGACAACAAGTCCTATTCTAAGCACAAGTAACACGACCCCCGCACCAGTTCATACGTTGAGCGTGTATGTCGCCAATAATCCCGGCGTTCTGGCGCGGATCGCGCAATGTTTCTCCCGGCGCGGCTTTAACATTGAATCGCTGGTGGTCTCCCCCGCCATGGACGGGAAGTTCTCCCGCATGACCATCGGGGCCAGCGGCAACCCGGAGGGGTTGGAGCAGATCATCAAGCAGGTCAGCAAACTCATCGACGTGCTGCGCTGCGTCGACCACACCGGCGATGATGCGGTGATCAAGGAACTCGTCATGATCAAGGTGGGGGTCAGCCCGGCCGAACGGGCGGAGGTGCTTCAGATCGGCGAGCATTTCGGCTGCAAGAATCTGGATATGACCGAAACCTCCATGATTCTCATGTTTGCAGGGAAAACGGAAAAAATCGACATGGCCATCCGCATGCTCAAAAAGTTCAAGATCATCGAACTGGTCCGCACCGGCAAGATCGTCATGAGCCGTGGCGAGGGAGTGTCGTAAGGGCAGTAAGCAGTGGGCAGTTGGCAGTGGGCAGTGGGCAGTGGGCAGTAAGCAGTGGGCAGTGGGCAGTAAGCAGTGGGCAGTTGGCAGTGGGCAGTAAGCAGTGGGCAGTGGGCAGAATGCCAACTGCTCACTGTCTACTGTCTTTAGAACTTACAGCTCACACCGGCGCCGAAGGCGGTATAGCTCATGGTCATGACAAATGGGCCGCCACTGGCGCCGTGCCCGTGCCAGGTACCGGTAATATCGTCGACCTTCATGGTCCTCGCGAAGAGATCGGCTGACAGGTTCTTGTAAAGTCGCACCCCCAGACCGCCACCCAACTCAAACCCTTTCACACTGCTCGTGGCATCCACGCCCCGGCTCCCGTTGTCACCCCATGAATTCGGCAGGAATTTGGCCTGATAAAACGCGTAGCCAAACTGCACATAGGGGGTGAAGCGGGTCTCATTGTCCCAGGCAGCCTGCAGATACGGGATGTAGCCCTTTATCTCCTCATCACCATCACTACCACCCATGTCCGCTACGCCATCGCCATTGCTATCATCCATCGTCCGGGCGGAGACATGGTCATAACTCACACCAAACCAGACGGGAGAGTGAAAAAGACGGGCCTGAATAAAGACCTTATCGGGCGTATTATCCTGTATCTCGGAAATCTCAGTAATGGTGCCGAAGAATGACCCGTCATTCGGCGTCCCACGCTTCGTGTCCTGCAACTTCACCTGCATGAATCTTGTCCCCACCGCAAAGGAGGGATCTTTCCAGGTATCTACAAAGAACTGTTCGGATTCAGGAATCACCACAACTTCAGGAACGGGTACCACGACGACATTGGTTGGCACAACCTCAATATGCGTGACGGGCAGCACGACCTCATTAGTGGCAGTGTGAACCACCACGGGAGCGACATGCGGCAAGGGGACATTGGTCGCCACAGGCGCAGGAGCGGACGGCACGACAGGAACCACCTCGGTAATAACAGGGGCCACCACCTCGTGAGTCACAACGGGAGCCGTGGCGGGAGCTTGAATATTCAGCGCCGGCTCCTGCGCCTGCAAAGCACCCACTGCAAAAATGAGACCCACCGAAAACCCAAACCCGAATCGCTTAATCCCACTCATAACTCTACTCCTGTTCTTTGCATGCTTCAAATTGGCTAGCATCTTTGTACCATAGTTTTACTAGAGAACAAGACTGATTACGTCTCAACAAAGACGGCCAGCGAGGCCGCTGGCCCTCCAGAAGACAGACAAAATGGGCGTTTCCTGCTGGAGGGCCGCCGGCCTCGGCGGCCTTAGTGCGGAGGACTGTTTGTGGCGGCTTCAAAAAAATTTGTCCCACACCCTTGATCATGGTTCTATTCCCTTCCAAACTTCCGGGCGAGTTCCTTTAATGACGTGTATATCAAGGTCGGACGGCCATGGGGGCAGGTATAGGGCATCTCGGCTGAGGCCAACGCCACGACCAATTCCTCCACTTCACGCAGGCTCAGATGGTCACGGGCCTTGACGGCCGCCTTACAGGCCGCCTGTGCAATCGCCTCTTCGCGCCACCGGGTATGACTCCCCCGCTCGCCCAACGTCTCCAGATGTCGGGCCATATCAATCAAAAGTTCCTGAATGTTCAGGCCATCCATCCCCTGCGGCAAGGCATCCACCACAAACGTATCGCCGCCGAACTCCGAAACGCCCGCCCCCATTTTCTTGATCAATTCCAGGTTCTTGCGCACATACATCGCATCCCGCGGCTGAAGCGCGACCGTGACCGGCGACAGCAGTCCCTGACTTTCCACATTGCCATGTTCCAGCGAGTGCAGGATCTCTTCAAACAACACCCGTTCGTGCGCCGCATGGGGATCCATCACCACATACCCATCCTCGGTTTCAAGCAGCACATAGAGCCCGCCAATCTGCCCGATCACCCGGCACCACGTCCAGGGGCCTTTCGGCGCCGGCAGCCCCGCCACGACCGGCGCAGGCCCCGGCCCGGCCCCGGCGCCATTCCCCGGCAGGAGTTGCGGGGGACGCGGTTCAACGGGTGGCAACCGCGGATAGCTGAACACACGTGATGGCGGCAGGTCATCAATGGTGAGGCTCGGCAATACCACCTGTTCCTCACGGCTGACCGCCGTGTCCGGCGCCGTGGCCTGCCCGGCCACAAAGGCCGAGCCCGCCGCTGACAAAGCCGAGCGGATCGTGCTGATCAGCGCATCCCGCACCTCGGAGGGATTGCGGAAGCGCACCTCCTTCTTGGTCGGGTGTACGTTCACATCCACCAACTCTGGCTCGAGTTCCAGATACAAAAAGACATAAGGATGCCGTCCCTCGGCAATCAGGGCATGATAGGCCTCGTTAATGGCATAACTGACCACCGGCGCGGTGGCGGGTCGTCCATTCACAAAAACGTACTGTTCCGTCCGGTCACCCCTGGTCAACTCAGGCAGGCTGACATATCCGGACAGTTTAACCTCGCCGCCCGTCTTTTCGACCGGGCACAGTTTTACCAGGATCTCCTTGCCGAACAGCTCGCGAATCCGTTCTTTCGGGGAAGCCCCGGCGGCCAGAGACCATGAACGACGACCATCAATGGTCAGGCTCATGCCAACCGCCGGCCAGGCCAGCGCCTGCAGCATGAACATCTGCCGCACATGCACGGTTTCCGTCTGGGGCGACCGCAGGAATTTCCGGCGGACAGGAATGTTGAAAAAAAGATCCCGCACTTCGATAGTGCTGCCCGGCGGGCAGCCGGCATCCTTCACATCAAGCAGTTTGCCCCCGGTGACCACCAATTCCGTTCCGGCCAGGTCTTCATGGCGCCGGGTCTGCAGCCGGAACCGGGAGACGGACGAGATCGCGGCCAGTGCCTCTCCACGGAAGCCCAGGGTATGAATGTGCTCGATGTCGGCAGCCGTATAGATCTTGCTGGTGGCATGGCGCTCGATGGAAAGCAGCGCATCGTCACGGTTCATCCCCGAACCATTATCTGCGACTGAAACCAGTCGGGTCCCGCCTGATACGACATCCACATCAATCTGGGTTGAGCCGGCATCAATGGAATTTTCGAGGATTTCCTTGAGAATTGAGGCGGGCCTTTCCACCACTTCACCAGCCGCGATTTTATTCGCGACATCGGTTGGCAGCAGTCGTATGTGCCCGCCCTCACTCATGGGGCTCAAATCACGTCCACAACCACGTCATCAGAAGACTTCTTCTCTGAGGCCGGGGCTTTTTCACCCTCGACATGCTTGAACGTAGGCAGATAGCGATAATATACTTCCAGCATCAGGCAGCAGAGTGCGGTCGAATAAACGTCGCCTCCATGATCGCCACCCTCCCAATGGCCCAGCGGCCCCTCCACGATTTGACTTTGAACCAGCGCTTTGGTGAATCTCAAGTTCCATGAATCCCAGTCTTTTCCACCCCTCTGGAACTTTGCCTGGGTCGCATAATACCAGGTGTAGAGCGGTTGAGTGGCCCCCTTTTCGCCCTTCTTCGGCCTCTCATTTTCTTTTGCACCCTGCCACACACAGGGCATTTCCTCGATAAACTTCAAAGCCGTACGCACTTGCGGCGCATTGGGTTTGCCCATCAGTTGCAAACACAAGGCGCCGGCCGACGTCATGCTGGGCGTGGAGCCTCCTGA
>JBAXDB010000129.1:0-6357 GCA_037141135.1 bacterium | reverse complement strand
CGTACCCCTTTTGAAGGAACCGGAAAACCCGAGCCTCTTCGTCACGCACTGGACGGGTACTGGTCCCGGAGAATTAATGACGAACATCGCCTAGTCTATAAAGTTGAGGGCGATTCCGTTCTGATCGCTCAGGCTCGATATCATTATTAAGCCAAACAGCTTTTTGACCGCGACGGCTCGCATGCTCGCCGCCGGGTCAAGAGCACCGTTCGCATGCTGATTGAATTAATAATGAAGACAGATTGATGGACTTCAAGGCAATGAGATTCGCCTGTATTGACTCGACACGTGGCCCCATACCCGACATAATGCGGCCCATGCAACCACAAGAATTTATTGTTCGCCCGGATCAAGCCGGAATGCCCCTTCAAAACTTTCTGGCCCAGCGCCTGACCTTGTCCCGGAACAAGGCCAAGGGACTGCTGGATGAGCGGCTGGTATTTGTGAATGGACGCCGCATCTGGATGACCCATCACGAAGTCCGCAAAGGCGATAAGGTCGAGGTCATGGCGCCATCCATGCAAGCGGCTAAAAAAACCAGACCTCCAGTTATTCTTTATCAGGATGCTGAATACCTCATCGTCAACAAGCAGACCGGGCGCCTCTCAAACGGACCGGACAGCCTTGAATCGGATCTTCAGACGCTGCTGAAAATGCCGAGACTTCAGGCCGTTCACCGGCTCGATCGTGACACCTCAGGCTGCATCCTCATTGCCAAGTCAAAAGACGCTTTCGATAAAGCCGTTGATTTATTCAAAAAACAGGAGATTTCTAAGGTCTACCACCTGCTTGTCATGGGTGAGATTAAAGACCGCGAACGCCGCATCGATTACCCGCTTGAAAACGAACCGGCCGTGACGAAACTATATCACGTTTCCAGCAACCCGCTGGCCAGCCATCTCAAGGCCTCGATTGAAACCGGGCGAACCCATCAGATCCGCAAACATCTTGCCTACATCGGGCATCCGGTTCTGGGCGATAAAACCTATGCCGTCCGCGGCGCCATTCCCGAAGATCTCCGCATGATCGACCGGCAAATGCTGCACGCCACCAGCCTGCGGTTTAACTCGCCATTCAATGGACGCGCCATAAGGGTCGAAGCCCCATTACCCAAGGATTTCACCCTCTGGATGAAGCGTCTTGGCTTGAAATAAGAGGCAGTTGACACATTTTAACCGGGGGGAGAAGAGTTTGAATCCCGCATGCGGGACTCGCGAAGCCCGTAAAGGGAGAAATAATTGCGCCTTCGGCGAAAATGCCATGGGTTTGAATTCTAACAATTATAATGCGGGAACGGCGTGTGCGTTGGGCACGCCCTTGCGATCTTTGCGTGCTTCTGTTCAATATTCCTGGCGTCAGGCTACGCCCTATATCCTGCCGTTATTGCTGGCTCTCGTCTTTTGCGGCTGCAGCCCTGCCGTAAATAAGCCTCCTGATCCGCTTCGCGCCACGACGATAACGGAGGCCCTCGCGCAATCCAACACGATCGAAAATCTGGACCTGTATTACCGGCGCCTCAATGGCTTCCCCGCGGCAATCCTGAATTTAAAAACCCTTAAACAACTCAATCTCCGCACCTGCACCCTCGGCCGTTTGCCGGACGAAATTGCCGCCCTCTCCCAATTAAACCGCCTTGACTTGGGACAAACAGGGCTGACCAACCTCCCCCCGGCCATTGGACAACTCCCCCAACTCACTCATCTCTGGCTCAATGATAATCCCCTCCCCGCCCTACCCTCCGAAATCGGCGGCCTGACCAATCTCCTCTACCTGAATGCCGATCGCACCCTGCTCACCCAACTCCCGCAGGGTATCGGGAGCCTCTCAAACCTGAAATGGCTCCGATTAAACAATAATCAACTTACCGCCATGCCCCCGGACATGACCGGACTGGCAAAAAACCTAAAAGTTCTTTATCTTATCGGCAACCCGATTCCACTAGAGGAACAGAAGCGGATAAGGGCTGCACTACCCGGGTGCAACGTGATATTTAATACCGGGAAGGCCAAGAAGCAACGGCAGGAACTGACAAAATGAAAAAATCCAATCTTCGTCTCGGGGTCAACATCGATCATGTGGCCACCTTGCGTCAGGTGCGCGGCACCAGCTATCCTGACCTGGTTCAAGCCGCCAGGGTGTGTGAAGTCGCAGGGGCTACGGGAATTACCGTTCACCTGCGTGAAGACCGGCGCCATATCCAGGATCGTGATGTCTTTGCCCTGCGCAAAGCCATCAAAACCAGGTTGAATCTGGAAATGGCGAACAACCCGGATATCGTGGCGGTGGCACTGAAGGTCAAACCGGACGAAGTCTGCCTGGTCCCGGAACGACGTCAGGAACTGACTACCGAAGGCGGGCTGGACGCCGCGGGACAGGCCCGCCGGCTGCGCCCCACCATTCAAAAACTGTCCGAGGCCGGCATTGAAGTCAGTTTGTTCATCGCCCCGGATCCCCGGCAAATCGAGGCAGCCGCCCGGCTGGGAGTGCCGGTCATTGAATTGCATACCGGTACCTTCTGCGATCTCACTGGGACAGCCGCCATGAAAGAACTGAAGGCTCTTTGCGACGGAGCGCAGTTGGCGCACTCGCTGGGCCTGATCGTAAACGCGGGGCATGGCATCAACACCGCCAACGCACGGGGCATCCTTGAAATCCCCTACCTCAACACCTTGAACATCGGGCATAGCATCATCTGTCAGGCCGTATTCGTCGGCCTCAACCGGGCTGTGAAAGAAATGCTGGAAGCCATGGCGCCCTACCGGGGAGGCCGGGCGCAATGACGGAATTTGTCATCGGTACCGGCGTGGATCTTGTAGAGAATGACCGCCTGCGCGTTCTCCTGGATAAATGGGGCGACCGTTTTAAGTCGCGGGTTTTCCTGCCCTCCGAGCAGGTTTACTGTGAAAGTAAAGCTTCGCCCTGGCTCTATTACGCCGGGCGTTTCGCCGTGAAAGAAGCTGTATCCAAAGCTTTTGGCACCGGCATTGGCACCGAGCTTAACTGGCTGGACATGGAAGTCGTGAAGAATCCTGTCTCCGGGGCTCCCTCTATTGCCCTTAGCCCGCACGGCCAGCTTCTGGCAGAAAAACAAAAAGTGAACCGTGTACTTATCAGCCTGTCCCATACCCATAATTTTGCAGTCGCGCATGCGCTTCTGATCGGTGAACAACGAGGTGAAAAATGAAAGCAGTAACGACAGCGCAAATGCGTGAACTGGATAAAATTGCCACAACTGAATTCGCCATTCCCGGCTTTGAATTAATGCGACGGGCCGGAGAAGGCGTCGCCGGTACAGTGAGTTATCTCTCCGAGCGGATTCGCGGGGGGGATGCCTTTATCCATCTCGTCGCCGGCCGCGGCAACAATGGAGGTGACGCGTTTGCCGCCGCCCTGCTTTTGCATGAGGACGATTTTGATGTCGAAGTCCTGCTCGCGGGTTCGGCCTCGGATATCCGCGGTGATGCCCTGCGCCATCTTGGCAAAATGCGGGCCGCCGGAATTCCCCTGATTGAACTTCCCACCAAGGAAGCGTGGATGGATGCCCTGCAGACGGCAAACAGCGGTGAAATCATTGTTGACGGCGTACTGGGAATTGGCGCGAGCGGCCCGCCCCGCGGCCCCATCGCCGGGGCGATTCATTACATCAACAGTATATCGGAAGACAACCTGGTGGTCTCAATTGATATCCCTTCCGGCCTCAACGCCGATACCGGCGAAGTCCCCGGCGAATGTGTTATTGCAGATGTCACCGCGACCATCGGCATGCCCAAGATCGGGATGCTCACCCAGCAGGCCATTCCCTATATCGGCACACTGGATGTCATCGGCATCGGCATACCCATGGAATTAACCTCGACCTACGAATCAGCCCGCCACCTGATTACCGGCTGGGATGTGAGGCAACGCATGCCCAAACGGTCACGGCTGGCGCATAAAGGGGACTTCGGCCACGCGCTGATCATTGGCGGAGCCATTGGATACGCCGGGGCACCGGCGATGGCGGCCATCGCGGCACAACGCTCCGGCGCCGGTCTGGTCAGTGCCCTGGTGCCACGCCCCATCTATCCTGTCGTGGCAGGCACCATGCTGGAAGTCATGACGCATCCCGGAGACGAAACCAATACGGGCTCGCTCAACGCTTCAAACTGGGAATCATGGCTGGAACGCATTAATACGTTTTCGGCCATCGTGGCAGGCCCCGGCATGAGCCGGCATCCTGACACCACGTTCTGGATCCACCAATTGCTGAAGGAAGGCCGGCGTCCCCTGCTATTAGATGCCGATGCACTCAATGCGCTGGAGGGTTACCCCGAGCGCATCGCCAGGGCCCAATGCCCAGTGGTCATCACCCCCCACCCCGGCGAGCTGGCACGCCTGCTTGGCTGCACCACCAAAGACGTTCAAGCGAACCGGGAGGCAGCCGTTAAGGACGCCGCTGAACGCACCAATGCGGTCGTAGTCCTAAAAGGGGCTGGTACCCTGGTCGCTCAGAAGGGGCAACCGCTACACATGAATATGACTGGAAATCCCGGTATGGCCACCGGCGGCACCGGCGATATCCTTTCAGGCTTTATTGGCGGCCTGATGGCGCAAGGCTTGTCCCCCTTTGATGCCGCGTGTGTCGGAGTATTCCTGCACGGCCGCGCAGGAGATAACGCCATGTGGGTCCGCTCCCAGGCCAGTCTGACCGCGACCGATCTGCTCAAGGAATTTGGGAACGTCTTCCGCGAAGTAACGATACGATAAAGTTCGGATGAAACATACCCATGACCGTCGACATTCTCTTCCGATGACGTGGCCTTTTCCGCCGCTCAATATCGCTTTGGTCGAGCCGGAAATTCCCCCGAATACCGGCAATATTGCCCGGCTCTGTGCTGCCACCGGGACCCGCCTGCACCTGATTGAACCATTGGGGTTTCAACTTACCAGCGCGCATCTGCGCCGGGCCGGCCTGGATTACTGGGATTCTGTGGATATAATCCGTCACCCCTCACTGGCGGCTTTCCACGAAAGCCAGAGCAACCCGCGCTGTTTCTACTTCAGTACCCGCGCAAAGCGTTCCTACACCGAGGTCACCTACCGCCCGGGAGACACCTTGATCTTCGGCAGCGAATCCAAAGGTCTGTCCGATGCCGTACTGGACGCCAATGAGGCTAACACACTGGCCATCCCCATCCTCACCGAACATGTGCGTTCACTTAATCTCGCCAACGCCGTTGCCATCGTTTTATACGAGGCCCTGCGTCAACTACAGCGAGAACCGCTCGTAATAGATCCGCCTGACGCCCAGCTCCCTTAAAATGGCTCGCACCATTTTCATCTTTGACAGAATGCTCAGAATCATAAGAATGAAGGTTGAGATGCGTTCATTCTGGAAATGATGTTTAAATAAAAATTCCGGTTCTACCGGATTAAGGAGATTCGTATGAAACTGTTTGAAACGTTCAAGTTGGGTTCTATTGAGTTAAAGAACCGCGTTGTCATGGCCCCCATGACACGCTCCCGCGCCATTGGCAATCTGGGCAGTCCACTGATAGCCGAGTACTACGCCCAAAGGGCCGGAGCAGGTCTGATCATTACTGAAGGGACCTCTCCATCCCCCAATGGCTTGGGGTACGCCCGTATCCCCGGCCTCTATTCACCGGAACAGACCGCTTCCTGGCAACAAGTCACCGCGGGTGTCCATGCGCATGGCGGCCGGATATTCCTCCAGATGATGCATAGCGGACGCGTGGGGAGCGTGCTGAACCTGCCGGCAGGCGCAAGACTGCTGGCCCCTTCCGCAGTCGCTGTGAAAGGGAAAATCTGGACCGACAGTCAGGGTGAACAACCTTACGACATGCCTTGTGAGATGACCTCAGATGACATCCGGAGAACCGTTGCTGAATACGTTCAGACGGCACGTAATGCTATCAAGGCAGGTTTTGACGGGGTTGAAATTCACGGGGCAAACGGCTACCTGATCAACCAGTTTCTTGATCCCGTCGCTAATTGTCGCAACGATAACTACGGCGGGGATAAGGCCGGACGTATTCGTTTTGCCCTTGAAGTCGCCACGGAAGTCATTGCCGCCATCGGGACAGCCCGGGTCGGCATCCGCCTTTCTCCTTACGGTGTGTTCAATGACATGAGCGGTGCCTATGACGGAATCCCCGAGCAGTATTCCGAGTTGTCAGCCTCGCTGGGACAACTCGGACTGGCTTACCTGCATCTGGTTGACCACTCGTCGATGGGGGCTCCGAAACCGGAACCGGCGACCGTTCAAATCATGTGCCACAAATTCCGCGCTGCCGGCGGCCGCATCATCCTTTCCGGCGGCTATGATCGTGACCGCGCCGAGTCGGATCTGCAAAGCGG
>JBAXDB010000128.1:0-6502 GCA_037141135.1 bacterium | reverse complement strand
CCCTCTCTCAAGTGAAAATGGAAAGCCACCATTACCCCACCCCTCTCCACCGAAGGGAGAGGGAGCATTAGTCATTCCCTCGCCCCTTGTGGGAGACATGAGTTGTCGTCCCCGCCAACGCCAAGCCCTGCTGCATTGGGCCTATGATAGCCGTACGCTATAAGCCCTTTACACTTTCAAGCTAGAAAGAGATTCATCGTGACAAATCTCCCGCAGTTTTGCCAGAATCTTGACATGTTGCGAAACACGCAGTTTATTGATCAAATGCCTGTAATCCAGGTTCTAAGGCCGGCGGTGGAGGGGCGCCGGGTATCGGTGTTACAAGTAATGGGGAAAGTGAAATCTCAATATTTTCCCAGAAGCCGCAGCGGGTTTTCCCGGCAAAGCTTTCTTAGATCCTGTTCATCCAGTTGGCTCCACGACCGCAACCAAGCCACACAATCGGCCATGGTCGCCGAGGACCCGGCCAGAACGTCAGTGTTTGCCAGTCCTATCCGTCCCAGGGGCTCACTGACCAATTCTGTCCCCATCCAGGTATAACGCCCCGGTGGAAGCCCAGCAATCGGTGCCGCATCGCTGGTGACAATACACCGGTCAAGCCCCTTGACGCGCAAAACACTCCGGACAAACTCGACAGGAAGGTGATGTCCATCCGTGATCAACATCGCGATCAACCGGTCATCAGCCAATTGGCTCCAGATCGGATTGGGATGTCTCGGCAGGATATTGGGGATTCCATTACCCAGATGCGTGCAGCCTCGGGCACCAGCACGAACAGCCCGGTCAATGCTCGCTCCATCCGCAACATGGTGTCCCAAAAGAACCATCACGCCACGGGCGACAGCATGCCTGATCAGAGCCTCGGCCCCTTCCACCTCCGGCGCCAGCGTCAATAATGAGATGTGTCCCTTGGCGAGAGTGAGCCAATGGTCCAGAAGTTGCACATCTGGTTTCCGTAACAGTGCTGCCTGATGGGCGCCCCTGCCTTCGAGCGAAAGAAAAGGCCCCTCCAGATGAATCCCCAGCAGGTGCGGATTCAGGTCCGGCTCCTCCATGGCGGCCACCAGAACGGGAAGATTCTCCTCATACCGCTCCATAGCCGACGTCACTACCGTGGGACAATATGCAGCGGTTCCCCGCCGGACCAAAACCTCTGTGACGCGACGAATATCCGCCACGGTCAAACCGGGGGCGGAAAAATCCACCCCCACAAACCCGTTGACCTGAAGGTCAATCCAGCCATCCGGCACGATTTTGTTCATAAGCATGTCACTCATGACCTTTTTTCATCACAGCGTCAACCGCCTCCTCAAACACCGCCAGAGACTCACGCAGAGCATCCTCATCAATGCTGAGCGGGGGGGCAATCTTGATACACTCCCCTGCAATCCCCACAGGCGCAAACATCATCAGCCCACGATACAAGCAAGCGAGGTTGATCTTGAGCGCCAAGGCCGGATCCGGCGTTTTGGTTCCCGCCTTGACGGCTTGTATGCCGGCGACCAACCCCTTGCCCTGACAGCACCCCAACACGGCCGGATACCTTCCCTGAATCCGGCGCAGTTCCGGTATAAACCAGGCGCCCAGGCGTTCCGCCCGCTCAACCAACTTCTCAGCCTTAAGCACCTTCAGATTGGCAATGGCCGCGGCCACGGCCAGCGGCGAAGCCGAATGGGTGGATGTCATGGATCCCGGAGGATAGATGGACATGATATCCTTGCGCCCAATCACCGCCGATATGGGCAGCGAGGAGGAAATCCCCTTGCCGCAGGCAATCAGATCCGGCTTGATCCCATAATGCTCGAAGCAGAACATCCGGCCAGTCCGCCCAAAACCGGCCTGAACTTCATCCATCGTAAGCACGATATCGTATTCACGGCAGAAGGCTTCAAGCTTCTGAGCATACTCAACCGGCAGGAAGTCAGGACCGATACCCTGATAACTCTCCACCATGACTCCGGCGATCTCTTTCGGGCTGATCCCCTTCTCCTGCAACGTCTTCAAGAAAAGATCAAAAGAGACATCCTCATTCTTATACCCATCCGGAAAGGGCACCTGCACAAATGAAGGATCAGGTGTGCCAATCCAGGTTTTCAGTTTAGCCATGCCACCCGCCAACTGCGCCCCCATCGTGCGGCCATGAAAGGCATTGTTGAAGGAGACAAAATACTTTTTGCCGGGACCGTGCTTCTCGAGGGCATAGGTCTTGGATAGTTTGATGCAGTTCTCCGTGGCTTCGCTCCCCGTGCTGAGCAGAAAGGCCAGATAATTCTGCGGATCCGGCAACAGCTCACAGAGCATCTTAACCAATGTGGCACGCCCTTCATGCGGGAACACGTAGGTCGCCAGCAACGGACGCTCCAATGCTTCACGTATCGCCTCACGAATGGCTGGATGCCCGTGCCCGGCGTTGGTGATCAAGACACCGGACGACCAGTCAATCCACCTGTTCCCCCAGCGGTCAGAAATGGTGGAGCCTTCGGCCTTATGCCAGACAATCGGGGGCTGGCCGGCCATAGAACGTGGTTCGGCAAGGCGCAAGGACTCGAAGATCGGCAACGATTCCGGCACCGGAATGGCAGTGCAAATCGCACGGAACTTTGTCTTTACGTGCGGAACAACAACGGGAGTCAGATTATATTCAGCCATACTTATTTCCTTCTTGCTTCTACATGCGGTTGATTACCATAAATAATATTGATCCACTCCCCATCGGTGAGAATCGACATCCGCGCCGCCTCCACGACAAGTTCGTTGATATAACTGTTGGCCGGCGTGGCCAGAAGACCAGCCTGATCAACCTCATGAATCATCTCACGCCGTTTCGGCAAGGCGAGTCCTTCCGCAAGGCCACGTGTCTCATTTTCGATCCTGACCATGGTCTCGAGGCTGGCTGCCACCGAAGCATAACCGTACCCGACCGGCTTATATCCGGCCCCCTCCCACGGCACCAGACGGTAGAAATCCGGACTGACATAGTTGTACCTTGTGCCTGCACAACCAATATTCTCAAGGTAACTATGCCGGACTCCGCGATCCTGATCATTATGCTGGATCATGCCCGTCCGGTCCTTGCCCTCGCAATACATGAGCAGTCCCTGATCATTACTACCCGCCGCGTCATCAGGATAGCCCAACCCATCGCTCACCGTTAAGAGGGCGCCGTTCTCGTAGCGGACCCTCCCGTTAGCCCACATATAGCCCTCTTTGCCGTTAGGGAACCGGCCTTTGACTCCGGACACGGATACCGCGACCGGTTTGAGTCCGGTGATAAAATAGACCAGGTCGACATAATGGCAGCCCACATAGACAAAGGGGTCCGTCTTGTCGCAGGTAAACCAATTCTGGAAGTTGGAATGCCGGTAGTAGTAGGGTTCATACAGCTTGGCTTCACCCATTTTGAACTCGCCGAAATGTCCCAGCGCATACTGACGCTTGGCCATCAGGGAACGGGCATCAAACCGCTTGTGATACTCAACCCCCACAAACAATCCCTTCTCAAGGGCCAGCTTCTCAATCTCCACCGCCTGCACATAGGACAACACCAGCGGCTTCACGCAGAGCACATGCTGATCATGTTCAAGCGACTCCTTGACCATCTGATAATGAAATTGGTCGGGGACAGCCACAATCACCGCCTGACGAGGCGGGAGCGCGACCAACTTATCCTTGAAGAGCGCAGGAAACATCTTGTCCGGCGGCTCGGACAGGGCCGGGAATGCTTCAAAATCCTGCCCCGGGAAAGCTTCCTTGAGTTCACGACTCTCCTTGAGCGCCTTAAGGGGGGCGCTGTTCAACGCACACACCTGGATCCGTCCAACTACTCCCAACCGCTGTAAATGGTAGATAGAAGGAAGAATCAGATCATTCGTGATCATCCCTCCACCCACAATCATGACGTCCAATTTCACACGATCATTCATAATGTTCGTACCTCCATTATCCACTCTGTCGCGCTACAGCACCTCATCTCAAAACCATATCAGTACGCAAGCCCGGTCGAAGTTCGCAAGCGCGCCGTTCAACATGCGCGGGGTTCCGTTTTTAATTGCGGCATCCTTCTATTCTGCTCTCTTTTTTCAGAAAGCTGAAAAGAGTACATCAGATTCCCGGCAACCAGTCAACCTCATTCGTATGAGATAGATATATCGGATGATGTAGTAGATCGTTTGCTTGGATCATCCTCCTATTATACACTGGACTGCAGGTCTATGAGTCTCACATCTAAACACGTCATTAGTACGAATAGGGAGTGTTGCGGCCACTCACCCTGGTGTAGGCCTGCCCGGCACGACGGTATTCGCTGGGGGCAAGGCCTTCCTCTGCATGAAAGGCTTTTGAGAAGCTATGAACGGATTCAAATCCCACGGCGATGGCGATTTCGGACAAGGTCTGCGATGACCCCATCATCAGTCTGCAAGCTTTTCCAATGCGTGACTGACGCAGATAAGTGCGCGGCGACACGCCATAATGCTTGTGGAAAAGCTGGCGGAAATGAGCGGGTGACAAGCCGTGCTGCCGGGCAATACGTTCAATCGAGAGCGGATCACGACAGTGCTGATGCAGGAAATTGGCAGCGCGCTCCAAAACGGGTATATGAGCTGAATTGCCGGAGGTCAAGCCCGCCTGTCCCCGCAGAATTTCCGCGATCATTTCCGTCATCATGCCTGACATACGCAATGCCCCACAGGGCTGTGCGCGGACCGCCTCGGCACACACATCCTTAAGCAGATGACCAACCCGCTCATTCGTATAACTGTGTAAACGCCCGCAAAGCCTGGCCACCCGTGGTTCGCACACCGGTTCATGCATTAACGCGCTCAACTCCGCGAGATCAAGCATGCCTCCGGGAATTGAAAAGTCCCAATGGCTTTTCCCCGGTTGATAGACAACATCAAAATGCGCGTAAGCCAGCTCCATTGAGGGGGGATATCCCTCCATCATATGAGGGGTATCCGGCGGGATCCAGAACACATCCCCAGGACCGGCTTCTGTGGTAACTCCGGCCACTTCGAACCGTCCATTCCCACTGGCGATATAAACGATAAGATAATCCAGCAATTTGCGCGACTCGATCAGCCAACTCCCGCGCTGCTCATGACCGCAATGCCTTACATAAGGGCTTATGATGGGGATAAGTTCAGATCCACCCCCGCTTCCGGGCATGGAATTCTCAGAACGATGAACTTTACTGTTTTGGCGATTGGGACACATGTTTATCGATCCATCCAATGACTTTATAGAGCGATAGAGGTAGGATTGCAATCCAGTAACACACGAAAGGACGCACTCAATGACAACAAAGCAATGGTGGCCGGGCCCGGTCAAAGCAGAACCGAATTTTGAAAATGTATTGAAAGTGTTGAGGCGGGAGAGACCGGACCGGCCGACCTTGTTCGAATTTTTCCTGAATCCCCCCCTGCACCGTCGCTTGGCAGGGATTACCGATACATCCTACCCGAGCGATAATCCCCTCATCGTGAAAGCCTTCCGCAATGCCGGGTATGACTATGCGATGGTTTACGCCTCGGATTTCGGGTTTCACACCGGGGAGTTGCACCAGAGTTCAACGATCTCGTTAAATGAAGGGGCGCTCGTTACGGATCGTGCCAGTTTTGAATTCTATAAGTGGCCGGATCCGGGGAAAGCCAATTTCAGCATTCTGGAACAGGCCGCCGCCGTATTGCCGCCGGGCATGAAAATCATTTCCCAGGGGCCATGCGGGGTTCTGGAGAATGTCATCCGGCTGGTGGGCTTCGATGCCATGTGTTACCTGCTTGCGGATGATCCGGAGTTGGCGCGGGAAATCTTTGACGCGGTGGGTGCGCGTCTGCTCAAGTATTACCAGATCATTCTGCAACATGAGGCCGTTGGCGCAATTATCGGCAATGACGACTGGGGCTTCAAGACTCAGCCCATGCTATCGCCGGACGACATGCGGCTCTACGTAGTGCCCTGGCACAAAAAGATAGCCGCCGCGGCCCATGCGGCCGGCAAGCCAGCCATCATGCATTCTTGTGGAAATCTTACGACACTGATGGATGACATTATTGACGATATTGGTTATGACGCCAAACATTCCTTCGAGGATACCATTCAGCCGGTGGAGGAGGCCTACGAGCAGTATGGGCGGCGGATCGCCATCCTTGGCGGACTCGATGTGGATTTTGTGATCCGGGCCGAACCCGAGGCCGTTTACCGGCGGGCCAAAGCCATGCTGGAGCGAAGCGCTGATCGTGGCGGATATGCATTGGGGACTGGCAACAGTGTTCCTGAGTATATCCCCCAGGAACACTATTTCGCCATGATCGCCGCCGCCATCGAAGGACGGTAATCCAACTAAAATTTAAATTACTACGAAATTCGCGAAAAACGCAGTATATTCGTCTTGAAGCAAGAAAGTTGACCGTCCGGCAAGCTTGTCTTACATTCCTGATATCAATCAGGAGATGCTCTCGATGCCTTATCCACAATTTGATCGCAGTAAACTGATCATCAAATC
>JBAXDB010000127.1:0-6606 GCA_037141135.1 bacterium | reverse complement strand
TTCTTGACAGCAGCAAGAACTCGCATTAAAGTCCTTTCAGAAGGTCGGTTATGGCACAAAAAGACACTGTAGAATTAATTTGCAACGTCGGTGAGTTGACCAGTCTGTTCGAAAGTCAGGCGGGTCTTACCGGATTCCTGCAGAAAGTGGTAAGCCTCGTGGCCTACCACATGAAGGCTGCCGCCTGTTCCATTTATCTTTTTGACGAGGATAGCCAGGAACTGATCCTCACCGCCAATCAGGGACTTAACCCTGAATTTGTGGGCAAGCTCCGCATTAAGCTGGGCGATGGAATCACCGGGATGGCATTGAAGGAATTACGCGCCATCCGGGAAGGGCGCGTCTCCCAGAATCCCAACTTCAAATTCGTTCCCAATCTCCACGAGGAGCAGTACCTGGCGTTTCTGGCGGTCCCCATTCTCCATGGCAACCGGAAAGTGGGCGCTCTCGTTGTCCAGGATCCCCAGCCGAACTACTTTACCGACAACGATGTCAAGGCCTTCCGGGCGATTGCCGCCCAGTTGGCCAGCACCATCGAAAACGCCAAACTGCTCATGAGCCTTCATGATCAGAAAAAGGAATCCAAAGCCACCCCCGAAACACCTGACATTCTGGCAGGCACGCCGCGTTTCGTGCATGGCGTTTCCGCTTGCGAAGGGATCGCCATCGGGCATGCCCTCAAATTATCCGGCATCGACCACGAATGGGATACGGGGCAGAACGATTCGACTGAGCCTCTGACTGAAGAGGATTTCGTCCGGGCTATCCGGCAAACAGAGGAACAGCTCGCCGAGTTGCAGCGCCAGCTCAGCGAGCGCATGGCTGATATCGCCTCACTCATCTTTGATGCCCACATCCTGATCCTGAAAGATGAAGAGTTTTCGGGCGTCATGCTGAAGAAAATTCGCAAGGGCATTCCTCCCGAACAGGCCATCCGGGAAGTGGTCGACAACTATCTGAGTTTGTTTGAAAAGAGCACCAGCCTCTCGCTTCAGGAAAAAGTGCATGACGTCAGGGATGTCAGTATACGGCTGATGGCCAATCTCCGGATGCGCACCTCTGCCCCCGTGGATTATCGTGGCCAGATTGCACTGGCCGGGAATCTATTGCCCTCCGACCTGTTGAAGCTCTCCGCCCAACGTGCCGAAGGGATTATTCTCATTGGCGGCGGAGTCACCGCGCACGTCTCCGTGCTGGCCAGAACCCTGCGCATCCCCATGGTGATTCTAAAAGAGCCCCCCTTGGCCGAGAACGAGCGGGGCGCCGATACCACCATCATTCTTGACGCCGATCAGGGTAATCTCATGATCAATCCTTCCCAGGAAATCCTGGTGCACTATCATGCAATCATGGAAACCCGCAAGGATACCTCCCTCGAGTTACCCACCCATTCTACGACTGCCACAAAAGACGGACGCCGCATCCGCCTGATGGCCAATATTAATCTGTTAAGCGAACTTCCCACCGCCCAGCGCATGAAAGCGGAAGGAATCGGACTCTATCGAAGCGAATTCCCGTTTATTGTCAGAAATGATATTCCTTCCGAGGAAGAGCAATACCGGGTTTATCGCCGCATTATTGAATCCATGCCCGAACAGGAGGTCATCCTCCGCACGCTCGATGTCGGGGGCGATAAGTTGCTATCCTACTATCCGGGTTCGGCTGAAGCCAACCCCGCCCTGGGCCTGCGCGCCATCCGTTTTTCTCTGCGAAACAAGGATATGTTCACTCAGCAGTTGCGCGCCATGCTTCACGCCGGCGCCGGCCGCCCCCTGAACATCATGTTCCCGCTGATAGCCTCTTTGGACGATTTCCGCATGGCCCGCGCCATTACCGCGGAATGTGTCCAGCTTTTAAAAGCCGAACACACACACTGTAACGAAAATCCGCGGCTCGGCGTCATGATAGAGGTGCCTTCAGCGGTGGAACTGGCCGGCGATCTGGCCCGTGAAGCCGATTTCCTCTGTATCGGCAGCAACGATCTGATCCAGTATACCCTCGCCGTGGATCGGACCAATGAGCGCATTGCCGATCTCTATGTCTCCCACCATCCCGCCGTGCTGCGTGCCATCATGCGGGTCATCAACGGAGCCCTCGCCCATGGCAAACCTGTCTCGCTGTGCGGCGATATGGCCATTGATCAGAACGTCATCCCGGTCTTGATCGGGCTTGGGCTCAGGACGTTCAGCATGGATCCGCGCCGGATCCCGGGTGTGCAGGCCTTTATTAACAGCCTCTGCTTCACGGAAACGTGTCAACTGGCTGACGAGATCATGGAAATGGGAAGCATCAAGGCCGTAGCAGATCGACTCGGCATCTCAAAACCCGCCCCGATAAAACCGGCCTCGAGCACGCCTCACGGCACAACACCGGTCCCGCCATGATGTTTTCCGGAGTGATCAGGCATTAGTGTATTAAACCCAACATAAGGAGAAAGTGTATGAAACGGATAATCATATTGTGGGCGTCAATCATGGCTGTTGCGATTGCAAGTTGTGCTTTTGCAGGCGATAACGCCAAGGGCGGCTTGCGTTACTCCATTACCGTCAGCAAATTCGAGAATCGAGCGGGCTGGTCAGGCCAGTGGGATATCGGGGACGCCTGGGGCTCGGTCATGACGGATGCCCTTCAGGGATCCGGGAAGTTTATTGTGCTGGGCGAGAAAGATATGCGTGGTGAAGCCATGCGGGAGCAGGATCTCGCCGAGTCAGGACGCATGGCAGGCGGTAAAAAGGCTCCGAAAACCGGCCAGATGACGCCCGCTCAATTGCTCGTCAAAGGCGAAATCACCCATGTCCAGAGTTCCACGACCGGCGGAGGTGGCGGATTGAACTTCAAGGGGATCAGGCTCGGGGGCGCCACGGATACTGCCGAAATTAACGCCACCATCTATGTCGTGGATTCTCAAACCGGCCAGGTGAAGGCGTCCACCAAAGTGGTTGGCAAGGCAGGCCGCAAGGGCTTGAACGTAGGTTACTCCGGCTCCGCATTGGGCGGGTTGGGTGGGGATTTTGATGGCTTTAAAAAGGATAATGTCGGCAAGGCTTGCGAGGATGCCGTGGCCCAAGCTGTTGAGTTTCTCATCAAACAACTCGACAAGATTCCCTGGGAAGGATCAGTAGTTTCGGCCAATAAAGGAAAAATCATCATTAACCGTGGTTCCCGCGAGGGGGTAGCCGTCGACCAGAGCTTCATCGTAGGAAAACTCGAAGTGATCACTGATCCGGACAGCGGCGAAGTACTGGACAGCTCTGTCACCAAAGTGGCCACAATCAAAGCGACCACCGTAAAAGAAAAGATTTCCATATGCGAAGACGTCAGCAATGGCGATAAAATCGAAAAAGGCATGAGCGTGCAACCCGGAGAATAACAAGGAATACGCAGAGCCGACTTGAAGGAGGAAAAAGTCAACGAGGAAGCAGCGGGATGTTCATGCTATTGCTTGCGGAGGAACAGCTGCGAAACATCTGCCACAGGGGGGTGCGGCATCAGTGATGACTCACTACCTCTCCCGTTGACTGAATAGATTGTTGCAGACGACACCCCTTACCACAATCAGAAAATCCCTGATTTTGGCATCAGGGATTTTCTGATGCCGGAAAGCCGGTTCAGGCAAACCGGGCGGGCTGGCCGGTTGCCGCAAGCACCGCGCGCCACCCATCCCCGGCGGGATCAAGACACTTCTTTTCAGCCACACTCGCCTCAACCGGCACATGAATAAACCGGTCATGGAGATACCCGATCACCAGTCCGGTCTTCCCGGCCATCGCGGCATGAACGGCATTGCGCGCATAAAGATCACAGAGAATCGAGTCCTCCGGATTTGCCGGCTGGCTCCGGATCACATAGCTGGGATCGAAATACCGGAACACCAACGGTACGCTTTCTTTTTTGAAATAGGTTTCAATCTGCACCTTGAGGAAAACCCCAATATCCTCAAGTTTCAAATTACCCGAGGCATCTTTTGCGCCGCCATTCTGCGCCATTAAATCCTGCCCAGCACCTTCAGCCACCACAATCACGGCATGCGCGCGCCGGAGTATGCGCGTCTTGACGGCTTCCAGAAATCCACCCGGCCCCTCCAGCGCAAAGGGAACTTCCGGCACAAGTGTAAAATTCACATCCTGACTGGCAATGGTGGCGCCCGCCGCGATAAATCCCGCATGACGCCCCATCACTTTGACCAGACTGATCCCATTAAACACACTGCGCGCCTCCTGATGGGCACAGTCCAGAATCTCACGAACCTCCTGCACAGCCGTCAGATAGCCGAAGGTGCGGGCCACATAACCAACATCATTATCAATCGTTTTTGGAATGCCCACCACCGCCAGCGGATAGCCACGCCGTTCTGCCTCATGATGCAACGCATTCGCACCCCGTTGCGTGCCATCCCCCCCCACACAGAACAGCATATTGATCCCGCGCCTGATCAAATTATCAATGGCAATGGCCGGATCCACCGGCCCGCGCGAAGTCCCCAGCACCGTCCCGCCCCGCCGATGGATCGGATCTACAAACTCGGACGTCAACCGCATCGGCTCACCTCCACGGTTCGGATCCAATCCTTGATACCCATAGAGGAATCCATAGACCTCTTGAACCCCATAGGCATGGGTTAGTTCATAATAGATGGAACGGATCACATTATTAAGACCAGGACACAATCCCCCGCAGGTCACAATGGCAGCCTTGACCTCGCTTTTATGAAAAAATATTTTAGCCCTCGGGCCCGCCGTCTCAAAGGTGATTTCCTCCGGCACAGCCACCCCCGCCTGCCGCGCAATATGATAGGGAATCCGGATCTTCTCATTCACCGCCCACTGCAATGGAGAGGGAACCCGCGCCTCACCCAGAGAGTCAATTGTCATATCCATCGTCGAATTCCTTCCTTCCAGCCAAATTTCAATTACCCTGATTTCTGAATCCTGAATCCTGAATTCTTGTTAACGTAACCCCCTGAATGCGCATGCCCGCCTTCCGGTTGTAATCAAATTCAAGCCGCAGGGGACGGGGACTCGTCAGAGCGTATTCCAAGGTCGTCACGGAACCCGCCACCACAGGGATTGAAACCTGCCCCTGCCCATCTGTCCGCATGACCGACCACGTGCCCACCACAGTTCCTGTTCCGGCCGCAACCTGACACTCCAATGTGATCCGGTAACGCCCGGGCAGAACCGGCACAACAGGCGCATAAAACGCCACCCCCGCCTGCACCCGGTCCTTTTCAAGCTGGACCCCGTCGCGGTCAGGCCCGGAAAATGCCGAATGAAAACAAGCCGCCGCCGGAATCACCAGGCGCTCCCCCGGCTTCAACCACTTCCAGCCGCCCCCGACGAGCGTGAGCATACTGACATCCACACTCCCTGCCACATTGGTAAACACCGGCGCCAGAAAAGTCTGCCTCCCGGCCGGAAGCACTGGCGCCAGAATCTCCATCCAGGTCCATTCACCCGGTGCGGCAATCTTCATGGCAAACGCATCGCCCGTCACCCCGCTCCCGCATGACCCGGCAAGCACTCCCTCGCCCCGGACTGAAACCACGTAACGAAGTCCTTGCAGCGGATATAAGGTGCGCGGATCCAGCTGTATCCATCCATCCGGAACCGCCAGTCTCATGCATACATTCGACCCGTCATTGACCACTGCCGCCGCCCCCCCCGCCACATCACACGCATCCCATTGCCAGCCGGCCAACAAGGGCACATCAGGGAGCGTCGCAGGCGGGATAGCCGTCTCGCCCTGCACCAGAATTTTGAAGGCCCACACGGCCTTATCCTGCGCCAGAAATTGGAGACGGGGATGATGGCGCAGTTCACGGAGCGTCTGCTCAACGGAGAAGGGACTGACTTTTTGCGGAAACGCATCCTCATGGAGAAGCAGATAGCCGACTTTCATGGCTAGCAGACCGTCCAGAATATCATCCGTGACCACGCCCATGTTGACAGCTTCAAACCGGAGGAACACGTTGGTGAAATACTGCCGCGATACTGAAGGCGAATAACCGTTCAGCATTTTAGTGCGGTAAAGCGTGGAGTAATATTCCGTAATGGAGTTCCAGTGCGAATCACCGGGCCAGAGAGGAATCGCCATGGCGCGATTCTCCCGCCCACATTTCGCCGCATCCTCCGCCACCGCCCGGTAGCCACCCTGCTCATAGTCGAGCAGACAGATGGTAGGATCCACCCGGCGTCCATAATCCACCAGAAGGCCGACCGCAATGATCCCCGTCAGAAAAAGACCCCATGTGCGCCTCTTGTCCCCGCCGGTCAATCGATCGATCGCCATGGCGAGCGCGATCCCCAGAAAGGGGGCAAGAAGGCAATAGATCTTGGCGGGCTGCCGGATCATCTTGTAAGGCGGAATGAGCGTTCGCAGGCCCTGCCATAAACGATGATGTGGATCAAACGGCGTATTGGGGCCCAGCGCAAGAATGGCAATTCCGGCAATGGCAGCGAGCACCATGCCATACAACCATAATCTCCGCACCCTTGCATCTTGGCAGGGAACACAAGAAACCCACCCCTTACCCCTCCAAGGAGGGGAGCGAAAGCCTGATCCACTCCTTGAAGGGACAGGAAGGTCTGATCCACTCCTTGAAGGGAC
>JBAXDB010000126.1:0-6690 GCA_037141135.1 bacterium | reverse complement strand
GCGCTTGATCGCGATTTCCCATACAGAGGCAGCACTAAAAAACACATCATTATGGGGTTCGAGAAGTAACGTACGCACTGGGATTGACAGGCGCGGGTCATCCGTGAGTGCCCAGAGCAGGATATGTGTGTCAAGGAGCAGGCGCATAGGATGTTTTTCCTTCAGCGGCAAATAATTTTGCGATTTCAGGATTCGATGCGTCAAGGTCATCCGGAGCGGCAAACTGTCCTTTTGCAATTCCTATGCGGCGGGATGTCTCCTTGGGCCGTATAGCCAAGACCCGGACCATGGGTTTTCCGTGACGGGAAATGATCACTTCCTGCTCCACGCCACTGGTCAGTTCTTCCACAATCCTCGAAAGATGCGTTTTTGCTGCAAACAAACTTACAGTATGCATGATTCACTCCTTTTGACTAAACCAAACTAGTTTATTTGGCTTTGGAGTGCAATGAAATAGTCGAGCCCAAAAGGGTGCGGGAAGTAGAGCAAATTCTTTGATCCGGCCACAAAGCGGTCTTCAAGAAGACGGCCGCCGAGGCCGTCGGCCCTCCAGGTGAAAGCACCTGGGCTAATTCTTTTTGGAGCCGTCTTTGTGCCTTTGTCTCCCACCCAGCAACTCGACAACCTAACAACCTAACAACTATTTTCCCTGCTCTTGACATCCCGCGACAGTGCTGGCAGGTTCATCGGCATGAATTCTGCACTCTATATCCTGCTTGGCCTTGCACTGGGTGGCGTGGTTGGCGGCTTGATTGGCTGGCTGTTGGGGCAGCGTCATGCCTCTGCCATGCCGTCCGATAACCGTATTGAGAACGAGCTTCGGCAACAGGTGATCCAGCGGGAAGCCGAACTGACGCAAACCCGTGCGGCGCTCACGCAAGCGCAAACCATGCTCGCTTCCGCCACGGCCAATCAGGCCGCCACAGAAAACCTGCTCGCCGAACAACGCCAACGTCACGATCAGGCCCTGAAGGAGGCGCGCCTGGCGCAGGACAAGGCCATCCTCGATCTGCGCGAAGCGTTCAAGGCTCTGAGTGCCGATGCACTGAAGCAGACCCAGCCGGAGTTTCTGCGGCTGGCCAACGAGACGCTCGCCAAGTTCCAGGAGTCCGCGAAGGGTGACCTGGCCCAGCGCCAGCAGTCCATTGCCACGCTCGTCAAACCGCTGGAGGAACAGTTGAAGACCTATCAGCAGCGCCTGCAGCAGAGTGAAGCCGCGCAATCGACCACGCTCGGGGAAGTGAAGAAACATCTTGAAACGCTGGCCACGCAAAGCCAGTCGCTTTCGAACGAAACCCTGCAGCTCCGGCGCGTGCTCAGTTCGAACCAGGCGCGCGGACGCTGGGGTGAGGAGACCTTACGTCGTGTGGTTGAGGCGGCTGGCATGAGTGCGCACTGCGATTTTGTCGAACAGGCGCAGTCCGGCGACAGCAAGCCGGACCTGATTGTCCGGCTTCCCGGCGACCGCCTGATCATCGTGGATGCCAAGGTGCCGGATCTGGATTTTCTCAATGCAATGGAAGCGGCCGACCCCGTAAAGCGCGCCGAGGCGCTGGCGAGCCATGCCGCGAAATTGAAAGGCACCATCAAGGCTCTGGCGGATCGCGATTATCCGCGCCAGTTTCCAAACGCGCTCGATTACGTGGTGTTGTTCCTCCCGGCGGAATCTTTATTCAGCGCCGCACTCGAAGGGGATCGCGACCTCATAATTTGGGCGGCTGGCAAGCAGATCATGTTGGCCACACCGGCCTCGCTCATTGCCTTGCTGCGCTCCGTGAGTGTGAGTTGGCAGCAATATGCCCAGACCGAGAATGCCCAGGCGATTGCCGAAGCGGCGCAGGAACTATACAACCGGGTGACCAAGTTTACCGAGCATTTCGAGTCCATCCGCGATGGTTTGGAGAAGGCGAATAATGCTTTCAATGGTGCTGTCGGCAGTTATGAGAGGATGGTCCGGCCCAGTGGTGAAAAACTCCTGAAGCTGGGCGGGGGCACGACTGCGAAGGTTCTGGCCGATGTTCCGGTTCTCAATGCCACGCTCCGCCTCCCGCCTGCGACTTAAGATTACGATTATGATAAATCCCCGCAGGGGTGCCATGCCCCGTGATCCTGAGCCCTAATAATTCCTTGTCGTCTGATAGCGCTCTCCTGCGGTCATTCCCGTTTCTCTTTCCGGCACTGGCGGCTCAGGCGAGCTTCGCCCTCCAGCAGAAGTCTCTTTGAAGGGCCAGTCCCGCATTGGCGGGACGAGCCGTGAGCCTGAACCGGTTATGAGACCGCAGAACCCATCGTTACGTTTGCCCCTAACAATCAACAACCCGACAACTCAACAACTGAATCGCCTGATTCCCGATCTGAAGCGCTTCAGATGACGTTAAGTGAATGTAGAGCTGGGCACGGTGAGGCATCTTTTCGTAAGTTTTCAAAAAATCAGTTGACTCATGGGGGTCTTTTTTTATAAAAGCACTAATAAGAACAATCAATGGCTTTTAGACATTATATTGTGTGCTTTATATGAATATTCCCTTGCCGATACCCGTTGACAGAGCGCTCAAGAAACTTGGGTTGGATTTGTCATTGGCGCGAAGGCGTCGCAACCTGTCGCAGGCCATGCTGGCTGAACGACTTGGCACGTCTGTCATGACGGTACGCCGGATGGAGGCGGGGCATCCCGGTACCGCCCTGCAGTACCTGGCACGCGCCCTGCAAGTGTTCGGGGAACTGGATAAACTCAACAACTTGTTGGACTCTGCGCAAGACGCCGTGGGGCTCATCCTGATGAATGAGCAGGTTCCGCTGCGGATTCGCAAACCCAAGCAGGGTAAAGGGGCTTTGTGATGGTCGCCATCAAAAACAAAGGGAAAACACAGAAGACTCAGCTCGATGTTTGCATCGGTAAGGAAGGGTTGCCGGTAGGAGAGCTCGCTTATGTTAAAGACGGGGCCCGCGAGTACTCGGTATTTGCCTACAGCCAGGACTGGCTGCGTCATCCGGCCCATTTCGCCGTCTCGCCTGACCTGGCTCTCGTGCCGGGGCACCAGGTGCGTAAGCCGCCAACCAAGGATGACACGCGATTCTTTCTGGCGCTTGCCGACACTGAGCCTGATGCCTGGGGGCGGCGGGTCATTGCCCGGGCACACGCAAAAGAGCGCAAAAATGACCCTTCACTTAAGGCGTTGACAGAGTTGGACTACTTGTGTGCCGTGGATGATTTTAGCCGCATCGGCGCCCTGCGCTTGCGCAATGATAAGGGCGATTTTTTGCGCACGGTGGAGCAGGGCATGCGTGCTACAGCGCCCTTGTTGGAACTTGATCACATTTACGAGGCCAGCCGTGCCGTGGAGCGCAGTGAGGAATCAGCGCAGGACCTGCGCTACCTTCTCGGAAAGGGTACCTCGCTGGGCGGGATGCGCCCCAAGTGCACGGTTCTGGATGATGACGGAACGCTCGCCTTGGGTAAGTTTCCAAGCGTAAAAGACGAACGTAGCATTACCCGTGGAGAAGTGCTCGCGCTACGCCTTGCCCGCCTGGCGGGTATCGAGACCTCGAGCGCGCGTATCGTGATAGTTAAAGATACCCCGATAGCGGTGATCAGTCGGTTCGACCGAACCCCTGAGCATGGCCGGATTGCTTATCTGTCTGCGGCCTCCCTCTTGCAGGTAGGCCGCAATGAAGAGCACGCTTACACCGAGGTGGTCGACGCCATGAAAACGGTCTGTGTCGAGGCGAAAGCGGACGCCCAGCAACTGTGGCGACGACTGGTGTTCAACCACCTCATCACCAACGTCGACGATCATCTGCAGAACTTAGGCTTTCTTTACGTGGGCAACGGGCTGTGGCGGTTGGCTCCCGCCTTCGACCTTAACCCGTTTCCAGACAAGGATCGTGAGTCAAAAACCTGGCTCAGCGAAGATACCGGCCCCATCACGACCATCGCGACCCTATTTGAAAAGGCCAGCTACTTCCACCTGGCGGAGCCAGAGGCCCTCGCTGTCTTGGGAGAGGTCTATGGTGTCGTTACCCAGTGGCGCTCTTTAGCGATGAGCGCCGCAGTGGGACTAACTGCGGCTGAAGTCGAGGAATTTGCGCCTGCATTCGAGCATTCAGAGATGGTGAGAGTCAAAGCCCTTTTACGCCGTTGAATTATCGTTGAAAATTTCAATTCAGTTGCGGACTTCTTGCCGGTGTCGGTGAAGCCAGTTGTGGTGGTGAATTGGGGAATTCAGATTCACCACCCGCCGAGTACGGCTTGAGACACGGAGACACCGAGAAATCAAAGAGAATGTGGCGTTTATTTCGTCCACGCGGGTACACGTGACCAAAATAAACGCCACGGTTTCTTGAAGGAATACGTTGAGGGGGAAGAGCGCGAGGTCGGGGGGAGCAGTCCGCCCGCGATGTCACGCCTCCTCTTGCCTGCCCTGAGCTCTGTCGAAGGGCTCTTTGAATGACTCCCAGAGGGGTTGCGGGAATTATGCTTACCGGTACTCCGGGAAGCGGAATTCCCGCAACATTTCTCGTGGATGTTGGGTATTCTCTGCTTGTCCCGCCGTAGGCTTTGCGGAGGCGGATGCCTCTGCGCCTCAAGCCTGGTACTCCAGGCGGGTGGTGAATCTTCATTTGCGTGGTTATTTAGAGACGCTGCTCTTAGGTTGACGCGCATGCACATTGGCGGGACGAGCCGTGAGCCTGAACCGGTTAATCCGATCGCAGAACCCATCGTTACGTTTGCCCTTAACAATCAACAATCAACAACCCGACAACTAAACAACTGAATCTCCTGATTCGCGATCTGAAGCGCTTCAGATGCCAAATAAACGAACAAAGACCGGAGTCCGACGCCGCGATGTGGCTGCCTGCGGTCTCGTGCGACCGCCGGCAGATCGAGTAGGTGCTGACAAGTCTCCTAAGGGTAAGCGATTCAAATATCGATGTGCACCCTGGCGCATATGTTAACTCTTTTTTCTTTCCTTGCACCTCTTGCGACGAAGTGACATATTTCGTCTATATCAAAAACTATTGACTTAAATGAGGTTGTGTCTTGTATAGTCGAAATCAATACTTGAAGAAAATTGAGCCGTTCCTGGGTAAGCCTGTGGTGAAGGTTATCACGGGAATGCGCCGGGCCGGCAAAAGTTGTCTGGTTCGGATGTTGATCGATAAACTGGTCGCCGACGGCATCAGGCGCGAACAGATCATCTATGTCGATAAAGAATCGTATGAGTTCGATGCGATTCGCACGTACCATGACCTCGCCGCCCACATCAAGGCCGTTCGACCCAAAGGCAAGGGTATCTGCCACATCTTTATCGATGAAATTCAGGAAATCGAGGAGTGGGAGCGGATCGTCGCGGACTGGTCCGGGAGACGTGACATGGATGTGGTGATCACCGGATCCAACGCCCATCTTTTATCAGGGGAGCTCGCCACGCTTTTGGCGGGACGGTATGTTGAAGTTCAAATTTTCCCGCTCTCCTTTCCGGAATTCCGGACCTTCAACGGGTTGCAGGGTGCCGACACGGGGGAATCCTTCAGGCAATTCCTGCGCTTCGGCGGACTGCCCGGACTGCATGAGTTCGGTTCTTTGGCTGAGTCGACATTCCAGCCCTTTGTCTCAGGCGTCTACAATACGATCATGTTGAAGGACATTGTGCGGCGTCATCAGGTGCGGAATTACGCCTTGCTCGAACAGGTCAGCCGGTATGTTTTTGATAATATTGGGAATCTCACGAACGCCAGCCGCATCAATGCATTTCTGAAAAGTCAAAAACTCTCTGTTGGAGTGGACACCATTTTGAACTATATGAAGTGGTTTGCGGATGCACATCTCACTCACCGGGTGCTGCTTTACGACATCAAGGGGCGCCGCCATCTTGAAGTGAATGAGAAACACTACGTCAGCGATCTCGGGTTCCGTACCGCCTTGCTTAGTTATCGTGCAGATGATATCGGCGGAATGCTGGAAAATGTGGTTTGTATTGAACTTCTACGCAGAGGGTACCGTGTGTCCGTCGGCCGACTCGGCACGCTCGAGATCGATTTCGTGGCTGAGCGTGAGGGTAAAAGAATTTATATCCAGGTTGCCTACCTGCTTCCCTCCAAGGCGACCATTCAACGGGAAACTGCACCCCTTTTGGCGATTAAGGACAACTATCCAAAATTATTACTGACACTTGACCGTGAGGTGGGTGATGATTATGAGGGCGTGCAGCGGCTTTATCTTCCCGATTGGATTAACAACGGGGCGGACAGTGGTGAATTAGCGATCTGAAGCGCTTCAGATGCTAGAATCAGAGGTGGCCGATGTTCCAGTTCTCAATGCCACACTCCGCCTTCCGCCTTCGACTTGATCCATCAGGTTGCCGGGAACGGCTTCGACGTGCGATGGTTGTCGGAAAGTAATCGTTTTTATACGCTTGAGCGTTCGACAAACCTGCTGCAGGGCTTTGAGCCTCTGACCAACGGCATCCGGGCAACTCCGCATGAAAACAGGTATTTTGATCCGATTCGGTCTGTCCCCGGCTCTATTTTCTATAGAATTCGGATCGAATAATTTGCAATTTTAGTTGGGTCCTGCAACTGGCGGGGCGCCTCCAAAAAAATAATAAGTGGTGCGTTTTCAAGGTGAAGTATGGTCAGCAATTCGCATTTTGGCGGCGGGGATGGAGAAGAAGAGGGTAGAGAGCGGGC
>JBAXDB010000125.1:0-6944 GCA_037141135.1 bacterium | reverse complement strand
GATGCGGCCCGCATCGAGAGTCATGGGCGGTGTGCGGATGCCGATCCGGCGGAAATATCAAAAGAGGCGCGCCGTCGACAGGTTGAAGAAATGGGCACGTTGGGGGCTGGCAACCATTATCTCGAAGTCCAGGTTGTGCGGGAGATATTTGATGAGGCCGCGGCCAAAGTGTTTGGCCTGGTGCCCGAGGGCGTGGTGGTCAGTATTCATTGTGGCTCGCGGGGCTTGGGTCATCAGGTGGCCACAGAATTTTCGCGACGCATGGTGCTGGAGGCGGCCGAATATGGCATCCACGTCCGCGATCGCGAATTGGCTGCGGTGCCGGCCTATTCGCCGCCGGGCAAGAGCTATTATGGCGCCATGCGGGCGGCCGCAAACTGTGCGCTGGCGAATCGCCAGATTCTTTCTCATTTTGTCAGGGAAGTCTTTCATGCGGTCCTGGGGGAAGCCCCGCTGGAGCTTTTATATGATGTGTCGCACAATCTGTGTTCACATGAAGAGCATGAGGTGGACGGAAAAAAGAAGCGTTTATTTGTTCACCGCAAAGGGGCCACCCGCGCCTTAGGGCCAGGCCATCCGGATCTGCCGTGGTGCTATAGCGAAACCGGGCAGCCGGTTCTGGTGGGAGGGACGATGGGGACCGCCTCGTATATTCTTGCCGGAACGGCGGCAGGGGGACAGTTGGCGTTCAGTTCAGCCTGCCACGGGGCGGGGCGCAGTCAGAGCCGGAGTCAGGCGTTGAAGCAATATCGGGGCGAGGATGTGGTGGAGAAGTTGAGGCGCCGGCATATCACCATTAAGTCCCGGTCCTTTCGCGGCGTTGCTGAAGAAGCCCCGGCGGCGTATAAGGATGTCAGCGAAGTGGTGCGGGTAACCGCCGGTGCCGGTCTCGCCAGGCTGGTGGCGCGGCTGGAACCCATGATTTGCGTGAAGGGATGAGATGAATACAAAAGGTCAATTAAGCCAGATTGCCAGTGAACGGGCCTTGCTGGTGCAGGGGGTCATCGGGCGGGCGGGTCGGATTGTGGCCAGGGATTCACTGGAGGAACTGGAGCGCCTGGCGGATACGGCCGGGGCGGTGGTGCTCGGGACCATCTCGCAATATCGGCCGGCCCCGACCCCGAAATATTTCATCGGGGAAGGTAAAATTGAGGAGATCAAGCTGGCCTGCCAAAAGGTCAATGCCAATCTGGTGATCTTCGACAATGACCTCTCCCCGGTTCAGGTGAATAACCTGGATCAGGCGATTGGCGTCAAAGTGATTGACCGCACCGAGGTGATCCTGCAAATCTTCGCCCGGCGCGCGCGGTCGGCTGAAGCCCAGATTCAGGTGGAATTGGCGCAGCTGCAATATCTGGTCGGGCGGTTGCCCGTCTCGGAAAAACAGGCGCGTTTCAGCGGCGGGATCGGGATGAAGGGGCCGGGCGAAAGTCCGCTACGGTTGCGCAATGAGCCGATGCGCCGGCGTATCAAGGACCTGAAGGACAAACTGGAAACGATCCAGCAGCGGCGTGAACGCACCCGCGCGCGGCGGCCATGGGCGGCCGTCAGCCTGGTGGGCTATACCAATGCCGGAAAATCCACCCTGTTGAACACCCTGTCTGGAACTGATGCCTATGTGGATGACCGGCTGTTTGCCACACTCGATACCAAGAGCCGGTTGGTGCATCTTGCCGACAAGGTGGAGGCTTTGTTGACGGACACGGTGGGGTTCATCCGGCATCTGCCGCATGGCTTGATCGCGTCATTCCGTTCGACGCTGGAAGAGGTTGCCGAGGCCGATGTGCTGCTTCATGTGGCGGATGCCGGGCATCCGTATGTGAGTGAGCATTGTGAGGTGGTGTTCGAAAATCTGGCGGGAATTGGTGCGGACAAAGTGCCGGCCATTCTGGTGTTCAATAAATGTGATACGCCCGCCGCCAGTGAACGGATTGCGGAATTGCTCAAAATGTATCCGGGCTCCATGGCCGTTTCCGCTTTGAACCGGCAGGGGATCGATGTCTTGAAAGCCCGGCTGATCGAGCTGATTTCACGGGCGCCCCAGCGGACGGATTAACGCCTGTGGCCGCCGAGGCCCTGCGACGGTGCTCAGGGCAGGCTGGCGGCCATCCAGTATTAAAACAGCGTTTCCTTTGTATTTTGGAGGGTCAGCGGCCTCGCTGGCCGTTTGTATTTTTGTGGCTTTGCGCCTTAGCGTACGATAATTTAATTAAATATGAATATCCGGTTTAAATCATGGCTTGTTCTGATCCTGATTCTGTCAGGGGGGTGTGCCCCGGCGCGGGAGAGTGGGAAAGCGGCAGTTTCTGGTGGCGCCCACTTTTATTTTATCCAGATGACCGATACCCATTGGGGCGCCAAGGATGGCCTTGCCATGACCCGTAGCGCGGTTGACATGATTAACCGTCTTCCCGTCAGCATTGAGTTTGTGGCGGTTACAGGCGACATGTTTTCCGACTCAATCCGGAACGAACAGGTGGTCCGTGATGGCGTGGCGGCGCTCAAGGGGCTGAAGGTTCCGGTGTATTGTGTTCCGGGGAATCATGACCTCAGTCAGGAAGATTTCAGCCGGACCCAGTCACTCTTTGAAAAAAACTTTGGCCCCATAGAACAGAAAGTGATGATCAAAGGGGTGGCTTGTCTGTTCCTTTGTACGGAGATACGCAGCGGAGAGACGCGCAGTGCGTGGCAGCTTGAGAGGGCGGCCATGGAGAAAATGATGGGGGGGACGGCAGATCCGATCCTGATTTTCATGCATCGCCCCCCGTTGCGTGATCTGCTGGGGAATGAGGGCAAGGAGGCGGAGTCCTGGGGCGAGGTGACGGATCCCAGTTGGGCGCGTCTGTTTGAGAAATTCTCGGCGGTCAAAGGGGTTTTTGCCGGGCATTTTCACCGGGACGAAACGATTTGGATCGGGGAAGTGCCTGTCTTTGTGGCTCCCGCGCTGGCCCGGTTCTGGGATCGACAACCCTCGTTCCGGTTATACGAGTACCAGGGGGGGCGCATCAATTACTGGACCATGTACCCTGAACGCCCGCCAAAGCGATAAGCAATCGCTTTGGCGGGCGTTCAGCGTGAGTTGTTGGGTGAAATAGAATAACAGGTGCTTCGCTCCCCTTAACAACCAAGCAACCCAACAACTTATCAACTGCCAGGAGGCGCCGGCGCTGGCTCAGGTGGTTTGGCGGCGGTCTCGACGTAGTTCATGCGCAGGGCGGTGAGGGTGGTCTTGATCAGGCGATCTTCATCCCGGTCGAGATTGCCTTTGGTCTTGACCTCAAGCATTTCGACCATATCAATGGTGGCTTGAGCGGCCTCAAGATGGAGCTCGGTCTTCCCCGTCATTGGATTGATAATCTTGCCGAGTTGTTGCATGGCCGATGATGACAGCATCATGATCAGTTCCATGAACATGGCTTTATGGATATCAGGCGTATTGGTTGGCATAAATCCCACCCTTAATCAGGCCTTGGCCTTTTCAGGATTACGGAGCACAAACAAGCCCGGTGAATCCTTTTTGAATGAGCGGTCGGTATACATTTTCACGTTCAGGGCATTGATGGGATCCTGAGAACGCCACTGATAGCCACCAGCCAGGCTGGCATCGTAAATCTCATGCACCGACAGGGGTTTCCCGGCTTCAATCAGAATGGTGCTGATCATATCGCGCAGACTCGGCTGGGCCTTGCGGGGGAGCCGCATATTCCGGACGGTCACACTCAAGGGAGTGGGACGTTTCTCAGCCTTCTTGAGAATGGCGGCCATTTCAGTTTCCAGCACTTCAATCTTTTGCCGGAGGATCATGATCTTCTTGAGATCGTCAGAACATAACTCATTTAGATTAATCACGGTGTACTCCTTCTCGTTGTTATGGTGCATATTATGCACATGGTTGATGATGAATCAATCAGTTATTTTATGATCTAAATAGGGACCAATGTCCGAGTTAGATGTCCCGAGGGAGGATGGAGGGGGAGTTGAGGGTGGAGAGTTGGGCGTCGAGGGCGGGTGGAATGGACTAGAAATTATACCCGACGGCGAGGCCGCCCGTGAGTGATGTCAGGGCGAAATTCTCATCGATCTCGGCATTGTATCCTTTGAGCTTACCACCGTAACCCGTGTCGGTGGATGTGCCGGTGGCCATGACTGAAAGTGCACTCACGCGGGCAAGGGTGAAGACGTTCCGGGACAGGTCATATTTCATGGCAGTGCTCCTTCTCCGGGATTGGCCGGATAATGCTCTTGCGACAACCCGGTGATTATAAGCGTCCTGAAAAGGAAGGCAAGGCGGGAAATGGCCCAAAAATTAATGCATCTGACTTGGGTTAAAAGACCGTTGCTGGAAATGCTCTAAAATGAGAAAGTGTCAAAAAGTTTGAAACATTGAGGTTATGAGCGGAGCTATTCCATTTTCTGAACGTAACACACCGTGGCGCGGGGGGTTGGATTTTGTAACGGGGTGTTACCCTGCATTCCTGTTTGGCGGCGCGTTGGGCCGTTGGCTGCCGGTTTTTCATTTTCATGAAGCGACGGTTGCCGGGCTGGAACCCTACCTTTTATATCTGGTTGAAAATGGTTATCGCACCGTGACCTCGGAGGCGATTGCCGCGTATGTCCGGCAAGGAATTCATCCCGGACCGAAATCCGTGGCCCTTTGCTTTGACGATGCCTGGGCAAGTTTGTGGACGGTCGCGGCACCGTTGTTACGAAAACATGGACTGCAGGCCATTACGTATGTCAGCCCCGCCCGTATTCCGGATTTGGGCGGCTTGCGTCCGACTTTTGAAAGTCCTGCCGGCGCGGCCGCAGATATTGATTCCTCTGAGGTACCCTTCACTTCCTGGAGTGAACTTCGAGCCCTGCATGGGGGGGGGATAGTGGATATTCAGGCTCATACCTTGGGGCATACCATGATCTTCTCTGACGCAACCCTTGTCGGGTTTGTGACCCCTGGTTTCCTGCGGCATCCCCACCTTTATCCGCTGGTCGATACGGGGGTTGGCGAGCGTTACCTGACACCTGCCGATTTGGGAGCGCCGCTCTACACCCAGCGGTCCCGCTATTCAGATGCGCTTCGCTACGACAACCCGGCGGCTTTCGCGGCTTGTGTCCAACTGGTGCGTGAGAAGGGCGGGGTCGACTTTTTTGCCCGGCCTGACTGGGAGGCTGATTTGCGCAAAAGGGCGGAATCCTTTGCGGGGCGACAGGAAACCCCGGATGAACGGGATGCGGCCATTTTCGCTGATCTGTCGGAAGCCCGCCAACAATTGAATGTCCGGCTAAATACGGATACGGTTCGCCATATGTGTTTCCCCTGGGCCATTGCGAGTAAGCCCGGGGAGATGGCGGCGGCCAAGGCTGGATATGAGACCGCCTTTGGTGATCGGCTGTTTGGGCGGCGTGCGGTCCGGGCCGGCGATCCGCCCTACCGCTTGATGCGCTTGAAACACCAGCTTATTTATTGTCTCCCCGGTAAAGGTCGGCGGACAATGTTTTCGCAGTAGCGCTTAATTTTGATCAGGAGTTCCTGAAGCGCCGGGTAAGATCGCCATAGGCGTCGATACGGCGATCCCGCAGGAAAGGCCAGATCCGGCGAACTTCCTCGCTCTGGTCAAGATTCACGTCCACCATGAGCAGGGCTTCGTTTTCAGTATTGGCTTTGGCGATAAATTCCCCCTGGCAACCGGCCGCAAATGTGTGGCCCCAGAACTGAATGCCGCCCCGCCCGGAGGGAGATGCCTCAAAACCGATCCGGTTGACGCTAAGCACGGGGAGGCTATTGGCGATGGCGTGAGCCCGCTGGCTGGTGACCCAGGCATCAAGCTGGCGTTGCTTCTCATCCGGGGTGTCGCTGGGCTCCCAGCCAATGGCCGTGGGGTAAATCAGAAGGTGAGCGCCATCCAGTGCCATCAATCTTGCGGCTTCCGGGTACCATTGATCCCAGCAGACCAGCACGCCCAGTTTGCCGATGGAGGTTTGAATGGCGCGAAACCCGAGATCACCGGGGGTAAAGTAGAACTTCTCGTAATAGGCGGGATCATCCGGAATGTGCATCTTGCGATACAGCCCGGCAATGGAGCCATCGGACTCAAATACCACGGCGGTATTATGATAGAGCCCGGCCGCCCGGCGTTCAAAAAAAGAGCCTACAAGCACAATCCCATTATCGCGTGCCGCCTTGGAAAAGGTGTCCGTGAGAGGGCCGGGAATGGGTTCAGCAAGGGAGCAGAGTCCGGGATCTTCGACCTGACAGAAGTAGAGGGAGGTGTGGAGTTCGGAGAGAACCACCAGTTTGGCGCCGGATTTGGCAGCCTGCTGGATGGCTGCCACACTTTTGGCCACATTCGCGGCGCGATCAGGCCCGAAGGAATGTTGGATCAACGCTGTTTTGATGATTTTCATCCCAGAACTCCTTTAGGTAGCTGCATGGTGACGCAATGCAGGGATCCATGCTGAAGAATGAGTGCGGAACAGTCAATACCGATGATCTTCCGGCCGGGGTAGGCTTTCCCGATACGGGAGAGTGCGAGGGCGTCACAGGGATCGTTATAAATGGGCACCAGCACGGCTCCATTCAGGATGAGATAATTTGCATAGGAGACGGGGAGACGATGTTGCACCTCGTCGTATCGGGCAGCTGGCCAGGGCAGCGGAATGAGGCGGTAGGGGGCGCCTGCCGGATTTCGCATTAGTTTCAATTCATCCGCCATTGCCGAAAGCTCCGTAAAGTGCTCGTCGGCGGGATTGTCGCAAGCTTGATAAACAAGGGTGTCATGGGGGGCAAAACGGGCCAGCATATCAATATGGCCATCGGTGTCATCCCCGGCGAGATACCCGTGCTCCAGCCATAAGACGCGAGTGATTCCGAGAAACTGTGCGAAGGCGTGCTCGATATCCTTTCGACTCATGTGGGGGTTGCGGTTCGGGTTGGCGTTGCAGGAGGA
>JBAXDB010000124.1:0-6947 GCA_037141135.1 bacterium | reverse complement strand
TGCCGCTGACGCTGACCGTTTTAGTCGTGCCAACGTTCTTGTTGTTGAAGGTGGCCGACGTATTGCTCAGGGTCAGAACATCGCCGGAAACACGATTATCGGCCAGCGTTACCGTGGCTGTCACATTGCCGTCATAGCCCTTGTTTACTCCTGTCGCTGTCACGGTCAATGAACGTTTGTTCACCGTCAGAGCTGTGCTGGTGTCGTTCGGAGCGGGGTTAAGATTGACACTTCCGGCGTAAGCATAGGTGATGGTATAGGCGCTGGCAGAGTAGGGTATGGATTCCGCTGGAAAACTGACTGAGAATCCCCCCGCCCCACCGGCGATTGTGGCGTTTTGGGATGACCCGTTGATTGTGATGCTGACCGTTTCCCCAGCAGCCGGATAGACCGCACCGGCGGACAGCGTGCCTCCCAGCGTCACGCTGGTTGTGCCATAGGTGATGGCCTGACTGGCGGTTAGATTGAAGAAAGCAGGAGTCGGCTTGGTGACAACCAGATTCACGTTCCCGAGGGAAACTTGGATGGAAGCCGTCGTTCCCGCCGCAAGGCCAGTTCCCGTTACAGCAACGGAATAGCTTCCGGCGGAGGTGATGTTTCCACTCGCTTGCTGGATAAGCCTGTATGTACCAATTCCCAACGGGGTTGCAGCGGCATTATTGACGGTAAAAGCATTACCATTGAGCGACAATGTTCCCTGTGAAATGTACAAGGAAGGATGTGTGGTGTCGCCGGTAAACGCTGCCGGCGTGAACGTCAGCACGATAGGCCTCGAGCCCATGCTGACGGTGCCGGAAGAAGGTCCTTTAATAGTGGCGGCTGTCGTCCCTACAGTGGCGCCATTTCCACTGGCTACCAGCGAGGCGCTTGCCCCCCATGTGTAGGGTGTGGCCTTGGCCGACACATCAAAGGTAGTCCCCGCCGCGATGTTCACGCTGGAAGCAACATTGAGCGATCCGCCACTCGCCAGTGCCAGTGTGCCGCCACTGATCGTCGTATCGCCACTGTAACTGTTGGCGCCGCCGAGGATGAGGGTTCCGCAGGAAGTCTTGCTCAGACCACCGGCGCCATTAATTGCGCCCGCCAACGTCACGCTACCCACCGTGACATTATTGCTTCCAACCTGGATGGTCAGATCACCCGTGAGAGCCACAAAGGGCGCCCTATTTATGGTAATGGCGGTTGTCGCCGCGTCGTCCTGATTAAAGATCATGGTTCCCACGGAAGGGAATGTTGTTGTGCCGGTCAACGTCAAAGTCCCAACGCGATTGGCAAGGCAGGAACCCGAGTCGAAGGTCATGGTATTGGCAGACGTGGCTCCCCCAGTGATACCGAAATCAAGGGTGGCCCCACTGCTGACATCAAGGATGGCGGAGTTCGCAATGGCATTTGCGTTAAAAATAAAAAGCCGTCCGCTATTTACGGTTATGGTCCCTATCGCACAGGCACTTGCTGACGGGTTGAGAATCAGATCGCCGCCACCTTCCTTGGTCAGCCCCCCTGACCCGGTAAGAATGCCGTTAATCGTGGTGCTATTTCCCCCGGTGATCGTTAGCAATTTACTCGCCTTCGTGATGGCACCACCAAACGTCAGACCTCCACTTGCTGCGTTCCACGTCTGAGCCGCTCCCATCGTAATGGGAGCGGTAATTGTTTGGAGGGTATCATCATTATTGACCACTCCCCCGCCCTGGATGGTCAGAGTGCCTCCCGACCAAGTTACGTTGAATGCGGCTGCACCAGAATTAAAGGTAATCGAATAAATGTTGTAACTCACCGACACATTTGGCGAGGTCCGGGTGCTACCGGCGAACTGAATAGTATGAGTTCCGGTGCCAGGCGCAGTGGGTGCACTGTCCGGATTCCAGTTGTTGGCTGAGTTCCAGTTATTGCCCGAGGTGTAGCCGCCGTCCCAGATATAATTTGCTGCTCTAGCGCCACTAGCCAGCACTCCAACAATAAACGTGAATAGGAGTATGAGCGTTTGTTTATTCATGAGCATTTACCTCCGGCACTGACGGAAGTCGCAGCGGGAGGCGGCGACAACTATGCTTAAACCATCCATCAGTTGATCAGTATCGTTTTTCATCTCTTTATTCGCAGCATTGCAGTGATTTTTCGTCTATCTACTTGATCTAAATCTTCAAGTCGTCAAATCTTCATCGCAAAATTCGTGCCACCGGATAGTTATCCGGATTAATTATAGATGAAACATTTTATAAAGCGTTAATTATAAGTCATTTATAAATATTCAAAATCGGCAACAATACGTCTGCAGACAAGAACTGGATCAGATATATTGTAATGATTACCGACGTTTCAGGGGAGATTTCCCCTAATCCTGTAGAATCGGGCGCCAGCCGTTTCGGAGACATCGAGAAAATCGTTCGAGACACCAGTAGGCGGGTTGTTAGTGAAGAGGGGTTGCCATGGGGAACCTAGCTGCACCAAGTGATCTGCACGCTCGAGAACCTGAAGGGCCTCAGCACCACCCTGCCATTTCACTTTGAAGCCACTCGCCTCTTTTTGCAGGTTCAGGATTTTGAGGACGGAACTTGCATTGGTGGGGTTAGTATCGGCCAGGTATTCCTGCCAGTTGGGTAGGCCATCTTTATCCATGTCGTCCAGTTCCGCAGCGGCAAAGCCGCCGTTGGTCAAGCCATGCGACAACAGCCACCATTCCGGCGTGCCCAAAGGAGCCAAGGCCGCCACGAAATTTGTCACATTATCCAGATAGAAACGATCTGTTACATTGGTGCGGTTTCCATCGCCGAAAAGCATGCCAAACTTGAGACCAATGCCATGGGTGGTGGGTAGCGTGGTAAACGTTCGGGAGGCATACGTCCAATCAGCAGCAGCCGTCCCAATGCTCAGGCCATTAGGCCATTGCCAGCCCCCGGTACAGTCGGCATTGGGGGCTTCAAGTATCTGGAGCTGCATCTCGCTATCACCCGTAAACCCATCCCCTTCCAGGCGTCCAGTATGGCCTGTAAAACCGGGCCCGATGGCCTTATACCAGAATCCAACCGTGTACTGCGTCCCCGGCAAGACAGAGAAGTAGTACATCCGCAAAGGCTGAATATACTTGTCACTCCCGCCCTTCGCATTGGGTCCAGGAGTTGCCATGGCGGCGGCAGATCCGCCTACACCGGCATGCATACTGATAGACCATTGGGCGTATTGATTGCTATTGGTGCCATTGGTCCACCAGGTCTGATTGGGATATCCCGGGTTGCCGGTCCCGATGACAGCACCTTCAAAATCGGGCAAAGGTATTTGCGGCTCCATGGCGGCAGGGTCGAGACGGAAGCGGAAGGTGTGCGTCCGGGGAGAACTCATGAGCAACTCAACGCTCTGATAGTCTGGCCCATCAAGTTTCACTGAAAACGTGGTCTCCCACGTTCCCGACTCTGCGTTGAAATCGCATTGCCAGAAATCATTGCCATTAACCGCCTGCTTCACTGTTGTCCAAACACCATCAAGGTATTTCTCCAGAATGGGGCCGCGGTAATCACTTAACCCTGTGAACGTGAACGGAACATACCCCAACCCACCTGTGACGGTAAAAGCCGCCTCGTTGTTGGTGGCCCGGATCTGGAGTGGATAGAGATGCTCCACTGTACCGGTTTGCGCAAACACACGAACGGTATTACCTGCGGCTTCACGCAAGGCGAGGCGATAATTGTTTTCGTAGTTTGTCAGGGCGACTCGGAAATGAGCATTTGGCCCATAATAGCCGGCGGGATAGCGGGGAATGTAGAAACGTTCAATCTCAGCTTCCACATAGTCACCCGCCTTCAATGTTGTAACGCCGGGTGGCGGCACGAGGTCAAGAATCGAGCCGTCTGCGGTGCTCCTCTCGGCAAGATAGGGAGGAATATCGTTTGTGCCATTGATGCGCGCCTTCCATGAACGGATGATGAAACCACGATTGGCGGCCGTGAGTCCATCCTCCGGCGGCGAATCCAAGGTCATCACCCAGGACATCGGACCGGTGAGCGCCACGGGCGTTCCGATGTACTGGTTTTGGCCAAAAGTGGCCGCCCACAGTCGAAGCGGATCCAGATTGGTCGCTAACCCGAAGGCATGTGTGGCGCCATTGTTCCCGTTATACGTGTCAGCAGCTTCCTGAAAAAAAACAAGACGGCTGTATGAGGTGTTCGCTTTCACATCAATACGGAGACGGTGCAAGCCGCGCGTATAATCATCCGAACGGAAGAGCCCGGCGCTGAAACTGAACTCCATGGCATCGTCATCCGTCTTCCCTGCATAAATGACATCGGTCAGGTTTGGACAGTATCGCGCATACCGTGTCCGCATGCGGTTGTGCCGACGAGGCTGGCCTGCAGCATCGAAGTATCGGAGAAAGGAGGCCCCGCCTACGTTGATACCCCATGCCCCATGATTCCCGTTTTCATCGGTTACGAGCATGGGCCGCGAATCGGCGCAATCATTGTCAGTCAGGACGTGCTCGGCATCGTAGGTCAGAGCCTCACCGTAGTTGCCCAGGGCAGCCTCGTCCCACTGCTGGTTTCCGCCATACCCAATGACTGATAATTGTGAGTGCGTAGCCGCCGGGAGCCCACCCCAGTTCTGTCCGACCATAACCAGTTCAAAGTTCAGGGTGGAGCCTGCAGGAACCGTCAACATCGTGAGTCCGTGGAACCACCAACCTTGAAAACGTTCACCTGCGAGGGATGTATGCCAATTCTTTGAGAGTTGGACCGGTATTCCTGTGGGGTACTGGCGTTCATCGCGAAGCAGAGCGGTGAGGCCGGGAATGTAGAAGGGAATCCCGTCAAAATTGAGCCGCAGGACGCGGGGGCTGGACGTCACATTGGTTACGGCAAGGCGTGTCCGCACGAGCCCATCATCTCCTGTGCCGACATCATTACGCAGGGAGACATCATACCAACCGCGATCGCTGTCATAGGAGGTCGCCAGGCCGGTCACAGTGGGGGCAAGCTCGGTTGCGGCGAGGGTCAATGGCGAGGCTTCCTCAGCCACAGCATCGGCCAATACACCAGCCACGTTGGAGCCTGCAGGGTAGATAATGAACCCGACGGAGTACTCCTGACCGGAGATCCAATCACTAACCGCAGTACGAACTGTCACCAGGCCCGTGGAGGGATTCACGGTGAGTGAAGCACTCCCGGCGCTTTTGAGGAAGACAAAGCCTGAACCATCGGCCGCCAGTATCGCCCGGCCCATGCCATTTGACAGCAGGGTTGAATAAATATTGGTCAGCCCAAGAGTCATCTCGGCCTGCCCATTGGCGACTGCATTCGACGGCACCAGTCGCAGGACAAAGGAGATGCGATCCGGCCAGGCCGCCACTTCGAGCCCGCTTTTCTGTCCGTCCAGAGCAGGTTCACCCGGGAGGCTCACCTTGTGCCAGCGCCTCTGAAAGAATTTGCCACATTCCACAAGTTGAGCGTCGTGATTATCACTGCTGGCAGCCAAAACAAGGTTGGTTTGGCTATTAGCTGTGACTTGGCAGGAGAAGGTGACGGGGGGGGACACGGGGAAACTGGCGATGTTAGATTCGGTCAAAGCGTCGGATTCCAAGGGCGACGAGAAGAGCGGAAATAGCGCCGCGGGGCCCAGAGTCGACACGTTGAATGACATCGCGTAGCGGGAGGTCTTGATATGGTAGAGGGGTTCCAGCAGGCCGTTCTGCCACCACATATAGCCATAATCCCGGACGTTGGAGAAACATGAAGGAGGGAGAGCCGATACTTCAATCGCCGCAGCCACCATGCCGAGAGCCACCCACGCGCCTATGCGGAAAGATTTTCGAATATTCATGAAGGCTTCCGCCTTGTGTCATCAGTGAAAAGAAAAGGCGGGCACCTTTGTGCCCGCCTGCTTTAACAACCCGATATGATTTGATCTAATCAGCTCAACTTGCGACGGAGCAGGCCCAATCCGGCCATACCCAACCCAAGCAAGGTCATCGTCATGCCACCATCAGGAACTGACACGTTATCAACGAGGATACTGTCCCTGCCCTGTGAATTGGCAGCAAAGAGCGCACCAAACTTAAGGTTGATACTTTCGGTGTTAGCACCCGTCAGGAAAGAATAGGAGGTGTGAGTCCAACCTGTTGTCGCGGCACCAATATTTGCGTTTCCTAGTGTATCAACGATAATAACTGTTCCTCCCGCGTTAGCCTGGTGAACCTGCAACTGCAATTCGCTCTGCAGAGGGTCGGTAGTACCTACCCCAACATTATCACCCGAGAAACCAGCGCCAATGGTCTGATAGTCAAAACTGAGCGTATACCAAGTGTTAGGATTCACATCGATATAGGACTGCCGAAGGGCTTGAATATTGTCAGCAGACCCCCACGAGTTAACCTGTCCCGGAGTCGCCACGGCATAACCATCAACAATTGCCCAAGTCGCATATTGATTCACACCCACGTCCTTGATGAACCATTCCTGACTTGGGGCCGTTGGCACACCAGTCGAAATAGTGGTGGTGGTATCAAAACCACCATCCTGAATCAGCACACCATAGACCTGTGACCAACCCCCGAGCACCAGCGACGATACCGTTGTTATCTTCAGCACGTTAGCAAACATCGACTTCATAACATTTTCCCTTTCTATCAGATTGTTAAAATACGCTTACTCGGGAATATGCATTAGCACAGGTTATGCCAAAATACGTTTCCGAGACCAATATACTTCACAACAATCTGTTATTGAACAACTTACATTTATCAAAAAAATAACGGATAAACGAGCAAAGCGCCATGATTCCGTAAAGTATTTCGACATATCAGCAAATGCAAAAAGTTTCAAGTGAATCCAGGATGACGACATAGAGGGGAAATGGCGCTTACTTATAGGTCATTTTCCGGACAACCCACCCCAAACCCCTCCAAGGTGCGTATTCTGGTCCAATCCGGACACTCATTCTGATTCAATCCGGACACCCGT
>JBAXDB010000123.1:0-7027 GCA_037141135.1 bacterium | reverse complement strand
TGCGCTTAACTAACCAATCTCAACCAACTGCAGGTCAAAGGTCAGGTCTTTGCCAGCCAGTGGATGGTTGCCATCGAGGGTGATGGTGGTTTCTGATTCTGCCACGACATTGACGGTCAGCATCCCCTGTGGGGTCTTGAGTTGGACGCGGTGTCCGGGTTTCAAGGCCAGATGGGACGGAATTTCGGTTTTAGGGAGTTCGACCACCATGCCGGGTTGTTGAGGGCCATAAGCTTCGGCAGCAGGGATATTGATGGTGCGGGTTTCATTGACAGTCATTCCCGTGACCCCCTTGTCGAAGCCGGCAATGACGTGGCCGCTTCCCAGCGTAAAGGTGAGTGGGTCCCCGTTAAGGGACGAGTCGAAAATGGTGCCGTCATCCAGTTTCCCGGTGTAATGAACCTTAACCTGTTGACCTGATTTTGCCTGCGTCATGGTTTTCTTCCTTAATTATTAGGCCGGATATATAAGCAAAAATATATATTTGGCGATAGGGAATCTTTGAAAATATTAACAGAACTCTTGGAATGTTGAAAAATCGTGTGTTTACATACAATAAATGGCATACTACTATCGTTATGTATGGTAATGAGTTCTTATATGAGGGCGCTGAGAGTACGAACTGATACCGGGGGCCGTTCGGGGCAGGCGATGGTTGAGTATGTTGTGGTTGCGGGAATGTTGTTGGCCGCCCTGTTGATCTTCTATATTTTTCAGGGAACCTTCAGGGAGTTTGGGACGAGGGTGTTGAATCTGATTGGATCTGAATATCCGTAGAAAGGTAATATGAACAATAAACGCAAAAGTGGGCAGGGGATGGTTGAGTATATTATTATCGTGGCGGTGATCGCGTTGGCAGCTCTGGCCATCTTTGGTATTTTTGGAGACACCATCCGTGAAAAATTAGGTGGTGCGGTGAAGGAATTGGGTGGCGATAAGACCGATTCTACTACGACTTCCCAGGATTACCTCAAAGCTCTGAAATAGGCCTTTCCCAGGTTGGAGGTCTAACGTGAACGCACTCCATTGGAGGCGGGTAGGCTTTTATCGTAAGAGCGGACAGGCTCTTATCGAGTCCTGTCTCGTGATTGCCATGGTTTGCCTGATCTTTTTTGGAGTGTTTCAGATTTCCCAATTGTTTGCCGCGCAAGAGGTGTTGGATTATGCCGCCGGGCGGGGCGCGCGCGCCATTACTGTGGGCTTCAACCGCTTCATGGTGGAGAAGACCGTCCGGGTGGGAGCCATCGCGAACGCTGGACGCATGACCCATCCCCTCTATCAGGGCGGGCCGGCGGCAGAGCATGCCTTGGAGGCGGCCAGAATTCCGCTCTATCTCGGGGCGGAAAATCAGGGTCAGTTGGGAGCCATCCTTGATTATGATCATTGGGATACGATCCGGCAGGGACTGGCTGCGTCCATGAATGATGGAACGTTCCGGTTTAATGTGTCGCAGGAAATGCCGCTTACCAATAATCCATTCGTGAAGGCGTTTTACATGGCTGATTCCATCAATCTTGAGGGGGAAAACTACCTGGATGAGCATTATACCCTCTATATGGATGATGCAGGATGGTGATTTCACGGCATAGACCGCCCGACTCACGTTCGGGGCAGGCGATGATTTTCATCGTCATGATCGTGATTATCCTGACCTCCTTTGCCTTGTGGAATTTCGATCTTCACAAAGTCATCTTTATCAAGAATGTCACCCAGAATGCCGGGGATTCATCGGCCTTGGCGGGGGCGCGCTGGCAGGCCATTACCCTGAATTTGATCGGCGATCTAAATGTCATGCAGGCGGTGGCCCTGACGCGGGGTGAGACCAACGAGGTGGCGGCGATCAATGACCTGCAGGCCCGGCTGTGTTTTGTGGGACCCATGATCGGGTTGGCGGCCTCCCAGCAGGCGGCAAAGAATAATGGGGTCTTCAACAATGAGCGCTTTACGGATCGTCTGCGCCAGCATGCAGATGAGGTGCTCGCTTACCGGGATTTGGGTGGGGATGGCCAAATGATGTTCACCGAACCTTATTCCAATGCCTGGATCGAATATTCAGTGATGATTCATTCGGTGGCGGACGGGGGTGTGGCGGTCGGGCCGGATAATGCCCGCCTCTATTCGGATTATTCCGGCGGCCATTTTCTGCTCATGCCCGAGTTTTATGATGCCGTGGCAGGGGCCGATTGGTGTTGGTTTTATCACAATGCCCGCAATCTGTTGTATACCTATGTGAGTTTCCATTCCTGGTCGCCATTGCCGGACATCATCAGCAACCCGAATCCGATTAATTCTGAATATTTCGGACTTGGTCTGAGGCTGCAGGCTCTCATTAGCGATGACCGTGTGGTAAATGCCGTGAATCAGGTTATCGCGGCAAGAGGCTTGTCGGGTGGGCTTGTGGACACCAATCTTACCAGGCTGGTGTCGCAGTGGTATTGTTATGATTCGAGTGTGTGGGGGACATGGGCTGCCATTTCGCCCGGCGGAGAAAATCAATTTCCGGCAGCTGGTCCTGTGAAATCGCAGTATGATTATGCGGGTGCGGATGCCGCGACACGGGTGCTTGCCGAGTCGCCCCGGTTGACCCCCGGCGCAGGGGCCAATAAGATCACCTGGACTGCGGCCGCCAAGCCCTTTGGCTATTTGATGGCGGATGGGAAGGCTATTCGCCCCAATGCATACGGTCTGGTGCTTCCTGCTTTTCGCGATGTGAGATTGATACCGGTTGATGCCTCTTCGGCACCTGCGGGCGGTGCTTTCAATCTTGATTGGCGTGATCATATTGAACGGCATTTGCCTGGATATGACGACGATCAGAATAATCATCATCCGGGGTATATGGCGGCGGGGGAAACGGTTCCCGGTTGCTGGTATTGCCTGCAGTTGGTGGTGTGGGAAAATCCCATTTTCCGGCAAACGGGCATTGACTGGTTGAGAGACAATAGTGATTCCTGTCATACGCATGGCGGGTCAGGCGGCGGGCCCGGCGGCGGTAGTCGGAGGGGGCATTGATGAACACGCGGTCTGGACAGGCCATAGTGGAACTGGTGGTAGCGCTGGTGGTTATCATGGTACTGGTCGCCGGGATTATTCAGATTTGCAGCATGGGGGTCAGTCATTCGAAATTAATGACTTCGGCGCGTTGGGAGGCTGGACAGAAGGCCATGCTGGATGCGTCCTCCTTTGCCGCGCCAAAGTATATTGCGGAATGTACCGCGGGGAATGATGGGATTGCATATTCCCGCGACGATGATACGACGCCGGGTGATGTGAATATATTTCAAGGTGGTATCGTCCGTTACGCCAAGCCCGATGAACTTAACTTGCGCCGTGAGGACAATCCGGTCTCTTCCCTTGCCAATAGTTCTTTTCCTCAAGAAATGTTCGGGTTGGTTGATGGAGAAGCCAGGACTTCTGTTCCGCTCATTCCCGTTGTGCGTCAGTTACTCTATCAAAGCGATTCGGTGGAACTGCAGGGAAAAGCCTGGATGACCTGGACAAAAGGAATCTATTGAGCATGCGCTGCAAACATCTATGGGTGATGGTGCTGGCCGTGGGATGTCTATACGCTTCCCTACTGCACGCCAGGGTATTTTCCTCCCGGAACATCGATCTGTTGAATCCCGCCTCGTTCGGCCGGCTTATTTACCAGACCATGATGGAAATCAATGATGGCAAGGCGGATGTTTGTGTGGTGGCCTGTGATGCCGGCCTGAACCAGGTTCAGGCCGCATTGAACGGTCGCCGCGATTCCACGCTTCGGGCAATGGTGCTGAGTCCCGGGGAGGACAAGCCGGCCTTGCTGGTGACCGTGGTACAGTCCTCTTCGGAGAAAGCCGCATCGCAGGCGCAGCGGGCCAGGCATCGTCTGGCGGATGTGCCGGTCCCGGCGGATGGGGTCGTGCTCGGGACCATGAGAAGTGCTGATACCCGGACCACGTTAGAACGCCTTGTGTCCCGGCAGGGGGAAGCCGAGGTGGTGCGGTTTTTCGAGCTGGGTATGAACCGGTCAGGATGGTCCAAGCTGGTCGGAGCGGTTGAAGGAGGCGGATTGTTAGTCTATGTCAAAGGGGTTGATGTGTGCGTGGTCAGGGTGGCCACTCAAGAATCCAATGGCGAAACAGGCATAACCCTGTTACATAAGCAGGGTGCCGTCAATTGAGTGATAGGAGAGAAAACGCATGAAGCAACGCATGGTGTTGATTATTTCGGTGGTAGTGGGCTTGTTGGCGTTCTGGATGACGCAAAGTTATTTCAGTAAGCGGATGGCCGACTTGGAGAAAGAACGGGCCCTCTTGATTTCCAGTGAAAAACGGGTGGAAGTCATTGCCGCAGGCCGAGAGCTCCCGGCGGGTACTGTCCTGGTCAAGAAGGATTTACTTGCCAAAAGCATTCCCGGGCGTGAAGTGACAAAGAACACTATTCTGGTGTCGGATCAGGATCGAATTTTTGGGAAGAAGCTGAAATACAGTATGGACGCTGAGGAAACGATGATGTGGTCGTACGTCGATGTTCCCTTCCGGCCCGGGTCAGGATTGGCGCCCGTGATTAACAAAGGGATGCGGGCCATCTCGATTTCGATCAGCGGTGCGGCCGGAGTGAGTGGCCTGGTTCAGCCCAATGACCGTGTGGATGTAATGGGCTCATTTTCCTTTCCGTCCCGTAAAGATCCCGAGAAGACCGAATCAGTTACCCTGACGATTTTACAGGATGTCTCTATTCTGGCGACCGGGCAGACCTTGGGTAAGTCGGAATCAATTGACCGGAGCCGTTCGGCTTCCGGCTACAGCACGGTTACGGTGGAGGTGACCCCGCGTGAGGCTGAGTTGCTGGTCTTTGCCGAAAATATGCGGGGGCATCTGACGTTGGCGCTTCGCAATCCTGAAGATGTCAGCTATGAGAAGAATCTTCCTGAAGTGAACTTCAGTATGCTCGAAGAGGAAATGCCTGCTTTAAATAACTATCGCCAGCAAATTATCCGGCACAAAAGTGGTCAGTAAATAATGGCCTTAATTCCTCTGGGAAGCCTCCTAATGTATCTTGAAATCCAAAAACCTGATGGGACAAAAAAGCTCATGGAGCTTCCGCCCGGCTTTTATTCAATTGGGTCCGATGAGGAAAACAAAATTGTATTACAGGGCGCCGGGGTTTCCGGGCGGCATGTGATCGTGAGCCTCCGTAATGGATCATGCTGGGTTGAAGATCTAACTTTCGGTGAATCGCAGATTGATGGGGTTATTGTCCATGGACGTGCGGAGGTTATTGAGGGACAGGTTTTGCAGCTGGGAGGCTTTGGATTGAAATTCTTTTCCACGCGACCGGTGCCGGTGAGGGTGGAACTCCCCGCCGTATTGGTTTCGCCCGCCGCCCCCGCATCTGCTTTGAGTCCTGTGCCGGCGGCGCCTGAATCGATTGTTCATCCGCCCCCTGTGGTGTTGGGTGGGGAGCGTGATGAACGGTTGATCGCCAGACGTCAGGCTGTGAAGCAGCAAATTCATAAAGAACTTCTGGAGCGGATGGATATTAAACGGCTTACGGCGACCCAAATTGATGAGGGTGAGCTCCATCGGCGTGTATTGGAGACGGTGGAAGGGATTGTCAAGGATGTGAAGTTGCGATTGCCGTCTGATATTTCCGCGCAGGCGTTGATCAAGGAAATTTACGATGAGGCCGTTGGTCTGGGGGCGATTGAAGATCTGCTGGCGGATCCCGGTATTACGGAAATCATGGTCAACGGGCCTCACCATATCTATGTGGAACGTCGCGGACGGATTGAACTTACCGATCGTACGTTTCTGGATGAAAAGTCAGTATTAGCGGTGATCGAGCGGATTGTGGCCCCACTGGGGCGGCGGATTGATGAAAGCCAGCCGTATGTGGATGCCCGGCTGCGGGATGGTTCCCGTGTGAATGCCATCATTCATCCGCTTTCGTTGATCGGGCCCTGCCTGACCATCCGGAAATTCTCCAAGATACCCATGACCTCCGATGATCTTATCCGCTACGAGACTTGGACGCCGGAAGTGCGTGATTTTTTAAAGGCCTGTATTGAGGCCCGCAAGAACATCATTGTGTCCGGCGGGACTGGATCCGGGAAGACAACCCTGTTGAATGTTTTGAGTAGTTTTCTGCCGGCCCATGAGAGGATTCTTACGATTGAGGATGCCGCGGAGCTTCAGCTCAAGCAGACACATGTTGTGTCGCTGGAATCGAGGCCGCAAAATATCGAGGGAAAAGGAGCCGTAACGATTCGCGATCTTGTGAGGAATGCGTTACGAATGCGTCCGGACCGGATTGTGGTCGGTGAGTGCCGCGGCGGGGAAGCGCTGGATATGTTGCAGGCGATGAATACGGGCCATGACGGGTCGTTGACGACGATTCACGCCAATACTCCCCGGGATGTGATTTCACGCATGGAAACCCTGGTACTGATGTCCGGCATGGATCTTCCCATTCGCGCGATCCGTGAGCAGATTACGTCGGCGGTGGATCTCATTGTCCATGAGTCGCGGCTGAGTGACGGCTCGCGCAAGGTTGTAAATGTGACGGAGGTGGTGGGCAGTGAGGGGGAGCGTACCACCATGCAGGACATTTTTGTTTTTCAACAGACAGGGCTTAGCGCTGAGGGAAAGGTGCTTGGCCGGATAGTTCCCACGGGCGCCATTCCAACTTTTTTGGATGAGCTCAAGGCGCGCGGGGTGATGGTGGACCTCGCCATGTTTGATCCGCATCGGCAACAGGGGTAGTTTCGAAGGGGTAGTGCATGGATTCAATTTATATCTTGTGGCTGGTCCCGGGGTTATATCTGGTCTGCCTTGGCGGGCTCACCTACTTTACCCTTGATTCATTCCACTCGGCGGCGGCGGAATATGCGGCGGCCTATTCGGAGAACGCCTCCCGCCAGATGGAGGACATGTTCCTGTTCATTTCGCCCCGCCGCATTTTGGAACTCGCTGCAGCGTCGGCTGCGGTCTGTTTTCTGCTTGGTTTTCTGCTGTTTGGCGGCGTTGACGGGCAGTCTTTTCTG
>JBAXDB010000122.1:0-7180 GCA_037141135.1 bacterium | reverse complement strand
TCATATTTTCATGTTTTTAAATGAGCGGAAATGAGCAGAAAGTTGTGTGTCAGGAAAGACCTGATATTGCTTCTACAAGACAAAACGTTGATCTTGGCATCCGATCTCAACAGGCGCATGATATTATTCAGGAATGGGGAGTGGAAACGAGAGCATGAGTCCGGAACCGCCCATCAACAAACCTTGCTTCATGATGGACCACATGGTCATTCGACTGGGAAAATACCTGCGCATAATCGGGTATGATGCCGAGTGGGTCATGGGAGTACGTACACATGATCTGATCCAGCGGGCCAATGAGACGGGCCGGATTTTCGTCACCCGTAATACTCATCTGGCGGAGCAGTATCCGCGGGTCCGCTACGGAATTATACTGTCCGAGAACGACCCGGCCCTGCAATTCAGAATCCTGGTCGAAAAACTTGGACTGAACACACAAACCGATCTGTTCAGCCGGTGCATCAGGTGTAACGTTATCCTTGATTTAATGGCGGATAAAAGCGTGGCTGAGGCGCTGGTTCACCCGAACGTGTATCGACGGCAGGAACATTTCTTCCGATGTCCCCACTGCGGAACGATCTTCTGGCACGGCAGCCATGTCGCCAACACCTGTAGGAAACTGTGCATAAGTGATAGCCTCCCAATCCCGCCGCAAGAGTGAAATTGCAAATTCTATTCTGGACAAACCTGACACAGCCGAATAGAGTTTCGAAAGTTTTTCTGAGTGGCGGGAGTAATTCAGTGGTAGAATGTCAGCTTCCCAAGCTGAACGTCGTGGGTTCGATCCCCATCTCCCGCTCCACTTTCATACACCAACTGGACGTGTCTGCGGATCTGGCGACCCGTTGAGGTGATTCAGGTCAGAATGCAGTTTTCGTGAGTGATCTGGGAACTGCGTTCGGTGTATTGGTGAAACTCAATCCTCACCCCGTTTGGATCCGTAGTCCACATTTGCCAGCTTTGATCTGCCCCGAGTTTTTTCTGTGTCACTTCGAATCCGTTTTGGGTGAGGCGCAGTCCCGTCTGGTCAATGTCATCGACTTCCAGGCAGAAATGCTGGATCGGGTTATTCGCGTTGGTTGCAATCCCGTTCTGTTGAAAAATCTCAATGTATCCCCCTTGCGATAGTTCCAGATAGAACCCGACGATTTTACCATTGCGAAGGAATGAAAAGACTTTCTTCAAACCAAGTCCGCTGCAATAAAACCGTTCCGCCGTTTCCAAATCGGCAGCCAACAAACATACATGGGCCATACTTTTAATCATAATCGACTCCTTTATTCTTCCCCCGACCAGCAATGGGTGCAGATTTTGTCGCGTGGCAAACCAATGGCCTCAAGAAGATCATCGAGGCGTTGATACCTTAGTGTTGTCAGGTTCAGTTCCTTGCGGATGACGTCCACCATGGCTTCATATTGCGGAGTATCAGGATTCTTGTACAGGTCGAGGTTTTTGGTGTGGTCACCCTCAAGGTGTTGCACGGCCCGGCGTCCAGCCAGATCCAATTCGGTTCGTGAACGGGAGAAATTCAGGTATTTACACGGGAAGAGCAGGGGAGGACAGGCCGGGCGCATATGGACTTCACGGGCGCCGGCTGCGAACAGATGTTGCACCGTGTCCTTGAGTTGGGTGCCGCGAACGATCGAGTCGTCGCAGAAGAGCAGGCTGTTGTTTTTGATGAGCGGACCGATGGGAATGAGTTTCATGCGGGCGACCAATGCGCGCTGGGACTGGTCGGTGGGCATGAAGCTGCGTGGCCAGGTGGGTGTGTACTTGGCGAACGGGCGCTTGTAGGGGATGCGTGACTCATGCGAATAGCCAAGCGCATGGCCGGTGCCGGAATCAGGAATGCCGGCGACCAGGTCGGGCTTGACGTTGTCCCGCCGGGCGAGAGCCATGCCGGAACGGTAGCGGCTTTCCTCGACATTGATGCCTTCATAACAGGAGGCCGGGAAGCCGAAATACACGTAGAGGAAGGCGCAAATGCGCATCCGGGGGAGCGGTTTGGCGAGTTGTTCCACCCCATTGGCGGTAATGCGGACAATTTCGCCAGGGCCGAGGTCGCGATCCACCTCGAAGCCGACGTTCGGGAAGGCGCAGGTTTCCATGGTCACCCCCCAGGCACCGTCTTTGCGGCCCAGAATGACGGGGGTTCGGCCAAACCGGTCGCGCGCAACATAAATTCCATCGCGTGTGAGCAGGAGGATGGAACAGGAGCCCTCGATGGTCTCCTGGGCAACGCGGATGCCGGCTTCCAAGCTGGTCTCCTGGTTGATCAGGGTGGCGACCAGTTCGGTGGCGTTGATGCCGCTGCCGCTCATCTCGCAGAAATGGGTTGTCCGTTTGGCATAGGCGCAACTCCGCAGTTTCTCCATGTTCTTGATCACGCCGACCGTAACGATGGCGTAATCGCCCAAGTGGGAACCGATGATGAGAGGTTGGTCTTCGTTGTCGCTGATCACGCCGATCCCGGAGTTGCCATCCATACGCCCGATGTCGTGTTCGAACTTCGAGCGGAACTGGGCGTTGGTGATGTCGTGGATGAATCGCACGATACCCGAATCATTCATGCAGGCCATTCCGCCGCGTCGGGTTCCGAGGTGGGAGTGATAGTCTGTTCCGTAGAACAGGTCGCTGACGCAATCAGTCTTGGAAACAACGCCAAAGAAACCACCCATAGTCATTTTCCTTTCCGTGCACACACGAATAGACCATCCATGTATATGTGCGGGGCCCCGTATCGCTGCCTGTCAAAGGGATGTGATCCCCCTGATGCGAGAGATGAGACTATAAGAACTTCGAGGGAATAACAAGGCAGTATTGGCTTGAGTGAAACGTGGCACGCGCTATTATCTGGAATTCATTCGCATGGGATTTTCGCTATGAAACATTATCGGCTAACCGTTTTAACAGTTCTTCTTTTAGTGGGCAGCGGGGCGTCACGGGCTTTTGCGACGGAATATTTCGTGGAGAAGGGCGGAAATGATGCCAATCCCGGAAGTCGCATGCAACCCTTCCGGACCATCCAAAAGGCCGCCGAGCGCATGCTGCCCGGGGATATCTGTACGATCAGTCGCGGGGTGTACCGGGAAACCGTCCGTCCGACGGTGTCCGGCAAGCCTGACAAGTGGATCCGGTTTCAGGCTGCTCCCGGCGAAACCGTGACCATCGGGGGGGCGGATGATAATTTTGCCTGGCAACAGGTGACCGGGGCTGTTTTCCGCGTCTCCGCCACCAATGTCGCCCAGGTCATGGTGGATGAGGTGCTTGCTAATGACAATCTCGATATCAATGACTTGGCGCCCGAACTCACTGTGCGTGCCGCCTACTGGTACGATTCCCTGAAGAAAGTCGTCTATATCCGGCTGCCCCATAATGATGCCCCGGAGGGCCATCATATTGAACTGCAGACCCGTGAATGGGGTATGGATTTTCATAAGTTGGCCTACATTGAAGTGAAGGGGATCAACCTGACGGCCTGCGGGATCAACCTCATGGGTGCCCGTTTCTGCCGCATGGATGACGGGCATATCTGGTGGGGCGGGGGACAGGTTTGCGTCACGAATATTCTGGAGGGGGTGACGAATGCCTCGGTGGTCCACGCGGCCGTTGTCATGGGCGGACGCGAGAATGAGATCGCGAACAGTTCGGTGATCGGGAGTGACGGGAATGGGATTGTCTTGTTGCCGGAAGGGGTGAATAACCGGCTGATCAACAGTTTGGTGCGTGGACGGGGTTTTTCTTCCGGGAGTTTCGTCGGCATTCTGGCCCAGGGCACGGCCCCGCTGATCCGGAATGTATCGGTCATGAATTTTTCAGGAGGCGCCCTCCTGTGCAGCAATGTGTTGAATGCCCGGATTGAGAATAATGATTTTTACCGGTGCGGCACGGGACAGACCAATGTGAGTCTGGTACAGCTTACGGGGGATGGGAAAGGGACGGTCCTGGCCTATAACTGGTTGCATGATAATTTATCTTTGGGAGGCGATGGGGTGCGGTTCAGCGGGCCTGTTGAAAATTATGTCTTCCGTCAAAATGTGGTGTGGGGTCAGCCGGGCGTGGCCTTAAGGCTTGCCGGGGTGGTACGCTATAATTATCTGCTGAATAATACCTGTGCCCTGAATGGGGGTGGCATCGATATTGAGAAGCATGGAGTGGCAGGTGATTTCAGCGAGACCCGTTTGATGAATAATATCATGATCGGCCCCTCCTGGGTGTCGTCTGACGGGCAGCCGCCCCCGAAGCTGATTTGGAAGAAAAACTATACCGGGACCGCGCCTGGGTTTGTGGATGAGACTAACCGGAACTTCCAGTTGGTCGCCGGCTCCCCTTGTATTGATGCCGGGCAGGAAGAGCCCGAGTTTACTGATGAATATAGTGGCAAGCTTCCGGATATGGGGGCGTATGAACAGGGAAAGCCGTATCCGGTTCCCGGTTGCCATGTGAATGAAAATGCGAACAAGGTGGTTGCCCCGGTGGTGAAGGTGGTCCTTGAATCTGAAACGGCGGGGGCCGAGGTGCGCTATACGCTGGATGGCCGCATGCCTGACCAGTCGTCGGAGCGCTATACTGGCGCTGTCTCGGTGGTGTACGGCGCCATGGTCAAAGCCAGGGCTTTCCGGCAAGGCATGGAAGAAAGTTCCGCCACGACCATTCAGGTGCGACGTGTGGAATAAATTCGTGATAAAGTTGTAAAATCTTGTTATACAAACCATAAAAGGAACTGAAATATGATCGAAAAACGTAAAGATTGTAAACATGAGCATGGCCATCCGGGCCACCTGTGCATGCTGGCCAGCAAAGGACAAATCGAAGAGATCAAGAAGTTGGTTCAAGCGCCTAAGTTCGTCTGCTTCAACTGCGGACGTGTGGCTGATAAAGAGGGCAACCTCTGCGTCCCGATGCCGCTGAAGTAAGGTTGGCATGGGCGAAACCTCGGCCAGATTGCGGATTGATCATCTTCGAAAAGAACTCAACCGGCACAATATCCTCTATTATGTTGAGGCGAAGCCGGAGATTTCAGATCGGGACTACGATCGGCTTTACGATGAGCTGAAGGCGCTGGAAGAAAATGACCCCCATCTGATCACCCCGGATTCCCCGACCCAGCGCGTGGGGGGGGCGCCGCTGAAGGGATTCCGTAGCGTCCGGCATCTCAAGCCGATGATGTCGCTGGATAACACGTATTCCTATGAAGAGCTGCGGGACTTTGACGGGCGGGTCCGTAGGCTTCTGCCGGGGGAAAACGTGGAGTATGTGCTGGAGCCGAAGGTTGATGGCTGTTCGATCTGCATCCGCTATGAAAACGGCCTGCTGGCACTGGGAACCACACGCGGGGATGGGGCCACAGGCGATGATATCACTGAGAATTTGAGAACCATCCGGGCTATTCCCCTGCGGCTGGCGGAGTCGGAATTAATGTTGGCTTTTATCGAGGTGCGTGGTGAGGCCTATATGCCGCTGGAAGGGTTCCGCAAGTTGAATGCCGAGCGTGTTGCGGCGGGGGAGGAACCTTTCGCCAATCCGCGCAATGCCACGGCGGGTTCATTAAAACAGCTGGATTCCCGAATCGTGGCGCATCGCCCCTTGGCGGCTGTCTTTTATGCCATTTCCACCCTTGAGGGCATTCCGTTCCCTGGCACGCAGGAGAAGGTCCTTGAGTTGTTGAGAACGCTGGGCTTCCCGACGCCCGCCACCTGCTGGCGTTGTCCGGATATTGAAACCGTGATTCAGCGGTCAGGTGAACTGGAGCGGCTTGAAGCCAGTCTGGCCTATGAGATTGACGGGGCGGTGATCAAGGTCAATGATCTCGCCCAGTGGGCTCGTCTGGGTGCGACGGCCAAGGCGCCCCGATTCGCCATCGCCTACAAATATTCTCATGAGCAGGCGCAAACCCTTTTACACGCCATTACCGTGCAAGTTGGCCGGACCGGTACGCTGACGCCTGTCGCGGAGTTGGAACCGGTCTTGCTCGCGGGATCCACCATCTCCCGGGCCACGCTGCATAATGAGGAGGAGATCCGGCGAAAGGATATACGGGTTGGTGATACTGTGGTGATTGAGAAGGCCGGTGAGGTGATTCCTGCTGTCATCAGTGTGATTACGGAAAAGCGGCCGGCCCACTCCAAACCTTTTGAGCTGGTGGCGCAGCTTGGGGGCAAATGTCCAGCTTGCGGGGGACCGATCAGTCGCGATCCGGAGTTTGTGGCCTGGCGTTGCGACAACATCGCCTGTCCTGCGCAGATCAAGCGGATGATCGAGCACTTTGCGGGGCGGCAGGGGATGGATATCGAGGGAGTGGGGGAAGTGCTGGTGAACCAGTTGGTGGATCAGCAGTTGGTCCGTGATGTTTCGGATCTTTACCGCTTGACTGTTGAACAGGTGGCGGGGTTGGAACGTATGGCGGAGAAGTCAGCGACCAATGTGATTGCGGCAATAGGGGAAAGTAAAAACTGTGACCTCTGGCGCTTGATATACAGCCTCGGCATTTTGCATGTGGGGGCCGGGGCGGCTCGCAAGCTGGCCGATCACTTCCGAACCCTGGATGCCCTCGCCGCTGCCGGGGTGGAGGAACTTCAGCGAGTCCCGGATGTGGGGCCGGTGATGGCTGGGAGCCTGGTCGATTTTTTTGCCAATGCCCGGAACCGCGAGGTACTGGAGAAGCTGCGTGGGGACGGTGTGAACATGAAAAACAGTTCCGAGCGGCCCGCCGTAACCGGCGGTGCCTTCTCCGGCAAAACCGTTGTCATTACCGGGGCGTTGCAGCATTTCACCCGGGAGTCCGCGCAAGAGGAACTGCGCAACCGCGGCGCGAAAGTGACGGATAGCGTCAGTAAGAAAACCCATTATCTCATTGCAGGTTCAGATGCGGGTTCGAAGCTGAACAAAGCCCAGTCGCTGGGAGTTCCCGTGCTTTCGGAAGCTGACTTGGTCCGGCTTCTGAATTCTGAATCCTGAATCCTGTCTTCAGCCTTCTGCCCGTTGCCCGCTGCTTACTGCCTTCTTCACTCTCATTCCCTTGAAAACATTGAAAAAATGCAGAAGGGGTATTGCATTCCTTAAGGAATATGCATATATTTCATTTTCAGTGAGGGCAAACCATAGTGGTCAGGCCCCATAATAAACCTCAGAAGGAGATATTCTAATGGCGAAGGCATTGACTAAGAGTCAGATCGTGGCG
>JBAXDB010000121.1:0-7203 GCA_037141135.1 bacterium | reverse complement strand
TAAAACTAAATCAGATGAAAACACCCGCCCCACTCCACCGCATCCGCATCCTCCTGATCAAGGAGCTCACGCAAATTAAGCGTGATCGGAGCCTTCTGGGGATCCTCATCGTGGCACCCATTTTTCAACTGCTCATCATGGGCTTTGCCGCCAATACGGATATTCGCGATATTCAACTCACCGTTCGCGACAATGACCGTTCTTATCACAGCCGGAACTATGTTCAGGCCCTGGGCGCCTCCGGATATTTCAAGATCACGCCCACCTCAAGTCCTGAAAGGGACGATGCGGCCCTGCTGGTTTCCGGCAAAACCAGTCTCATTCTCACGATCCCCCCTGACTTCGGAAAGCAACTTCTGGCTAATCAACCGTCCTCCGTCCAGGTCCTGGCAGACGGCTCGGACAGTAATTTCGGGGTTAACGGGTTGAATATGCTCCAAAAGGCCACTCGCCTGTTCTCCCGGCAAAACATCCGGCTGGCAACCGCTGAATTGGCACTCCGGGGCATCAAACTGCCATCCATCGAAGCGGAAACCAGGGCATGGTACAATCCACACCTGCTCTCCCGTTATTACATGGTTCCCGCCCTCATGGGCGTTTTACTGCTCGTCACCACCATGCTGGTCACCAGTATGGCCCTCGTCAAGGAGCGTGAAGATGGCACCATGGAGCAGCTGATTGTCACCCCATTGTGCCCCATGGAATTGATGCTCGGCAAACTCCTCCCCTTTGTCCTGATCGGCCTGATTGAAGTAACCCTGGCCCTCGGCGTTATTCGGGGAGTTTTCGGCATTCCCCTGCGCGGCAGTGTGCTACTGCTTTACGGCTTCTCCGGCCTGTTCCTGCTGACCACTCTCGGCATGGGGCTATTGGTCTCCACGCTCGTCAAAACCCAGCAACAAGCCATGATGGTGGCGGCTTTTTTTGTCCTGATGCCATTTGTCTTGTTGTCCGGCTTTATCTTCCCCGTTGAGAACATGCCCGCAGCCATCCAAGTCCTGGCCTCTCTGATTCCGCTTAAATATTATCTGGAAATCGTCCGCGGAATTTTCCTGAAAGGCACCGGTTGGCACGAACTCTGGCAACCCGCCCTCGTTCTTCTTGTCTGGGGATTGGGCATTCTGTCGATTGCCGCCCTCAAATTCAGGAAGAGAATGGACTAATTAGAGCCCTGAAGCTTCAATGGTGATGGTCTGCTTATTCTGGCATTTCGGGCAAACCCAATTCAGGATGTAAGGCTTTCCAACAGACGGGATATCGATTGTAATTTCTTCCGGCTCAAAACCACAACGGCCGCATTTGATGCGGAAGGTGGTCTTTTCGGTATCCGCCTTGACAATGCCGGCCCCTTTGATGAGCAGATGCAGCTTAACCACATTGGTGATTTTCGAGGTTCCCCCGGGAATACCTAAACACCCGCTCAAAGAAATCACAAGCCCGGTCAACACCAACACCGCCATGACACTGAACAGGATTCTTTTCACCACTTTCCTCCACTCACTATTGCTCAAAGTAGGTATAGCCACGGATGCCCATTTTGTAGGCTTTCACAAACGCATTTTTTTCCTTATGCGTGATCAGTCCATTTTTCGCAGCCTTCTCAGCACGGGCCTTGATGGTTTCCACCATGCTGTTCGGGCTATATTCCATATACTCCAGAATCTCATCCACCCGGTCACCCTTGATCTGCGTCGCATCATCAATCCGGCCCTTTTCATCAATGCGCACATGCAGGACATTTGTGTTTCCAAGCAGGTTATGCATGTCGCCAATGGTTTCCTGATAAGCGCCTGTAAGGAAAATCCCCATGTAGTATTCGCGACCATCCCATTCGTGAAGCGGCAGGACATGCTTGACGTCATGCAGGTCAATAAATTGATCGATCTTGCCGTCTGAATCGCAGGTGATGTCCGCCAACACCGCTTTACGTGTCGGCCGCTGATTAAGCCTGTGAATCGGCATGATCGGGAACAACTGATCGATCGCCCAGAAATCAGGAATCGACTGGAATACGCTGAAGTTCCCGTAATACACATCTGCGGTAGCCGCATCCAGCCCTTCCAGTTCATCCGGCGTATACTTGCGTCCGCGGGTCATTTCCGACACTTTACACACCACATGCCAGAAGATGGTCTCTGCCAGCGAGCGCTCCCGCAATGAGATATTCCCGTGCAGAAACAGGGTGCGCAGTTCATCCCGGTAATAGACGGCATCGTGATAGGCTTCCTGCATATTGCGCGGGGACAGGGAGTGGCACACCTCCATCAGATTCTGAAGCATTTCATGGGCATCGGACGACAACTTCTCTGGTATCCGCAACGGCTCAAACCGGCGCACATCCAGAATGTTGAAGATTAACACAGAGTGATGCGCGGCCGTGGCGCGGCCGGACTCGGTCACAATCGTCGGGTGCGGCACACCGCATTCATCAAGCGTATTCATCACCGTCTCGACGACCACCGAAGCATATTCGGCCGTCGAATAATTGGTACTGCAGGCAAAGTTGGTATGGGACCCGTCATAGTCAACCGCCAACCCTCCCCCCATATTCAGAATGCCCATGCCGGCCCCCTCACGCACCAGCTCGACATAGAATCGGCAGGCCTCGCGCAAGGCGTTCCGCACCCGGCGGATGTCAGACACCTGACTCCCTAAATGGTAATGGAGCATCTGGAGACAATCCAGCATCTTGCGCTGGCGCAAGCCATCCACCACCGCGATAATCTGGCTGGCATCCAGTCCGAATTTGCTGCGATCCCCGCCTGATGAATCCCAATGTCCACCCGCGCGGCTCGACAGTTTCGCGCGGATTCCCACGACTGGCCGGACCTTGAGCCGCTCAGCACGCTCAATAATCAAATCCAGCTCACTGGGCATTTCAATGACCAATACTGTGCGGGTTCCCATTTTGAGCGCCTGCAGGGCAAGATCCACAAACTCCTCATCCTTGTACCCGTTACAGATGACAAACGCCTCGGGATCCTTCATCAGGGCCAGCGCCGCAATCAGTTCGGCCTTACTGCCGGCTTCAAGCCCGTGGTGATATTCACGCCCGTATTCAGTGATGTCGCGCACCACCTCATCCTGCTGGTTCACTTTGATGGGGAATACACCCCGATATTGCCCCTGATAGGCGGCATCAAAAATGGCCCACCTGAAGCTCTCGTTGATCTCCTTGATGCGGGAGGCCAGAATATTGGAGAAGCGAAGCAGAACGGGCATGTCCAACCCACGGCTGTGACACTCATCAATCAAGTGCATCAGACTGACCTCGGTCGGGCTCTTGGGACCATTCGGGCGGACAATCACTTCGCCCCCCGGCGTCACGTCAAAATAGCCCTGGCCCCAATTCCGGATCCCATATAAGTCAGCGGAGTTTTCCGCTGTCCACCGTGTTAACGCTTCATGCCTCATGATCCCAATCTCCTATACCAGACCGCTTGTCAAAATTAATCCCGCCGCATGGAGCCCAACTTCAAATTCGGGAAAGCCGTGAAGGACAGCTCAAACATCACGCGATAGTCCGACTCATGCTGGCTTCCATCCTCCCGCGTATAGGCAGGCAGATAGCTCCCACCCAACGCCACCGACATGCAATCATACTTGCGCGTTACGGAGAGCCCCTGTTCCTCAAGAGTGGAGGTCTGGAACTCATAACGGTCATAGACGCCAAACTCCCAGCGTTGATTCGGGAGCCACGCCAGATCGGTCGTCAACAGGCTACTGGAGTTAACTGTATAACGCTGTTCAACACTCGCACGCCAGTCATCCAGTTTGAACCTGGCCCGGGTATTAAAGGTGTCAATCTGACTGGCATACACGTCATACGTACCATCCATATAAATCTTGCACCATTTCGCCAGATTGAATTCTGATTTCATTCCCACCTTGGAAAAAGGCTCGTCCTGATCAGCCTCTTCGAAACTGTAGGTGGTAAAAACGTCCACATCCGCAATGTCGCTCACACTGGTCTGACGCTTGGTCTGAAACCGGTTGCGCAGTCCGAACCGCAGATCGTTCCGCCGATCCAACGCATCAATTTGGTCAAACTGATAGAGCTGGGCAGGCCTCAAATTGGGCTCAGGCATCAATGTATAGTCAGTGTAAGGCTCCACCACATGCCGCAACCCCGTGCCGAACATATTCTCGTCATTGTTCACCACCTTAAAGGCGCGGAACGACGTTTCAAGACCGACATTAAACAGGGACCTCAGATCACTCCCCATGGCATTGGCCACCCGCGAAATATTCGTCGAAGTCCCGCTGGTGACGCCCCCGCTACTGTTCGATGTCACGGTGGCCACGAACTGGGTGACAGACCCCCATTCAACGGTCTCGGAGTAATAGGTGGCCTCATATCCCGCACGCGGAATGATGTTCAAAAATCCAAAATGCCGTGTTGGATAAAAAATCTCATGAGCGGTATCCGCCCGGCCCGAGGAATAGTCTTCCGCGCCGGAGCCGTCGGGATACAGCTTTTGCAGATAGGCAACCGAGTTCCGGCTCTCATAGTAGAACGGGGAATCTCCGATCTGACTCCGCTGCACATCCAAAGCCAGTTCGGGCAAACGATCAACCGCCTCGTAAAAGTCGTTCAGGCGTTTATACGCGGTCAGACTCATGGTTGTGTTCTCTTCACGATGAGCAAAGGTGGCATAATTCTGGGGCTGAAAACTGTTCCGGTACTCCTTCTCAAAGAAATCCTCGAGCATATACTGATCGCTCAGATAGGTGAAATCAGACAGGAAATAATCTTTGGGTCCGAAGGTCTGCATGTGATCAAACGTCAGGCGATATCGCTGGGAATCAATCACTTCACTGCGTCGCCCTTTATCATAATCCTTCTGAACGCCCTGATCATCCGCAAAGTATCCGTAGACACGCCCTTTTCCTGTGTCGTCATCGTTCACCCAGCCGATTTCCTGTCCGACAGCCGGCCCCCGCTCAGTACGGTAGTCCAGGTGGGTGATCCCGCGCAGATTGGCCGTCATCCAATATTTGGTGGACGTCAGCAGAAAGGCGCCCATACGACTGCGGTATCCGGCCTGCACAGTCGTACCCACTGTGCGATCATTCAAGGAACTGTACCAATAGGGCAGATAGAACACGGGAATCCCACCAAACCGGAGCACCATGTGACGGGCGACAAAATGGTCGCCGGGATACACACGCACCCGCCGGCAGTTCATGGTGTAGTGCTCATGGCCAGACTCGTTGGTGCAGCTGGTCACCACCGCATGCTTCAGGAGAAAGTAATCATTGGTTTTGATCGCAGACTCGGCACTCATGCGAAACGGATCGTAAAGGGCGCCAAAGCCGCCTGTCGACCATGAACCATCGGCAAGATTGTAGTTGAATGTCTCGCCGCGCCACACCATGGCGGCCTTGGTAAACACCACATTCCCCATAGCCACGGCCGTTTCAGTGACTTTGTCGAAAATGATCTTATTGGCGGTTAACTTTTCATTTCCACGGATCACGGTTACCCCGCCCGAGGCGATCATTTTTTTGCCACCCTGCTCAAAGTCTACGCTAGGCGCAGATACATCCACGGGGATCGCTGAAGTGGTGGAAAATCCGCCCAGCAAGCCAAAGGGATTCGAAGCAGCCTCCGCCATACCGGCGCAAGCGAAACAAATGACTGTAGTCCATACCCATTTCATCGGCATAATTCTCCCGAATTTGGTGCAATTAAGGCGTCACCATACACCAACTTTTCCGTCAATGCTAGCGCGAAGCGCTCCCGCTCAGCAATTCGCATTATGAACTATCTCACAATGAATTTTTCAGTTTCCAGCTAACGACTCTCTACGCCCGGAACCCACCCCTGACCCCTCCAAGGAGGGGAACTCGTTGGGTTGAAACTAGTTGGCAAGCGCCCCTCCTTGGAGGGATCAGGGGTGGGTTGACCTTCACAGGAAGGCATGCACCGTATTGACTCGCACTGCAAGCGGAATTAGCATATTATGCCGCATGAATTTCAAAATATCACATTGCCCCTGGGTCGCCCTCGCGCTCCTTTTTACAGTTGCAGGCCTAACCCCTGCCGCTCCCATTGCCAAATCCCAGGTTCCAGCCGACTCCAAGTGGGTGATGCATCTGGACATGAACCAGTTTGCCTCATCGCAGACCTGCCAACTCCTCGCATCCGGCCAGGGAGATGCCAGACGATTCCAAACCATGCTCTCTCACTATCGCAATCTTTTGGGCGTCGACCCTTTGAAGGATATTACCTCCCTGACACTGTTCGGGAATGAGGTCACGGGCAACCGGGGCGTTGCCTTGGTCAGCGGCTCGCTGAACTCCAAACAAATCACCCAGCGGTTCAGTACATATCCCCAATACAGCACCAAAAAGAATGGGCGATTAACCCTGCAAACCTGGCTGGACAAAAGCACCAACAAACCGCTCTGGGCCAGCTTCTACAGTTCACGTCAATTGATTCTGGCTTCGGATGAGTTCTCTTTGCTGAACACCGCCTGGGTACTGGATGGCGAAAAGCCCAATCTGGCCGCCAGCAAAACAGCCTCTCTGCCTTTTCCTGCGGTTCAGCCGGGAAATTTCTTCACCGCCGTCACCAAGGGCTATGCCGGCACCAACCCGACCCAGGCCATGATTCTGCGAAGTACGGAAAGCGCCAACATGCAGCTTTCCGAGAATTCCGGCATCGTGGATGGAGCCATCCTGCTGAATGCCGATTCGCCTGAGGCCGCCATCCAGATTCAGCAGATTCTCAACGGTTTGATGGTTTCCGCGGGTTTTGCCGACACCGAAAGCCCTCTGGCCAAGCTGGCCGAACTCAGCACCATTTCCCGTAGCGGCAATACCATGAGCCTCAAGATCCATTGCCCGGCGGGCGAGGCCGCCGGCCTGGTTGCCGCCACAATGCAGTCGAAGTAACAAAGATTTTCGGGTCAGATTAGACAAGCGGATTTAACCCCGCACTTCTTCAGAATCAGCTCCAGGGGACAGAACCCCGTGAAGGAGGACTGAAACAGGTTAAAGCCCACAAAGGCCGTAAAGAAAAACCAGCCGTGATGCACCCAGTAGCCTAATGCCAAACTCACCATCACAAAAAGTCCCGCCACCATTCTCACAATACGTTCTGTGTTCATATATTTTTCCTTTTCTGTTTCAACATGCCCCTCACCCTAACCCTCTCCCTCGAGGGGAGAGGGAATAGAATATGTACTCCCTCTCCCT
>JBAXDB010000120.1:0-7250 GCA_037141135.1 bacterium | reverse complement strand
TTGATGCTTCGCCCGAGGTGGTCAAGACGGGGGCCAGTTATCTGCGGATTGCCTCGTTCTTCCATATTTTTGCGGCGCTCTCCATTGTGTTGGGCCGTGCGCTGCAAGGGGCAGGGGATACGGTGGCGCCCATGGTTACGACGATTGTGGGGCTGTGGGGAGTGCAGATTCCCCTGGCCTTATTTCTGGCGCGACACATGACGACGCCCACAAATGGAATCTGGTGGTCAGTCGGCATTGCCATCATGGTCAACGGGGCGATGGTTGCAGGCTGGTTTATGACCGGCCGCTGGAAAAACAAAAAAGTGTGACAGCTCAGGTATCCAGAATCCAGAAGTCAGAATCCAGAATAAGGCTCAAGGTGGCGTTGTCCATTTAGAAGCCCCTCTATCGGCCCAGCAGCCGCCGGGGACGTCGGCTGCCACCTGTGCTCCGCTCCATTCTGCCTGCTGTCTACTGCCTACTGCCTACTGCCCTCTGCCCACTGCCTTCTGCCCACTGCCTTCTGGATTCTATCTGCCTGAGGAGTTGCTTTTCCGTACGATCCAGGCGTCCTGGTATTTTTGATTACCTTCCGGCTGATATTCCAGCAATTCGGCGCCGGCTGAGGCGATGAGTTGTTTCATCAGTTGGGGGCAGTGGATGCCGGTGTACATCTGGGAGCCGTCATGTTTGCTGTCGATGGCGACAAATTCGCCGTGATTCAGTGCGGCCAGTTGAGCTGAATCCAAATCCCGCAGATGTTTTTGCCCGCTGTGGGCGCTGAACCAGAAAACCCCGCCGGGCTTCAAGATGCGCATGATCTCCTTAAGCCAGACCCGGGTAAGTCCTTCTGAGAGGTGTGTGAATACCGAGACGGCATAAACGAAATCCACGGTGTTGTCGGGGATGGGAAGCGGCGGATTCATTTTGTTAAGGTGGAAGGAGGTGTGCCCGTCCTGAACCGATTGAGCCCAGCGGATGGAGGGGGGATACATGTCGGTTCCAATGAATTTTGTTTTCTTTCCGGTGTCCAGGGCGGCCAGAGGGAAAAGGATGCGTCCTGGCCCGCAACCCCACTCGCAGACAACGGTGGCGTCCGTGGTGACCCATTTCTTCATCACTTCCTGCATCTGCAGGGCCATGGTTTTACCAGTGTTAACGTAATATTCAGCCTGACTGCAAGCGATGACATCGAATCTGAGTCGGGCAGGGGGGAGCTTGAGTTCTGGTTGGGAAGCCTCAAAGGCGCGGTTGGCGGCTTTGAATTTGTGGCGATCCTTGGCAAAGACATAGTAATAGATAAGGGGTTCCAGCCCGACTTTGCGGAAGGCCAGTTCAATGCGCCGCTTCAGGGTGAGCGGCTTGGGCGCAGGGGCAGTTAAGGTTGTATTTGGCATGTGAGAATTATAGAGCGTTTCGGGGCATTTGGCTATCTGCGGAAGTAACGATTTATTGGTCGTTATTTCCGTGATGGTGGGGCCGCCTCTGGAGGGGGGCGGTTATTGGTTATTAGTTATTGGTTGTCAGGAATTCCGCATTCTGTATTCTGACTCCTGTCCTTATGCATACGAAAACGATAACCATTGGCGTGAACACGCTGTTTTATATTCCCGGTGAAGTTGGGGGGACGGAGACGTTTCTCAGGAACACCCTGTTATCGATGGCGGAGCAGGGTGGGGGAGCCCGGTTGATCCTGTTCACCAATCTGGAGAATCATGACACCCTGAAGGCTGATTTGGCGGCATTCCCTCAAGTCACCCTGGTGCAATTGAAATTTCGCGCCATGAATCGACCGCACCGCATTATTCGTGAGCAGGTGGAGTTGCCGGTAAAAGTCAGGGCCCATGGGGTGGATGTGCTCTGGTCGCCAGGGTATACGGCGCCGGTGTTTGCCACTTGTCCCCAGGTAGTATCGATCCATGACATGCAATATATGGCCTTCCCGCAGGATCTTACATTTACGGCCAGGTGGGTGACCGACTTTCTTGTCAGAGCGGCGGCGCGACGAGCCGTGCGGGTCATTACAGGCTCGCAGTTTTCCCGGGGCGAAATCATCAGATATACCTCTGCTGGGGCCGATAAGGTGGATGTTGTTTATGATGCGGTCAGTCCTGTATTTGCCGAACTCATACCGATTGAGCGGCGGAAAGCGCTGTTGGGCAGGCTGATTCCGCTGGAGACCCCTTATTTTCTTTGTGTGGCGGCCACCTACCCGCATAAAAATGTTCAGGCGTTGGTGAGTGCGTTTGGGCAGTTGATGCAAAACCTGCCGCACAATCTTGTCATTGTCGGGAATGCCCGGCTGGGGGAACCGGAGGTGGTCAAGGCACTGGGAGCGGTTGCGGATCCAGCGCGTGTTATTCGCTTGAAAAGACTGGCTGAGTTGGAGTTGGTGGCGCTTTATCAGGGCTGTGAGGCGTTTGTGTTTCCCTCGCTATATGAGGGGTTTGGTTTGCCGGTGTTAGAGGGCTTGATGGCGGGGGTGCCGGTGGTGACGACCCGTTGTGCTTCGATTCCCGAGGTGGGAGGGAAAGTGGCTAACTATTTTGATCCGGCCGATCCGGCGGCATTACCTGCGGCGATTCAGGCGGTATTGGGGTGGACACCTGTTGAACGGCAAGAGCGAATTCAGTGCGGCCGCGATTTTGCGAAAGGCTTTTCGTGGGCAACAACTGCTGCCAGGACACTGAAGATATTGCACGGCGCATGCGTGCCGGTGCGACCTGATGGTGCGAACTAAGGGTGGCAGTCGACGTCCCGGCGACTGCTTTAGACATATGCGAGAACATCGTTCGCCGGGACGTCGAACGCCACCTGGGGCGCATAAATGACCTCCGTAGGGGTTTTCAAGGGCTTCAAATGAAAACGAAGATAAAGATTTACCACGGAGACACGGAGGCAGAGAGAGAAAATACAATGTGGCGTTTATTTCGTCCACGGGAATACCGTGCCCAAAATAAACGCCACCCTTCTTGGAGGGAGACCAGAGAGGGAAGAGAGGTGTTGTGTGTTGAAATATCTCCTCTTTCTCATTAAATGACTCCAGAAATGGTTGCGGGAATTTCAGATGCGGTACTCCGCAGCTTAAATACCCGCAACATTCTCTTTTTCTCTCTCTGCCTCCGTGTCTCCGTGGTAAATCTTTTCCGTTCTGCTGTGTGTCTGTGAATAAGCCCTGCGGAAGTAACATAAACATGCGCCCCGCCCCTGGGGGTGAAGCAGCCTCTTCTTGACGGGAGTGGCAGCATGCGGCATCATGCCAACCTTCCTGATCTTAAGGCGGGCAGTTAGCTCAATTGGTTAGAGCGTCTGGTTTACACCCAGAAGGTTACAGGTTCGAGTCCTGTACCGCCCACCACTATAATGCACAATGGAATCAATGGTTCTATGGCATTCGCAATCCTCACTCAACATTCGAACCACCTCAAAAATTGAATAATGCGGCGAGACAAACAAATTGAATCATTAAAGAATTATTAGTAATATTTGAGTTGTCAGGAGAAAAAATGACAGCCACATTATTAAAAGATAAAGCGCACTGCTTAGTTGATCAAATGCCCGAAAATTCCACATGGGATGATTTGATTCATGAAATCTATGTTCGCGAGGCCATCGAGCAGGGGCTTGCCGATAGCAAAGCAGGACGCACCTTGGAAGTCAGGGAAGTGCGTGCACAATACGGGCTTTCGAAATGAAGGTCCATTGGACGAAAACGGCTCAAGATCATTTGGCCGGAATCAATAATTTTATTGCACAGAATTCTCCGGAATATGCTCGACACATGGTGGACCGCCTAACACGGCGATCCGAGCAAATCGCAACATTTCCCCAGTCCGGCAGAATCGTTCCAGAATACCGGTTGGAACAAATCCGGGAGGTGATCGAAGGCCCATACCGGATCATCTATCACATCAAGTCTGACCAGATCGACGTTTTGGCCGTTGTTCATGGGGCCAGAAACATTCAGAACAATCAATAATAGCCGAACCAGCTCTTTGACCGCGACGGCTCGCACGCTCGCCGCCGGGTCAAGAGTAACGTTCGCATGTCACCTCTGTAATGACGTTTGCGTGAGGTTGATATCGCAGCGCAGTTAGCGTCAGCGCACGACGGAAAAAAGACGCCCCCCCCCCTCACCCCCGCCCTCTCCCTCGAGGGGAGAGGGAAAAGATCTAAAGGCAATTCCCTATTCCAAAAAGATTAACCCGCCGGGAATGAGGGGGATAACAGTTTTATTTACGTGATAAGTCGGTCCGGGTTCGATACAAACGCAGGAACTTTTTGGAGACGAAAAATGAAATCACCATTGCTTGATACCCTTGGGAAGCAATTTGAAGTTAAGCTCCCCCGCATGCGGAGCATCAAAATGGCGGTGGCCAAAGAAATGGATGCGGGGCTCGCGGGACGGAAAAGCTCCCTTGCGATGCTGCCCGCCTATTGTGATGCCGCCAGTGGCAGTGAGAAAGGCCAGTACTTGGCGCTTGATCTTGGTGGCACCAATTTCAGGGTCATGCTGGTGAAGCTCTCCGGCGCTGGAAAGACGCCCCGGGTTATTGCCGAGGCCAAGTACCGGCTGACACGGGAACAGATTGCCGGCACCGGCGACATGCTCTTTGACGCGATCGCAGGCCATGTGCATAAATTTCTCAAAGACAACACGTTTAGCGGCGGTTATGTGCTGGGCTATACCTTCAGTTTCCCGGTAAAACTGCTGGCAATCGACGATGGCATTCTTACGAAGTGGACCAAGGACTTCTCGGCCTCAGGTGTTGTGGGGAAGAAAGTTGTTGAACTTCAGCGCCAGGCACTTGCCCGGAAAGGCGTGACCAACGTGAAGATTGTCGCCCTGGCTAATGACACCGTGGGCACGCTTCAGGCCCAGGCCGCCCTGGATCCGAATTGCGGCATGGGCGTCATACTGGGGACCGGGTTCAACATCGCCGTGCGGGTGGCCACCCGGCGGATTAAGAAGGAGCTCGACGCGTATGCCGGCAAGGGCATGATTATCAATATGGAGTGCGGTAATTTTGGCAAGGCACTTCCTCTCACGCCATATGACCGCCAACTGGACCGGGAGTCAGGCAATGCCAGGCATCAATATGCTGAAAAAATGATTTCCGGGAAATACCTGCCGCAACTGGTCAGGCTGCTGGTTCTGGACCTGATCCGGAAGGAGCATTTGTTTGAAGGCCGTGTGCCGGCGGTATTCATTGAGAAAGAAGCGTTCAAAGGCTTTTATATGGATGTGTTTGAGGCTGGTTCCCGGGCGGCGGTGCAAGAACTTTCCAAAGAACTGTTTGGCCGGGTGCTGACGCCGGTGGAGCATCGGACAATGGCCAGGGTCTGCCGTATGGTGTCGCGGCGTTCCGCCCGCATTGCGGCGGCGATGATTGTCGGCGCCTTGACGCGGGTTGAGCGGCGTGCGGCCAAGCGGGTTACGGTGGCGGTGGATGGCTCGCTCTTTGAAAAATATCCCGGGTATAGCCGGAGGCTGGTGGAGGCCGTCCGTGAGTTGGAAGGCCCGGCGGGTAAAGTGATCAGCTTGAAATTGACCAAGGACGGTTCCGGCATTGGCGCCGCCGTCATTGCCGCCGTTGTAAGTTCCAATCACTAATCACAGCGCTGAAAAGAAGACTTCACCACTGATCTTCACTGATTCACACTAATCTGGAAAGCAAGTCAGAAAAGAATAATGTTTTGCGATTTTTATGTCTGGCGGGTACACCAGCCATCAAAAATCGCAAAACGACTTTCGTTGGAATTGAAAAATAGAGGAGCGTCGAGCCTTCATTGGATTCCCATAAAACCGTTGCGGAATTTTTGGATCGGGTACCCCCGAACAAGAAATCCCGCAACATTTATTTTGTCTGGATTAGTGCGAATCAGTGAAGATCAGTGGTGAAGTCTTTTTTCCGCGCTTGCATCCGCGGTAGTGGAGTAATAGAGTGAGATGCTGAATAACACGGAGTACTCTTATGCCGAAATTCCGATACATTGCCATGGATGCAAAGGGGCGCGAAGTTGAGGGCATGCTTGAAGCCGACAACGAAAACCGCGCCCTGACAGCCCTCAAAGATAAAGGTCTTTTCCCTACCAGTGTGACAGATATGGGCGGAGGGCGTAGTCGAGGCCCTGCGCGAGGCGGAGCCTCCGGCAAGGGGCCGGTGGTCGCTAAAGTCCAGGGAGGCAGTGCGCAACGCCAATTCAAAATGCCGTCCTTTTTGCAACCGCGGATCAAAAACAAGCAGATCATGATCTTCACGCGGCAGTTAGCCACCCTGGTGGATGCCGGTTTGCCCTTGTTGCGTTGCCTGCATGTGCTGCAGAAGCAGGAGAAAGAGGAGCAGTTCAGGGCAGCCTTGGCCGGGATGGCGGAATCGGTTGAAGGCGGCAGTACCTTTGCGGAAGCCATGGCGCAATTCCCCAAGGTTTTCACGCCATTTTATGTGAACATGGTCAAGGCGGGTGAGACGTCAGGCGCGCTCCAGACGATTTTGACGCGTTTGGCTGAATTCATGGAAAAGAGCAATAAAATCCGCAACAAAGTCAAGGGGGCCATGGTGTATCCCATGGTCGTCATGTGCATGGCGGCGATTATTTTGGTTGTGTTGATGGTGTTCGTGATCCCGAAATTCAAAGAAATATTTGATGACCTTCTCGGGGGAAGATCGCTGCCCATACTGACGGAGATGGTGATTGGTACCAGCAACTTTATTGCCCAGAAGTGGTATATCGGCATCGCCATTATCATCGCCTGTGTGGTGGCCTTCAAATCGTTTAAAGCGACAAAATCAGGGCAGATTGCCCTGGATAAGCTTGCGCTCAGATTGCCGATTTTTGGAACCCTAATCCAGAAAACAGCCATTGGCAATTTCACCCGTACACTGGGCACGTTAATGACCGGGGGTGTGCCGATTCTGCAGGCGTTGAACATTGTTAAAGAAGTAACCAATAATGCGGTATTGTCGAATGCGGTCGAGCAGGTGCATGACAGTGTCAAGGAGGGTGAAACCATTGTGATGCCGCTCGAGGCTTCCGGAGTGTTTCCGTCGATGGTGGTTAGCATGGTGCAGGTTGGCGAGGAAACCGGTGCCTTGCCCGAAATGTTGATGAGAATCGCGGAAAACTATGATGATGAGGTAGATACAGCGGTGGATGCGCTGACCTCGGTCATTGAGCCCATCATGATCATTCTGCTGGCCCTGATTGTAGGAACGATTGTGATTGCCATGTTCCTGCCCATGATCTCGATCATTGGTAATTTGTAA
>JBAXDB010000119.1:0-7254 GCA_037141135.1 bacterium | reverse complement strand
TTTGGCATGATAGCCCAGTTGGTGCCATGGAAAAACCATGGCGCCTTTATTGAAACAGCAGCCCGGCTGGCCACAATCCTACCCGACGCCCGGTTTGTGATCGCCGGCGACGATCTCTTCGCCGAACATCGCGGTTATCGAACGACGCTTGAATCCAAAATCGCGCAACTTGGTCTTAAGGACCGCCTGCTCTTCACGGGACACCTCCCTGATGTGACCCCGTTGCTGGAGTCGATAGATGTCCTGATCCACCCCGCTGTGCGGGAGCCGTTGGGCAGGGTCATACTGGAAGCCATGGCCAGGGAAAAACCAGTGGTGGCGGTGAATGCCTGTGGCCCTGCCGAAATAATTCGTCATGGCATTGACGGACTTCTGGCCGCAAGTGATCGGGCGGAGGATCTGGCTGAGGAGGCACTTTGCCTGATCCACAATCCGCTGTTGGCAGGGCAACTCGGTGCAGCCGGGCGGCAACGTGTTGAACAAGACTTTAACATCAGGAATAAAATCAGGGAGATAGAGGCGCTCTATGACGATCTTCTATCTGACAGGAGCACGCCATGCGTATAGCCATAGATGGAATGCTTCTGGGCCGCCGCCACTCCGGCGTGGAAGGCTCAATACTGAACCTGGTGCAAGCCCTGGCCGCTTCCGGCTCGCATGATTACACACTCTTCACGCAATCCTCGGGAGACAATCCGGGCGCTGCTTCGCACGGCTTCGGCGGGCCGCTTAGCGCCCGCCGGACAACGGCAACCATTCCTACCCGCTGGCCGGTCAACCTTCGTCCCATCCGCATCTTGTGGGAACAGTTGGTTCTCCCATCGCTCCTGATCAACCAGCGGTTCGATCTGCTCCATGCGCCAGGCTATGTGGCCCCCATTCTGTCACGGGTCCCTGTGGTTATCACCCTCTACGATCTGATCGCGTTGTCCCATCCCGAGCTTTGCACACTCAGCAACCGGCTTCACTACCACATGCTGGTGCCTCCCTCTGTCCGCAAGGCCACAAGGATCATCGTTCCCTCGGAAACCACGCGCACCGACCTGCTGCGTTATTTTCCTGCCGCCGATAGCAAAGTGCGCGTCATACCGCTCGGTGTACGGCCTGAATTCCGTATCCTGCGGGACGTAGAGGCCTTCAGGCGTATGCGCTTGGAATACCGTTTGCCGGAGCTTTTCATACTGTTTGTCGGCGGTCTGGAACCCAAGAAAAACCTGACGCGCCTGATCAAAGCCTATCGCTTGCTGCGACAGAACCCGGCCATCACCCACCAACTCGTGATCGCCGGAGCCCCGTCATGGGACCAGGCCAAAGTGATACGAGCTATCCGTGAGCAGGCTGTGGAGCATGACGTAATCTTCACCGGTTTTGTCCCTTTTGATAAATTGACACTGCTATACAACATGGCCGACCTCTTCGTATTCCCGTCACTCTACGAGGGCTTCGGCCTGCCACCCCTTGAGGCCATGGCCTGCGGAACGCCTGTGGTTATCTCCGACAGGGGATCCCTGCCGGAGATTGCGGGACCGGCAGCCATCATCACGGACGCGCTCGCGACCGACCGGCTGGCCGCAGCCATGGAAACGGTACTGACCGACAACAAAGTGAGAACAGACCTGATCGCCAGGGGCCTGAACCATGTTCGCAAATTCTCATGGGCCAACGTTGCGGCGGCCACAGAAGTCGTGTATGGGGAGGCCGTAAGCCATGCCTGACATGAAACTCGCCTATGTGCTCGGAACGTTCCCTTCCCTGACAGAGACCTTCATCCAGAGAGAGCTTGATGAACTCCGGAGAAAGGGATTCAAAATCATCATCTTCTCCCTCCGACGCCCCGCCGTCGACTGCCGCGAGGCCGGGAACCGAACTATAAAGCATCTCGTATATTACCGTCCGTCGCTCTTATCACCTGCCATGATTGCGGCTCAGTGGTATTTCATGTTGCGGCAGCCGCGCCGCACACTTCGCGCCCTGCGGCAGACTCTGGCCTCTTCCATGCATGACCCGATTGAGCTGGCGAAGTGTCTTCGAAATCTCCCGGTAGCCGCCTTCTTTGCTCGCCGGGCTGCACACTTCGGAGTTGAACACATTCATGCGCATTTCGCCTTTATGCCCGCAGATGTAGCCCGCATGATGGCAACTCTGCTGGACATACGTTTCAGTTTCAGTGCCCACGCCGGAGACATTTACCTTCAGTCACGTGCCGCCCTGTCAAGGAAGGTGCAGGCGGCGAACTTCGTGTCCGTATGTACCCGTTACGGTTTAGATGAACTTAACCGGCGGGCCGATCCGTTGCCGCCAGAGAAGGTCCACCTGATCTACCACGGCTTAACGCCGTCCCAGTTCTCTTCGCTTGAAGCCTCGCAAAAATGCGACGGCGGACAAACGCCAGAACGCCCTGCCCCACCTCTCATTCTGTCGGTCGGTCGGTTGCAACCGAAAAAAGGGTTCGTCATCCTGATCGAGGCTTGCCGTCTGTTGCGCGACCGCCACCTGGCCTTCCGCTGCCTCATCGCCGGCGAAGGTCCTGAGCGCCGCAATCTTGAATCAGCAATTAACCGGTTGGGACTCTCTGAAACGGTCCATCTGCTGGGCGAGTGTTCGACCGAGGAAGTTGTATCCCTGTTCAAACAGGCCCATGTCTTTGCTCTCCCCTGCATCATCGCACCCGATGGCGACCGGGACAGCCTTCCTAATGTCATCCTGGAGTCTCTGGCAGCGGGGATTCCCGTCGTCACTACACCGGTCGCCGGGATACCGGAAGTGATCGTCCACGGTCGCACCGGCCTATTGGCCCCCCCAGGCGATGCCCGGATTTTGGCTGAAATGATTGAAGAATTGTTGAAAAGCGAATCATTGTGTCGGATACTGTCCAATTTCGGCGCCACCACCATCCTGGAACGATTTGATATTGCCCGGAATGCAGCTCCATTGGCAGAGCTATTCAATAATATGCGGAAAACGATATGACAGCATCTTTTGGAAGTAAGATCATCCGGGGCACTTTGATCATCAGTGCCTTTACGCTTTTGGCAAGATTGAGCGGGTTCATCCAGAAAGTCGTAATCGCACATCAGTTCGGCACGGGAGCCGCTGCGGACGCCTATACGTTCGCCTTCAGTAGTATCGTCTTCACATTCATGATCATCCCTCACAAGCTACTCGCCCCCTTTCTGCCCCTTTTCACCGAACGCAAGGAGTCCGGAGGTGAGTCGGCGGCCTGGCGTTTCACGGGCGCAGTAGTCTCCATCGTGGCGGTGGTAATGACGGTGGCGGTGGCTCTGGGAATCGTGCTGGCTCCCTGGATGGTGCATGGTCTCTCCTCGTTCCAATCGGAAGAAACGGCAGCCCTCGCCATCACACTCGTCCGGATTATGTTACCGGCCGCCTTTTTCATGGCATTGTTCGCCTTGGCCACCCTGATTTTCAATGCCGACAAGCGTTTCGCACTGCCGGCTTTTGCAGATGCGGGAAACAAAATTATGGTTATTACCGTCATGGTGGCGCTGGCCCCATTTTTCGGGATCAAAGGCTTGGCCCTGGGCGTTGTGGCCGGCATGGGCGCCAGTCTGGCGATCCTGCTGATCGGCCTCCGCTCCAAACTGAAGCTGCTACGTCTGACGGTGGATTGGCATGATCCTCTGCTGAAAAAGTTCGCCTTTCTGTTACCGCCCACACTGGCCTCCATCCTGATTGCACAGTCTCGCACCATGATTGATTACCGTTTTGCCTCAGGCATGGGCCCTGGCTTCGCTTCCAGCCTGGGTTATGCAAAGGGCCTGACGGACACTCTAATCAACTTGATCCCGTTCGCTGTGGGCGTGGTGATCTATCCGTTCTTCTCCGACCTTAACGTTGGCGGAGACCGCCGCAAGACAACCGATGCCGTGATGGGTGCGTTGCGCACAATGGCTCTGATTCTCGTTCCGATTTCAGTGGCGCTGATGGTCCTGCGGGTACCGGTTGTTCAGCTTGTTTACGAACGCGGCAAGTTCGGCATGGACTCCGTTCTGCTCACCGCAGGACCCCTGCTGTTTTTCGCAGCCGCCCTGACTTCACTCGCCCTTGAAATCATTCTGATGCGGTTCTTTTTCTCGGCCCAGGACACCCTCTCGCCAGCCATCGTGGGGGTCGTCTGCGTAATCCTGCATGTCGGCATTGTCGTCGCATTGCATGACAGCATGCAGCATCGCAGTATTGCCCTGGCGACGTTGATTAGCAAAACCGCGAAGGTGTTGGTACTCTACCTCCTGCTGAAACCCAAGCTCGGCGATCTCCGCCTGGGTGAGAACATCGTGTTCGGACTGAGACTGCTGCTGGCCGCCGCCGGTATGGCCATCGTTGTCCAAGCCGTCCATGCCGGATTGCTAAACGTCTTGCCTCCTGTCGCAGGCGGAACAAGATGGATTGCCTCCGGACTTATCGCCGCGAGAATCGGCATCGCCTCGACGTCCGGACTTCTAGCTTTTGCGGGAGCAGTGATTGCCATGCGGATGCCTGAAGTCCAAGCCATGTGGAGCTTCGTCAGACGGAGGTGAGTCGTGTCAGGCGTCAAGTGTCAAGTGCTGGAAATACTGGAGGCCACCACCGGGGGAACCCGGCGCCACCTGATGGACGTTGTGACATCTCTGAACCCCTCCCGCTTTCAAGTCACGGTGGCCTGTTCAGCGCGGCGCGATCCAGCCTTTTTTAATGATATTGCCCTCATGCGGGCCAAGTGCATCACGGTTCATCTGATTCCCATGCGGCGCGCAATCAGTCCTTTCAGCGATCTACTGGCCCTGCTGCGCCTCGTTAGCTTAATGCGACACACTCGATTTGATGTCGTTCACACGCACAGCTCAAAGGCAGGATTCCTTGGCCGTCTCGCCGCCCGGCTGACAGGTGTTCCGCGCATTATCCATACTCCGCACACCTTCCCTTTCCAAATGAAGTCGTCCAGACCGATCCGGTTCGCTTATTTTCACCTGGAACGGTTCGCCGCCCGCTTCACAGACCGCATCATATGCGTCTGCCCCAGCCAGCGAGTCATCGCCCAACAATTGACAAATCCAGCCCGGGCGGTGGTTATTGAGAACGGCATCGGCGCTGCGCCGCCGCCCGACATGGCGGAACGGCATCGGCGGCGACTCGAACTGGGGATCGCCACCGGATGTCTGGTGGCCGGCATGGTTGGCCGGTTCACACTCCAGAAAGGCCATGTTCATTTTATCGCTGCCGCGCGGCAGGTCGCGGCACGTCTGCCTGCTGTGCGCTTCGTTCTTGTTGGCGATGGAGAGCTAAAACAGCGTATTGAACGCAGCATTGCGGCCGCTGGTCTACAGGAACGATTCATCATCCTCGGCGCACGCGAGGATGTTCCCGAGCTGGTACCCCTCTTCGACGTCGTGGTTCTGCCGTCGCTGTGGGAGGGATTGCCCTACGTTTTACTGGATGCCATGTCGGCAGGAAAACCTGTTATTGCTTCCAGTGTGGCAGGGATGGCGGATGTGATAACAAACGGGGACAACGGTTTGCTCGTCCCCCCTGAGGATCCCACCGCCTTGGCTGACGCCATGCTGAAATTGCTTGAAAACGGGAAGCTACGGTCCACTATGGGTAACCGTGCACGAGAGTCCCTCCGGCACCGGTGCCGTCTCGAGGATATGATCGAGCGTCTCTCGTCGGTTTATGAGGGAAGGCTTTGAAAGGAGTTCACTGTGAAACAGCGCTTGGTACTCGTAATTTCAGGAATGATTTCCCTGCTTCTGGCACCCTGCTCAGCCTCCGCGGGTGACCGCATCTGCATTGAGGCTGAATCAAGCGAAGGAATTGTGGAACCCGTACGCATAGTGGACGCCACAACCAACACGGCGCCGGCCGTGGCGGGAGCGTCGGGAGGCAGATATCTGGAAATTCCAATGGGCGCAGGCAACCCACCAAAAGTCAATCATGGCGAAGCCAAACTCCCGTTTGAAATTATTGAACCCGGTGAATACACCCTGTGGTGTCGTGTCTATTGGATTAGCGCATGCAACAGTTCCTTCACTCTGTCTATCGACGACTCGTTTCCGTTTACCTTTGGCAAGGATGCCACCTTCCTGACCTGGCATTGGGTCAAGGCCCCCCCTCGGTTGAAGCAACTGGGCCTGGCCAAGGGGAAGCATGTTCTCACCATCCGGAATCGCCAGGACGGAGTGAAACTTGATCAAGTACTGCTGGTGCTTGACAAAAAGTACGTCCCGGTAGGCATAGAAGAGGCGACGCCGTGACAAGTCTGGTCGCCAAAATTATTCCGCGTCTGGTCTGGTTTGGAATGCTGGCTATCGTTGTAGTGTCGCCAACCCAATACGGCGTCCAACTTGCAAAGAACACTTACGTTTCTGTGGTGGATCCCCTGGTGTGGCTTGTATTCGGTCTGTGGATATTGGGGAACACGATTCAAAGACGGTTTCCGGAGACTGACACAACCGTGAACAGCGCGCACCATCCTGCATCGCGTTGTCCGCCCTTAATGGTTGTCCTGTTCATTCTGATCGCCGCGTTATCGCTCAGTCGCGCCATCCATCCGCTGAAAGGCGTCAAGGACATCCTCCAACTGATTGAGTATTTCGTCGCCGCTTTCACGCTCTTTGCGCACATTCCGGATCGCCAGCGCCTGCAGCGGGTGACGGATATCTTTCTGATAGTCGCCTCGGCGGTAATCCTTCTGGGAGTTGTCCAGTATCTGCTTCCCGACATCCCGGACTTCAAGGTCCGTTCCTCCTTCGGGAACCGTAACGTGTTCGGAGGTTACATGGCTCTCGTGGTTCCCTTCATGGCCGGCATCGCCCTCTATGAGCCCTCTATCTGGCGCCGGGTCTGGATGCTGACAATGGTCACTCTCGCCCTGCTGATCACCCTATCCGGCGGGGCGTTGATAGCGATTACACTGACCCTTGCCGTATTGTGCGCAATGCGGGGCAAACCGGCATTCATCACCTTCTCAACCCTCTTTATCGTAATCGTGGTGCTGATTCTTCCACGCCTGCCACGCCATAATGATGTGGTACTGGATCAATCCATCCGCCTATTCAACGATAACAATGAGGTTTCTCTGCGCTACACTGAATGGCAAGCGGCGATGGTAATGATATCCGAGCATCCCTGGCTCGGCGTTGGCCTTGGCAATTACCAGGACAACATTGGAGGATATTTTGGCATTCTACCCCGTCCCACCGGCGTTGTGGAACACGACTCGGAGAATCTTTACCTGGTGCTCGCCTCATCCACCGG
>JBAXDB010000118.1:0-7338 GCA_037141135.1 bacterium | reverse complement strand
GAGATGTTCAAACTCGTATGCTTGCCCGCAGTCGGTCAGTCCGACGAGGAGAAGAAGGCGTACAGGAAGGAGTCTCTTGGGCGTATTCGGCGTGAAGTCGAACTTCTCGGCAAGTGCCGTCGGCCCGAATTGGTCAAACTCGGTAACGTTCCGCCAACATTGGTTACAATCGACGGCGGTGAGTATGTTGGGTACAGCGAGGAATTCCTGAACGGTGACAATCTTTGGAAAATCCTCAGGACAAGTGGTGCCAAGCCGCTTGAAGCGGAGGCCCGCCTTCTGCTCTTGTGCTTGCTTCGCGCAATTGAGGAATTGTGGGGGCAACACCGTACAATCCATCGTGACATTAAGCCGGAAAACGTGGTCAAACTTCCAAATGCAACACGCCCCTTTGTGTTGCTTGATCTTGGCATTGCATATGGTCTTACGGAGGCTGCGCTAACGCGTGACGGTGGGGCTCCTTGTACCCCGCGCTATCTGGCTCCGGAAATGGCGAGGCCGGACTTTCGCCGTAATCTGGACTTTCGGAGTGATCTCTACACGGCTGCGCTGACTGTATTCGAGTACAGCGCTCAAGTTCACCCCTTGGCTAAGACCCAGGATGATCTCATTCAGACTGTTTCGCGAGCGCTGCATCAACCCCCTCGCCGTTTGAAGAGTGAACGCCAAGATTTTAGTGATGATTTCTGTAGCCTGATCGACCAGATGCTTAAAAAGAAGCCGCAACTCCGCCCTTCCGATCTGGTGGAACTTATCGCAATCATGGAGGGGGCACGATGAAACTATTAGCACAAATCGGTTACGGTGACGGCCTGAAAACGACTGAAGGCCTCTCTCAAGGTCTGATTGATGGGGTTATCTACAGCCCAAAAGACATGACGGTCGCGCGTTTGCGATCTGCTGCCCGCCAGGTGCGCGACGACCACCGTTCAGCAGAAGTCCTGTTCGATCCTCAGTTCTATGCAACGTTCCCGGCTGTGGATCCGGCGGCAAGTCTGGGAAATCTGGTCAATGAAACAGACGACGTACGGGAGTATCCCTACTTCCATCCGCGCCGCCGCAGTCAACTCTTGAGCGAGCGGCAACTGAAACTGGACCTGGATGCGACGCTCCGGTTCCAGTTAGGATTGCCTGTGACTGCCATCATCGCTCCCAACATTGTCGTGCCACGCTCCTTTGATTCCGCTGAAGCAGCGATATGCATGGATTTCATCCGGAACACGCGCATCCGATATGCAAGAATGAAGGATCCTCGACCAATATACGCCACACTCGCTGTTGCGCGTGAAGCCCTGATGGATAAGGAAGAATTGCTTCGCTTCTTAAACGATCTCACAGTGCTTGATGCCCGCCCAGACGGTTTCTACGTGTTGATCGCAGTCAACAGTACCGAGGCGCGGTCGGAAGTGTACCATGCCGATGTGATTGCCGGGTGGATGTTCATTAATCACGTTTTGAAACTCAACGGCTTCCGTGTGATCAACGGTTACTCGGATATTCTCACGCCCTTCTTGGGCGCTGTCGGGGCGGATGCTGGGGCGACCGGTTGGTGGTCGAATCTGCGCTCATTCTCCATGGATCGCTTTGCTCCGCCTCTCGGCGGAGGACGTCTCCCCGTGGAACGCTACCTTAGCTGCCTTCTTTTGAATCGTATCGCCTTCTATGAACTGGCGCAACTTCGAGACGTGATCCCGGACGTGCTGAACGGGCTGGAGACAGATGCACTTTATCCGGAAGAGACTTCTCAGCCCCAGCGGAACCAGGAGGTTCTCCAGAGTTGGTCCGCGATAAAGGCATTGAATGCCCGCATTGCACGAGGAAACCCAGTGGCGGCTTTGCGCGCATGCGATGTTGCACTTGAGGAAGCCCGGCGACTTTATGGCCACATTGACGTGACGCTACCGCAACCCTTGGATCCAAAGTCTAACGACCAGCATGTTGAGCCGCTACAGGAAGGCCTTCGTCTATTTAGAAGTCTTGCGGAATTTGACCCTGTTTGAAATACGGGCTAAAGCCTTCTCTCTCGCCACAGGGTTCTTCGCTTTTGTCTCGGAAGGAGTGAACCGCATGTCAATGTTCTCGGTTTTCGGCTCATAACTCCAAAGCCCAATACCGAGCCGTTCGAAGACATGCAGATATCTCTGGGCTCTGTCCGCGACGTCCGTGGGGACAACCACAATGGAGCGATCCGCGAAATAACTATATCGGTACGCCTGAGAAAGTGCCCGGCGCCAGTCCTTCATCTTCATTTCGAAGGAGGTCAGAACAGGCTCTGTCGCCGCACCGTCGTCCCCTTGGCCGTAATCCATCCAGACGAAATCAGCGATCCCGTACCCTGCCAGTTCGAAATGTCGGCCGCCGACACCTTGCCCTTTGCGTTCGGAGGTGAATTCCCGCTGGAAAGCGCCAACAAAATTCGCTTCCCCCCGCTTCCGCGCCACCGCTGGCGGCAGATTCCGCCGGGGGTTGAATGTCTTGAAGTCAATTGATGATGCACAACTCATGATCCCAGCCCCTTTTCAGGAAAAGACCCAAATGGGTGGCTACTTCCCCTCTCTCCACATCCAATATACGACCGTACGGCCCGCTAGTCAAACACGCTCGCATGCCCCCAAATCTTGCACTATCCGCTCCACTCTGCTATGGATGATCTGGTATGACACCCCGCACAATAAAGGCCGATGACGCATGCTATCCAAGGCGTTTGCGTGAACAAATGGGCGCTGATGCGCCTGTGCAATTGAGTGCACTTGGTAACGTGGATCTGCTTTCGTTGCCATCAATCGCTCTGTTTTGCTCTTCGCGCTGCCCTGGCCATGCCATTCTTGCCACTTATGACCAGGCCGCCCACTGGCGCGACGCCGGTCAATGCGTGATCAGTGGATTTCATTCACCGGTGGAAAAGGAATGCCTTCGCATCCTTCTGCGCGGCAAGTCGCCCGTCATCATCTGCCCCGCACGCGGCATGCTGCGCAACATTCCGGCCGATCCTGTGGACTGCCGGGCCGCCTTTGATGATGGCCGCCTGTTACTGGTATCCCCATTTCCTGATAATGTACGCCGGGTGACCGCCGAGACCGCGACGATCCGCAACCGTTTTGTCGCCGCCCTGGCCGCTACCGTTGCCGTCGCCCACGCCGCCCCCGGCAGCAAAATCGAATCCCTGAGTCTCGAACTCCTCGCCGCCGGCAAACCCCTCTATACCTTTGACCACCCGGCAAATTCCGCTCTGCTCCACGCCGGGGCTCACTCACTCACCCCGAAACCTAAATAAAAGCGCCATTTCGCAGGAGACCCTATGAATCACTTTCTGACTCTACTTCAATCACGCGGGATCACCGCGCCGCCCAAAACAGATGTTCGCGTCGTCGGCATTGACCTTGGAACAACCAACTCAACCGTTTCGGAAATCCTGTGGAAGAAGGGCCATTCCGCTCCGGAATCAGTCCGGACTCTGGATGTTGACCAGGAAACAGCGAGTGGCCGTCACACAGGCACACTTGTTCCTTCCATTGTATGCGCCCAGAAAAACGGCCCCTTGGTCGGGGAGGGCGCAAAGGTTTTGCGCGGCCGAATGGCAGACCAGTCCTTCGGATTGAAACAAGGCCGTGACATCTTTTGGGAGTGCAAAAACCACATGGGATTGACTCGGACCTACCACCAGGCCCCGGCTGGTTACCGCTCTGCCAAGGAAATTGGCGCCCATGTCCTGCGGTTCCTCTTGGATTCCGCCCAGAAAGATTCCACAACGCCGATTGATCGCACTATTGTGACCGTGCCGGCATCATTCCGCATTCCCCAACGTCAGGATACCCAAAAGGCTGCCGAACTTGCCGACATCGCCATTGCCCCTGGTGATCTCGTGGATGAACCGGTTGCCGCCTTCCTTGACTACATTTTCAGCCACGACACCTCGAAACTCGAACTCACCGGGGCCCCGAAAAACGTCCTCCTGTTCGATTTTGGTGGTGGGACCTGTGATGTTGCCATCTTCAAAGTCGCCATTGCCAAGGCTACTGGGCAAATCAGTATGGCTCCACTTACCGTCTCCCGCTATCACCGCTTGGGCGGTGGCGACATTGATGACGCCATAGTCCATCAGATCCTCATTCCGCAATTAGTCGCCCAAAACAACCTTCAGCCCTTCGATCTATCGTATGAAGACAAAACGCACTGCATCACCCCGGCTCTCCTTAGTATTGCCGAATCTCTTAAGATTGGCCTTTGCAAGGAGATTACGCGCCTCACCACACTCGGCGTGTACCCAAACGGGGATGATCGTAGGACCGTTTTCAAGCGAAACCCCGGTGCCACCACTTGCGTTTTGAAAGACGGGCGCACGCTCGCGCTCAATTCCCCCGTTCTCAACGCGGTTGAGTTCGATGAGCTTCTGACCCCTTTCCTTGACCAGGACATTCTTGTCGCATGTGAAACCGAATACCTGACGACCTGCTCCATCTTCGCCCCGCTCACAGATGCTATGAACCGCGCCGGCCTGTCGGCAGAGGATATTGCAGTCTGTCTGATGGCAGGTGGCAGTTCTTTCATCCCTAAAGTTCAGCAAGAACTCGACCAATTCTTCAGCGCAGGTTTTGTGCTCACTTTCGATACACCCGAGGCGGCCAAACTTGCCATTTCGCGTGGTGCAGCCTATCACTCCCTTATGGTTCACCTGACCGGTGCGGGAATCGTTCAGCCCATCACCGCGGATGCGGTTCTGCTTCAAACCAACAATGGTCCCGTGGAAATGATCCCGGCAAGCACGCCGCTACCGTATCCAGGCACCGATCAGTGGGGGAGCGTTGAAGATTTGAAAGTGCCTGATTTTCCGCCGGACCAGCCCCGTAACCTAAAACTCGAACTCGTGACGTCTGACGAGATGCGCCTGTTCACCGGGGTGTGGGAAGTTCCAAAAAATGTTCGAACGGGTACACAACTCCTTTTCCAATATCAGATCGACGCAAACCAGATTATGCGCCTTCGGCTCAATCTCGCAACGGCACCGGAAGAAGTTTCCTGGGAGAGGGAGGTTGAAAATCCCCTCGTGAATATTGAGTATCCTGACAGTCGCCGTGAGCACATCGAAAAAACCGAAGAGGAGCTTCGTGTAGGGACTCTGACCAGATCTGAGAAGATCGAGAAAATGACGGAAGTGGCCTCATTGTGGAGTGAACTTGGGCAACATGAGAAGGCTCTGAATTTTTACAAAGTAGCTTTACAAGCGAAAGGGGCTCATGATCCGGCACTCCTCAACAAGATGGGCATTCTCTGCGGCGAAATGCGCGATCACGAGAGGGAGGCCAAGTTCTTTGAGGCATCGGCCAGCGCTGCCCAGTGGAGTGCTCCGCTTTTCAACCTCGCTTTGTCACAGAAGCGACGCGGTTTACTCAAGGAGGCTAAGGCCAGTATCGACGAGGCAATCGTCAGGAATGCATCCGCTCCCAATCTGACTCTACGGGCCGTAATTGCGGACGCCCTGCAAGACCCTATGAAGCGTGAGGAATGCCTGAAGGCGGCTATGAAACTATTCGGTTCAGTCACAACCATGACTGACTGGGAACTTGGCTGGTATCTCACTGCTGCCGATCTGATGGACAATGAAGCCCAGGCTAAAAAGGCCAGGGACGAACAGCAAAAGAGGCGCAGAGATCATGAGATACCCGACGTTGAGGGTCTCCTTCCCGATCGGGGCGCAAAATGAGCGTCACTTGGTTCGTTCCCCGTTCAGATCTATCGGACGACCAGTTGCGTGCCGTCGACCTTCCCCTGAGTGCGCATTCCCTCATTCTTGGCGCTCCAGGTTCTGGCAAAACCCTGGTTCTTCTCCACCGCGCCAAGCGTCTCATTGCGGAGCAAGGGATCCCGCCGGACCGCCTTCGCATCTTTGTCTTTACGAATACCCTGAAAGACTACATCCGTTCCACGCTCTCACTCCTGGATATCCCGGAAACGTGTGTATCCACCTTTGACCACTGGTGCCGGGAGTTCTACACCACATTTGTAGCCCGTAAAGTCCCATTTGCCGCCCATGGCCCGGATTTTGATGCCATCCGCACGGGTGTCCTCAATAAACTTCGTGGAGGGGTACCCCTCACCGTTCTTTCCAACGCCAGGGAGCAAAATCACGCGCCCGTGCAACAGTCGCTTCTTGGGGATGACGAGACCAGCCCGGTCGCGTCGCCTCAGGCGGAGTTTCCCGAGTTTTTCGCCAAAATCATCAATTGTCCGCTTTACGATGCCGCCCTTGTGGATGAAGGCCAGGACCTCACCCCGGAGGCGTTTGAAATCCTCAAGCGGATAGCGCGACACATCACCGTCTGTATGGACGCCCGCCAGCAGCTTTATGAGAAAGGTTGTGAGGAGCAGGCCATTCTTCAGACTCTGGGCCTCCGTAAATGCAATCTCACCATCCTGGGTGCTTACCGTTGCTGTCCCTATATCACCCGTCTTGCCGCGTCACTGCTACGGGATCCGGCGGAGCGCCAGGCATTCCTGAACCAGATCAAGACCGTGCAGAGTGAGATACTCACGCCGTTGCTCTATATCGCCGAAAATGCCAACGAGGAGAAGAATCGCCTCGCCCAGATCATCAAAGACCGGCAACTCACGGGGGATCGCATCGCCATCCTTCTCCCAAGTAACGCCCAACTGTTCAGTTTGGCCCGGCTCCTCACAGAAGCGGGCTTGGAAGTTGAAGTTCCGAACAAGGGGGGCAGAGCCAGCGAGTACCCCTCGCATGATTTCCAGAGCGATCGCCCTAAGCTCATGACCTACTACGGCGCCAAGGGCCTCACCTTTGAGACGGTTATTATGCCCCGGCTCGTGCCTAAATCATTCAATCAGGTCAAACCCGACCGCCTGGAGAAACTCCTATTCGTGGGAATCACCCGCGCCACCCGCTGGGTTTACATGAGTACCGTTGAAGGCCCGACTCTCCCCGTTGTCCTTGAACTTGCCGCCCTTGAACGTGACCGGATCATCACCATTCAGCGCTCCGCCGACACCCTCCCGTTCGCCGGAGGGACCACTCAGTCCCAACAACCTCATGGAGCCCAGCCCGCCGACGGCTTGACTGATTTGCTGTGAACGAAACCGGAGTCTTCAGGAATAACCATTGGTGCGGTATTTTGCAGAGCCGGTTGGTTCAAAAAATAGCGCTTTACATCTAGATTGATCCATGACAGAAAATGCCTCATCAAATCACTGACATGCCCCCCAAAGGAGAATAAGGAAATGTGCGATGTATTGAATGCGGATACCCTGTTGGCTTTTTTACTGGCTGATAGGCAGGAAGTTTCCTTCAAGGACCTCCGGTTGTTCAGGGATCGGATCCAAACT
>JBAXDB010000117.1:0-7407 GCA_037141135.1 bacterium | reverse complement strand
TAATCAGCAGGTCATCGGTTCAAGTCCGATAGCTGGCTCCATTAAAAGTGCCGTAGACCTTCGCGATTCAGCGAAATTTCCTTAGTACATAATGCCATAAATGCTAGGACGTATTATAATTGCCATAACAACTTATAATACATGCAAGAAGTGCTGGATTTTTGGCTGGTTTTCCCTATTCTGCCGGACTTGTGATTTAGCCCATTATTTGGATAGGAGATATGTAAATGACTGAAAAGACCATGGAATTTAAAACCGAACTTTCGCAACTGCTACATCTGATTACCCATTCGCTCTATTCCCATCGTGAGGTGTTTCTCCGCGAACTGATCAGCAACGCCTGCGATGCCATCGATAAGATCCGATTTGAAGCGCTGACGGATACCAGCCTGCTCGATGGTGACAGCGACTGGAAGATTTCGATTGCGGTGGATAAGGAGGCGAAAACGTTGACGGTATCCGACAACGGTATCGGGATGGATGAGGCCTCGCTGATCCGGAACCTGGGCACCATTGCGCATTCGGGCACCAAAGCTTTTCTGGCGCGGCTCAAGGAGTCCGGAGCCAAGGATAATCCGGAGCTAATCGGTCAGTTCGGTGTCGGGTTCTATTCCTCCTTTATGGTGGCGAATCGTGTCATGGTCGAATCCCGCATGCACGGTGCACCAGCGGTCTGCTGGACCTCAGAAGGAATGGGTTCGTTCACGGTATCTGAAGGCACCCGTGAAAAACGCGGCACGGTGGTGACGCTGTTTCTCAAGGACGAGGCGGCGGAATATCTGGAAGAGTTCCGGATCCGTTCGCTGGTCAAAAAATTCTCGGATTTTGTGGAGCATCCGGTGGTGATGGGAGAGGAAACCATCAACACCCGCAAGGCGATCTGGCTGCGGTCAAAGAGCGACGTCACGGCGGAAGAATACAGCGAATTTTACAAGCACATCTCGCACGACTTCAGTGAGCCTGCGGAAGTTATCCATTACAACGCCGAAGGCGCCATTGAGTTTAAAGCCCTGCTTTTTATCCCTGAGAAAAAGCCGTTCGACATGATGATGGCCAATGAGCACAAGGCCCGCCTGAATTTGTATGTCCAGCGGGTCTTTATCAGTAATGAATTTGAAAACCTGTTGCCGGCCTACCTGCGTTTTGTGAAAGGTGTTGTGGATGCCGCCGACCTGCCGCTGAACGTGTCGCGCGAAATTCTGCAGGAAAACCCGCAGCTGGATAAAATCCGCCGGAATCTGGTCTCGCGGATTCTTAAGACATTAGGCGACATGAAGTCGCAGCGCTACGACAAGTATCTGGAGTTCTATGCCGAATTCGGCCCCCTGCTGAAAGAGGGGTTGCAGAGTGACTTTGAAAATCGCGAAAAAGTTGCTGATTTGCTGCTGTTTGAATCGACCGCCACTGAAGCCGGTAAAATGCGCTCGCTGGCCGACTATGTCGGATGCATGAAAGAAGAACAGAAAGAGATCATCTATCTCGCGGCAGAACATCGCGGCATCGCCGAAAATTCGCCCTTCCTGGAAGGGTTCAAGGCTGGCGGACAGGAAGTCCTTTTCATGCTTGATCCGATCGATGAATTCGTGTTGCCGCAACTCAGGGAATACAAAGGTAAAAAATTTAAAGCGGCCAATAAAGGCGACCTTGGCGATGCCGATTCACTGAAGGATGAAAAGAAAAAGTTTGAAGGATTTCTCGGGTTTGTCGGTGGAAAACTGGCTGGTGTGAAAGAGGTTCGCCTCTCCACCAGGTTGAAGGAAAGTCCGGCCTGTCTGGTCGGCGACGAGTACAGTATGAGCCCGCACATTGAAGCCATGATGCGCCGTATGGGACAGCCCGTGCCTCAAATGGAACGTGTGCTTGAGTTGAATCCGGTCCATCCGGTTGTCAAAGCGGTGCAGTCAATGTATGAATCCGACAAAGAAAACCCGAAGCTTGGCGAAAGCGTTGAATTACTGCGTGACCTTGCGCATGTGGCCGAAGGGTCTAAAGTGGACAATCCGGCGGTTTTTGCCGCCCGCATTGCCGCCTTAATGTCCCGCGATCTGGGTGCTGCTGGCAAATAAACCCATTAGCATCCAATATGGGTTTTGATGAAACCCCCAATAAAACCCACTTAAACCCCTGTAAACATTGGGTTTTAAGTGGTAGAAGTGCAGGGATTCGAACCCCAGACCCGCTGATTAAGAGTCATGCACACAAAATCACTAAAAGCCAATAAAATAAACTATTTGCTTGCAATGGATACATTATGGAAACATAATCGCCACCATAAATGAAGCCACCGGACTTATAAAGGTCTATGCGGGAAGGTAGGGTAGTGTGTCATGGCAAACAAGAAGAAAATCAGGCGGGAACGAGGAGCAAATTGGGAGCCCAAAATAAGGGAACGAAAAGGTCGTGGATCCTGGGTGGTGGACCTTGGAACCAAGTTTGATTCCCGGTTCATCTACTGCCCCACCAAAGAAGAGGCCGCAGCAAAGGCAGCAGAGAAGAAGGCTGAATTCCTGGTACGTCTAACCGGTCAGAAACAAGCTGAAAAGGAAAAGGTTGCCTTCAACTGGTTCAACTTAAATAATACCCAACAGAACCATCTCGCCACGGCCTTTACGACAGTTCACGGCGATACGGACAAACTTCTTCGGGCTTTGAGGTTCTATGAAAAGCATACCACCACCGCAGATGCCTCCCGTCGGCTGGCAGATGTGAGCGATGAGTACATTAAGGCGAAGACAGCGGCCGGGAAACGTCCCCGCACAATTCGGGACGCCGAGAGTAAACTTGCCCCCTTTGTGAAGTCTTTCGGGGCACAGAGCATATCAGAGATCACAACCGCCGATGTGGAAGGTTGGTTAAACGGACGCAAATACACCCCTGGAACGCGGGACGCATACCGCAAGGCGATATCGGGTCTTTTCTCTCATGCGATCAGACGCCGGTATACCGAACACAATCCCGCTGGTGCCATCGAGGCCGTGACGGTGGATCAGGGTTTGCCGACCATTCACTCCGTGGACCAGGTCAAGGCGATACTGACTGCTGCCAGCAATTACGTTCCACAACGGTACGTTGTCAAGGAACGTGACAGCAAGGGGAAGGTCACAGACGGCGGTTATCGGGATGTCGCCGATCAGGCCAAGATATTCCATGCTCGATCCCTTCTGGTTCCGTATCTAGCCATTGGCTATTTCGCCGGACTTCGACCCGAGAATGAATTGGTTAATCTTGACTGGAAAGATATTGATTTCGAAGCCAAGACGATCCGTGTTGACCCGGCAACCGCGAAAAAACGGCGGCAGCGGTATGTTGATATGTCTGATAATCTGATTCAGTGGTTGGCACCCTATGTCCGGTCGGCTGGGAAGATCGGTTTCTCCCGGCATGCATTCCGGGAGGTCCGGGTGGAACCCAAATTCGATTGGTCAAAGGATGTGATGCGCCATTCTTTCGGGTCATACCTACTGGCCCAAAATGAGGACGCCCCGAAGACGGCGCTTCAGATGGGGCATACCCGCGTCGATGTGCTTTTCAATCACTATCGGAACCTCGTGAAGAAGTCGGCGGCAGCGGAGTATTGGACGATCACCCCGTCAATCCTTACCGCCACCACTTGAACCAGGCATACCACGCGGCCGTCACACCGACGAACCGCGTGCCGGCCTGCATGGCTGACATCCGGTAGGCCCGCTGGATCCGGTAGAACCGGGCGTTTGCTTCCCAGCCGCCGTGGCCGGTCTGCCAATCGAAGTCATGCCGCAGGCAGGGCGGAAAGTACTTCGTCGGCCAGTACATCTCGGAGACACAGGTGCAACCATCACAGTCCTTGAACCAGTCCCAGGACTTGGAGTCCAAGGCCTCCCGAACGAGCACCTGGATATCGCGGGGCACATTCAGAACGTCGAAGGATTCGATAATGCGGTGGTACTCGGTCGCGCGATCCAATTCGCCCTCGGTCGACCCGCCTGTGGCCTTCTGGGCCGTCTTTCGCTTGCATGCACACCCGCACGCCTTCTTCTTGTCACGTTCATCATTCATAATTCATCCTTCATAATTTCCTCAATCGTTCTCCTTGTGCCGGATGCACGGCCGCTCTTTCAGGTTGGCCGCCAGTCTCATGATGGCGTCCGACAACTTATCCAACCGCTTGCCGAACTGGCACCCCTGGCAGTAAATGATCCAGACGCAGAAGCAACAGACTGCCCCCAGGACGACGACCAACGGCCACCGGCCAACGGCATCCAGACTTTCTGAACTGGGCATGGCCGCGACTGCGGTTGCCCCCACGGCCGATCCCCCGGCCACTATCGCTTCAAATTTCCCCGTCATCATCTTGCCCTCCTAATATTTTGCCCAAAACTCGATTTTCATTCCGCGGACATACCCATAGCCGCCTGCGGTGCCCCCTCCGGGCGCGTTCGTTGGCACCACCCAGTACTCCATCTCAATCAGCCCGCTGTCAGGGGCAGGGGCATAAGCTGTCAGGGTCGCCATTGAAAGGTTGGTCAGGGTGGTACTCGCCTGGAACAATCCGCTGGTCGCGCATGTCCAGGCTTTCAGGCCGCCCTCCCGCCACCGGCAGGCCATGGCGTAGGTGCCAGTCTTGGAGTGGTAGGTGTACCACTTGAAAGTGACGTTCGACGTGTAACCCAAGGGTGCCGGGCACGAGATCGGCCCGGCGAAATCTGACTTTGTCTTGTCATGCTTCGTAAAGACTGCCCCGCCATTTGAGTTGGTCAGAGTCTCCGTGGGGCAGGTGTAGAGATAGTCGGCCGGGATCCATCCATAATGGTTCGTCACATTTCCAACGGACGCCGCCACCACAGTGCCCGTCGGGGTCGAGGTCACCTTGATATTCTCACCAGCCCGGATCGGCAGGTTGGTCAGCCACCCCAAATACGACGTATCGCTTGCCGATTCCGCCGGGGCCCCGTCAATCACCCAGTGCTCCGGCCTTGCCTTCTTCCCGGCCTCCGCAAAACAGAGGATCGACGCCAGAATCAGTCCGCCAAAAATCAACGCCGCGTATTTCACGTCAGTTCCCTTTCCGGATGATCTGTACCTGTCCGTTGGTCACAGTGCTGCTCAGTTGCAGGGCATCCCCATATTCAAACGGGAAGTCCGCCTCCGGGATCCAGACGACCGTGCTGGCATTCGTCACAGAGAGACTGCCAATCAGGTAGGTGTTTCCCTGGCTCACCCGGGAGACCGTCAGGGTGGCATTCGTGGCCGCCGCGAACTTCCACAAGACCACCTCGGGCATCCATACCGTGTTGAGATGCTGGTTGGTAACTGCGACCGTCGAGCCCTTGAGTGGGTAGGTTTGTGCCCAGGGCGCCGCATAGACCACGCCGGCCACCGCCACCATCCCCAAGATTGTGAAAATATTTCGTTTCATGGTAACTCCCGCTCATCAAGGTCGCCCGATATCCGCATCAAGGACATTTGTCACGGCCCCGGCCACAAATACCAACTGGGTGCCGCCCAGAATCATGAACCGGCCAGCCGCCCCCAGTGCTAGTTCATTGGCGGTTACTGCCTGGAAGGTGGGGCTTGCCCCGTTTGTCACCGTCGCCCGGTACCGGGCATCGTTGGTTGAGACATACCCCTTGATGGCGGCGGGGTTGATTCCGCCGTTGCCGTCGACGACCGGGTGCCCCCGGAAATGGAACCACCCGTTGCTGACGGCCGTTCCCCGCCCGATTTCGGCCGTGTCAATAAAACCAGGGGGGACGACCGCGGTCAGCCCGCCTTCCTCGCCGCCGCCTACGGCGACATTCCCCAGGCCATTGCCCACGGCATTCGCCCCGATCCCGACACCGGAAGAATACCCGCTGGCCGAGACGCCGATGGCCGCGCCGTTGGCGCTTCCCACGGAAAATGAACCGACCGCCACCCCGTAAGACCCCATGGAGCCATAACCGACCGCCGCACCGGCGGAACCATCGCAGGAATAGCCCACGGCCGCCCCGCACGAGGATCCATTCGCCTCGGCCCCGACCACCGCGCCGAAACTTGATCCATTCGCCGACCGGCCTACGGCAGACCCGTCTTCTGCGCTATTTGCTTCAAGCCCGAGCGCCGTGCCGTCGATGTTTACGACGAATCCAGATGGTGGGGGGATATTCGACAACCCGGCCGCGTTCCCAAAAAAGCCTGCCCCCGTCGCCCAGACCGATCCTGCGGTGACCGACTTGGCCCCGTGTGAGGCATTTCCGTCACCAACGACAATCGCCTGGCTATTGCTTGCGAGCCCGCCGCCCAGGACAAGCGCGCCATTCCCGAAGAAACCGTCGCCCATCGCCCAGAACGCCCCTGCCGTCACCGATTTGGTGCCATGCGACGCATTATCATCACCCACCACAATGGACTGACTGTTGCTGACCGTCCCGGCTCCCAGCAGGATCGAGGCATGGGCAACATCGGTTATCACCGCCTTCTGGCCGCCCGAGAGGTTCCCCAGGAGCAGAGACCCTTTCCCGCGATTCGTCACGGTTGCCAGAGGCCCGAACGCACCAAGGACAAATGTCCCTTCGCCGTTCAGGTAGATTTGTCCCTCATTCTTGCCCCGGAACTGCGAGCCCGGCCCGCCGATCCAGACCGCCCCGGCATTGTCCCCGGCGAACTGGTAGGAGTTGCCATTGGTGACAATTGTCCCTGTGTTATTCCCGCTCATCGGCTCATAGGTCGTGAAAGTCTGAATCACAAACCCCTGCTGGGTCGGATTCAGCCACCCCGCATGACACCCGCTCACGAGTCCCATCAGTAAACAAACAACAAACGCCATGTTCTTCATCATTCCCTGTGCCTTTCGCTTCCATAACTTGGAGATCCTGAAGACGCCGCTTCAACTGTCTTCACCGATCCCCCCTGGACCATCCTCAACCAGATATTCGCCTGTACGTTCAAGCCGTAGACTTCCGGCGCAAACTGGACACCCATTTCCATGCCAAGGTTGAAAACCACCATATTCACGGCATGCTGTAATCCCGTCACCGGGATCATGTCCGGATCTTCATCCATGACGACCCATGCCTGGGTGCGTACCGCTTCCCGGAATGACGCGCGAGTCGCGGCGACATGTTCCTTCAGCCGGTTTACCTTGGAAGGATTCGCCTCCACCCAAGTCCGGTACAGGTTGTCCATGTCCGTCGGCATCCCGTTTTTCACCGTCTCAACCGTAAACTGTGTCCAACCACTCATCGCCAAACTCCGAAATCAATGCGGGGACCCGGACCTGTCCTGCGTAGCCTTGGCGAAGCAGGATCACTCCAGCTTGTCACGGCGTAACACAGAGAAGCCGGAGCCCCCGCGCATCCCCCCGAACCGTGACCTACTCCGTCGCGACGTTCAGCCGCACGCAGGCCGCGCTGTTCGTCACCTTCACGTCTTCCGACCAGTCGAACTTCG
>JBAXDB010000116.1:0-7478 GCA_037141135.1 bacterium | reverse complement strand
GGCAAGATTTTTTTCAAGGGCAAAGATATTTCCGCCAAGCCCATGTTTCAACGGGCACGGATGGGCATGGGGTATCTGGCCCAGGAACCTTCCATTTTCCGCAAATTATCTGTGGCGGAAAATATCATGGCCATTTTGGAGACCCGCAACCTCAGTTCGCGGCAGCGGCGACAGCGGATGGGCGAACTCATGGAGGATCTTGGAATTTCCGGACTGGCCAATCAGAAGGCATTCACGCTGAGTGGCGGGGAGCGGCGGCGGCTAGAAATCGCCAGGGCGTTGGTGACGGATCCGGCGATGATCCTGCTGGATGAGCCCTTCAGCGGGGTGGATCCTCTGGCCGTCTATGATGTTCAGGAGATTATTAAGAGCCTGCGCAAGCGCGGGTTAGGAATTCTCATTACGGATCACAGTGTGAGGGAAACGCTGTCTATTGTGGATCGGGCTTATCTGATTTGCGAAGGACGCGTGTTAAGGGAAGGAACCAGGGAATTCCTGATTAATGATGACGTTAGTCGGGAGTTGTATTTGGGGCCGCGATTCAGTATGTAAGCAACGGGAGAACTAATTATGACAATTGAAATTACAGGCAGAAACGTTGAAGTGTCTAGCAGCATGCGGGATTACGCTGGAAAGAGGCTTGATAAGTTGCTGGCGGAATTCCCGCGGATTGACAAAATGCATATGATTTTGGATGTCCAGAAATTCACGCATCTCGCCGAGGTGATTGTCCACGCGGCGCGTCATATCCAACTCGAGGCCAAGGCGTCCTCTGAAAATATGTATGCCTCCATTGATGAGGCGGTCGACAAGGTTGAGTCCCAGTTGCGGAAGACTTTGGATAAGCGGCATGAGCATAAGGGTAACGGCAAGATCCGTGACTTGGAACCGATCACGGAAGTGGAGTAAGCATGAGTGATGCGGCGGTCGGAAAAACAGTAGCCACGGTCGATGATTTTTTAAAAGCCGCGAAGACCCGGCTTGAGCTTGAGCTGGTGGCAGGTGCTGCCGGGTTGAACCGGCGGATTGAGGAAGCCGCGATCAATCGGCCAGGACTGGCATTGACGGGTTTTTTCCAGTATTTTGCGCACCGCCGCATTCAAACGATGGGACATGCCGAAATGGCCTATCTGGCCTCCTTGCCGGAAAAGGAACGCCGTGAGCGGCTGAAACAAATTTTCATGCGGCATGTCCCCTGTATCGTAGTGACCAGGCGGCATCGTATTTTGCCGGAGCTCATTGAACTGGCGGAAGAGTTCAAGACCTGTTTGCTTCGTACCCCCGCGATTACTAAAAACTTTGTCAATGGTGCCACGGTCATCATGGGTAACCTGCTGGCGCCACATATGGTCATGCAGGGCACAATGGTTGAGATCATGGGTGTCGGGGTGTTACTTATCGGGAAGCCCGGCGTGGGTAAAAGCGAGACGGCTCTGTCGCTCATCAAGAAGGGGCATTGCCTGGTGTCGGATGATGTCACTTCGTTCCAGATGGATAGTTCCGGCGATGTCGTAGGTTCCCCTATTGGGGTGATTCGCTATCACATGGAAATTCGCGGTTTGGGCATCATTCATGTCCCGAGCCTGTTTGGCGTGGCCTCGGTTCGTAATGAGAAGAAACTGGATCTGGTCATTAATCTCTGCAGCCCGGAAACGATTGCCTCCGAGGATCGAAGCGGGCAGATGTCTGAGAATCGCAACATTCTTGGTGTGAATATCCCCAGTATTGAAATCCCTGTGGCGCCCGGACGGGATGTGGCTAATATTGTGGAAGTGGCCGCCTTGGATCAGATGCTGAAACGCCTGGGGCATGATGCGGCCAAGGAGCTGGATGAAAAATTGATTTCCGTGCTGGCTAAGGATGATAAAACTGATGAGTAATCATGGGCATAAACATGATTCCGCCCCGCAGATTCTGGTGCGTGAATTGAAGATCCAGAATAAACTTGGGCTTCATGCGCGCCCGGCTGCCCTTTTTGTCAAGGCCGCCAATCGCTTTGTTTCCGACATTACCGTTGAGAAGGGCTGTAACCAGGTGTCCGGCAAAAGCATCATGGGGCTTATGACGCTTGAGGCCGGGTTTGGTGCGGTCTTGAAGATTACCGCCGACGGAGTCGATGCCGAGGCCGCCTTGGACGAACTCCAGGCTTTGATGACGAGTAAATTTTTTGAAGGGTAACCACAATGACGAATGTGCAGGGACCCGGCGGTCTGTTGGATGTCATCCTGCATGGTATTGGGGTCTCACCAGGGGTGGTTATTGGTCCCGTCTATAAGGCCGCCCCGGAAGTAACTGAATTCTCTGAACGCCTCCTCAATCCCGGGGAAATCAGCGACGCGTGCCCAGACATTGGAGTTGGCCAAGACGGCGCTCTCCTGCGAGACTGCCCAGGAAGTCTTAAAGCAATGTCGTGCCCTGATTGCCAAGGTCGCTCCTGAAATACTTGAATTAGTGAAGTGATTCAGGTTATATTCACGAATTCGTAATCGGCAAAAGGACGAAGCTTTACAAAAGAAGGGGAATATATATGAGTGATCGTTACTTGTTTACATCGGAGTCAGTTTCAGAAGGCCATCCGGACAAGGTTGCGGATGGAATTTCAGATGCCATTCTGGACGCCAATTTAAGGCAGGATCCCAAGGCCCGCGTGGCGTGCGAAACGTTGGTGAGCACGGGGCTGGTTGTGATCGCCGGCGAAATCACTACCAAGGCGATTGTCAATTTTGCCGACATTGCCCGCGATAAGATCCGTAAGATCGGCTATACGGATCCTGATCTTGGTTTTTCAGCAGATAGCTGTGCCGTGATGGTCTCGATTGACCGTCAGTCTCCCGATATTTCCCAGGGGGTTACTACGGGGCAGGGGCTTTTCAAGGAGCAGGGCGCCGGTGATCAGGGCATGATGTTCGGTTATGCCTGTGATGAGACCCGTGAACTGATGCCCATGCCGATCATGTTTGCGCATCGCCTGACCAAGGCCCTGGCGAAAGCGCGTCGCGATGGAACACTTCCTTTCCTGCGTCCGGATGGCAAATCCCAGGTTACGATTGTGTATGAAAATGGGCGCCCGGTTGGTGTGGATACCGTGGTGGTGTCCTCTCAGCATAGCCCTGATGTTGCCTATAAGACTCTTAAGGACGGTATTATTGAGGAGATTGTCCGGAAGGTGATCCCTGAAAAATTGCTCAAGAAAACAAAGTTCTTGATCAATCCTACCGGACGTTTTGTCATTGGGGGCCCTCATGGTGACAGCGGTCTGACAGGCCGTAAGATTATCGTGGATACCTATGGCGGAATGGGCCGGCATGGCGGCGGCGCGTTCTCCGGCAAGGATCCGTCCAAGGTGGATCGTAGCGCGGCGTATATGGCCCGTTATGTGGCGAAGAATGTGGTGGCGGCGAAACTGGCCAGCCGTTGCGAACTGCAGCTGGCTTATGCCATCGGCTATCCCGATCCCGTCTCGGTCCATATTGATACCTTCGGGACCGGTACCGTCAGTGATGCCCGGATTGTCAAGGCGGTCAAGGCGGTGTTCGGTCTGAAACCGGCCGAGATCATCAAGACATTGGATCTGCTTCGTCCGATTTATGAGGCGACCTCTTCGTACGGACACTTTGGACGAACGGAAAGCCTCAATACGTTTACCTGGGAGCGTGTGGATAAAGTCGCAGCACTGTTGGCAGCGGTTTAACGGAAAGGTTCGCAAATATATGGCGACGATGGACATTGCGGAAATAATGAAGTTATTACCCCACCGGTATCCTTTTCTTCTGGTGGATAAGATCATCGAATGTGATGAACAGAAGCGCATCGTGGGCATCAAGAATGTGACGATTAATGAGCCTTTTTTTCAGGGCCATTTTCCGGGCGTGCCTGTGATGCCCGGCGTGTTGCAGATTGAGGCCATGGCGCAAACGGGCGGCATTTTGATCAACCGTATTGCCAAGGCGGGCGATCGGGTGCCTTTCTTCATGTCCATCGATAAAGCCAAGTTCCGGCGCGTGGTAAAACCAGGCGACCAACTGCGCATTGAGATTGATATCATTACCCATAAAACCAAGATTGCCAAGTTCGCCGGCAAAGTGTTTGTCGACGGCGAACTTGCCTCAGAGGCCGAATTAATGTGCATGTTGGCGGATCAGAAGGTGCCGGCATGACGAAGATTCATCCTTCAGCCATTGTGCATGAAGGGGCTTTGCTAGGCGTGGATGTTGAGATTGGCCCCTATAGCATCATCGGACCGAATGTAAAACTCGGGGACCGTACCAAGGTGATGCCGCAGGTCTTTCTTGATGGCCATACCAGCCTTGGCGCTGAATGCATCGTTTTCCCCTTCGCCAGTATCGGGAGTCAAACCCAGGACCTGAAGTTCAAGGGCGGGACAACCTATGTTGAGATTGGCGACCGCACAACGCTTCGCGAGTATGTAACGGTGAATTCCGGTACGGCGGATGGCGAAGTGACCAAGGTTGGATCTAATTCTCTCATCATGGCTTATTGCCATGTGGCGCATGGGTGCAAGGTTGGCAATCGCGTGATTATGGCGAACAATGCCTCCTTGTCCGGTGATGTCCTGGTTGAGGATGATGTGGTGATTGGAGGCATGGCCGGCATCCATCAATTCACCCGCATCGGCACCTGCGCGATGATCGGGGGGATGGCGAAAATTACCCAGGATGTTCCACCGTATATGCTGGTTGATGGAAATCCTTCCGGTGTCCACGGAATCAATTCGGTGAAGTTGCAGCGTCTGAATGTATCTGCCGAGACGATTTCGCTGGTCAAGAAGGCTTTCAAACTGCTGTATCGCGATGGGTTGTCCACCCGGCAGGCCATGGAGCGAATCCAGGTCGAATTGCCGAAGACGCCCGAGATTGAGCGTATAATTAAATTTATTGAGACCTCGGAGCGGGGCATTCTTAAGTGACCGTAAGCCTCGAGGCAGGGAGGACTATGCACCGAGCACTGCCTATCATTTGCTTTGGACTATCCCTGGCTTTGTCGGGGATACCTCTGCATGCCGCGGATGAACGTCCAGTTGCGTTTTCTTCCCCGCAGTCCACCGTCAATTTTACCTTCAGTCAGGTGGATGTCCGCTCGTTTGTTAAGATCATCGGCGAGATTACCGGGCGCCGCTTTATTGTGGATGAGGCCGTCAAAGGGCAGATCACCGTGGTAGCGCCGCGAGTGCCCGTCGCCGAGGCGTATCCATTGTTTACGCGCATTCTGGAGTCTGTGGGCTGTGCCGTCATTGAGGAAGCCAATTTGAACCGTATTGTCGTGATGCCGTCGCGAACCCTCGTGTCGGCGCCGGTGATCGGGGAGAATGGGCGTATTGAGGGCAATGGGGTAATCACCCGTGTCATCCGCCTGAAGAATACGAATGTGGCTGATTTGAGAAAGATACTTGACACCCTGACGGGGCGTGAAAAAGGCGCATCGGCCGCGATTCTGGAGTCTTCAAACCACATTATTCTGACCGATACGGTGGGGAATGTGCGGCGTTTCGAACAGATTATCGCGGAGATTGATAAGGCGGGGGTCGGAACCACCAGTGAGGTGGTTTTCCTGAAGAACGCGGATGCCGGAGAGTTTGTGCGGCAATACAATCAAGCCATTGGACCGCGTGCGATGATTCGTGACGGGGTTCCCGCGCCGCGTGGTAACGAGCTGATCATGCTTTCCACGCCCCAGTCGAACAGTCTGATTCTGATCGGGCCCGCTTCGGATATCGCCGAAGTTAAAAAACTTCTCGCGATGGTGGATGTCGAGACCAGTACGGGGAGCGGTAATCTGCACGCCATTTTTCTGAAATATATCAGTGCTGAAGAGGCGGCCAAAAGTCTGAATGCCCTGTTGGAACGGTCCCTTGGGAAAGATCCGCCCAAGGCGGGAGAACGCCGAAAGTTGTCGGTTGAAGCCAGTACCGCAAATAACGCGCTGCTGGTGGATGCGTCGCCCATGGATTTTGAGTTGTTGAAAACACTGGTTAACGAGCTCGATCAGCTTCAGGATCAGGTTTTGATTGAAGTGGTGATTGCCGAGGTCAGCGCCGATGATTCGTTTGATGTGGGGGTTGAATTAACCGCTTTGAATGCTCCGTCTAAGGTGGGCGATTCCGTGATTCAGGGAAGTACCCGCCTGAGTGATAATTCAAGCAGTATCAATGATGTCGTTCAGAACGGTATCTTCCCGCGGGGCATTATGATGGGAGTGGCGCGTGGTACCCGTTTGGACAGTAGTGGCAATGTGGTGTCCAGCTATCCGGGGCTGATCAACATCAATGCATTGCAGGCTAATGGGAAGGTTAAAATCCTGTCGAGTGTGCCTCTGGTCGCGCAGAACAACAAAGAAGCAAGTGTCAGCGTAGTTAACAATATTCCGATTCTTAAATCCACGATTCAAGGCGGCTCGGGAACGTCACGTGATGTTATTCAGAATATTGAACGCATGGATGTGGGTATCAAACTCAAACTGACTCCGCGGATCAATCCCTCCAATGAAGTCTGCATGGTCTTGAACCCCAGCATTGAAGCCATTATTGATTCCGGTCCCTCGGGAACCCAATTCGCGCCGACGATCGCCAAACGCGAAGTTTCGACGACGGTCACCGTCCCGGATGGCCGCACGATTGTTATCAGCGGCTTGATCCGTGAAGACCGTTCAAATGTCATTCGCAAAATCCCGATTTTGGGGTCCATTCCTCTGATCGGGTTTTTGTTCCGGCACACAGTGGAAGCCAAACAACGCACGAACTTGATCATCTTTGTAACCCCGCACGTGATGTCAACCGACATGACGGCCAAGGCGGCGACAGACCGCTGGAGCCAGAAGACCGGCTTGAATATCACCAATACGGAAGCCTCTGCGATCAGCCCGCAATGAGCTAAAGGAAGGATCGAATGACCACAAAACTTCGCTATGCATGGCATGACCTGAAGTCACGCACAAAAATATTGCTGGTTTCGGTGGTGCTGTGCAGTGCGGCTATTACTGGTGCCCTTGCGCTGGATGATGCCTATATCCCCTGGGGTGACAGCCAGCATCTCGGGACGAATGACAATATCATCGATTCGAATTTCCCTTCCTGGTTTGGCTCGGCGTTCAAAACCGGCTCAGGCGTCTGGGATACCAACATCCCCGCCTGGTATGTCTCGCCGGATGCCTCCAATGATGCGGCACTTGAAGTCCTGTTCAGCCGCTCCTTGCTGCCCAATTCGGCCAGCCTCATCATGAAGCTGGGCTATATGGACTCCAGTAATTCCTCCCTTTCCCTTGACCTTCTTCTCGTGACGAATCAAACCCTGATTACGTCCAACCTTTTCGAGAATCTTCTCACCGGTAGTGGTGTTAATACTTCCCGCACGTTCAATGTCCTTCTGGCGGATACGAACGCCATGGGGCTGCAGTTCCGTAGAGGCGTAGGCTCAATTACGATTTATGACACCTTGCTCTCTCCGGATGGCGACGGGGATGGC
>JBAXDB010000115.1:0-7674 GCA_037141135.1 bacterium | reverse complement strand
TTGAAAGATAGCCTTTCACTCATCCTTATGTCAATGCACCTGACACATTTGACAGTGTGTTCCTTACTCGACACTCCTTCATGGCTTCGTTATAGTTTATGAACTTTTTGCAATGAAAGGGACCATCAAGATGAACAGCGACCAGATCAAACAGGGAACTGAACGTGCACCGCATCGCAGCCTCCTCCGGGCAACGGGCCAGGTAAAAACCGGCGAGTTCAACAAACCTTTCATCGGCGTCTGCAATTCGTTCAACGAGATCATCCCAGGCCATGTCCATTTGAACAAGGTGGCGGATCTCATCAAGAAAGCCATCCGGAAAGCGGGCGGGATTCCGTTTGAGTTCAATACCATCGGCATCTGCGACGGAATCGCCATGGGGCATACGGGCATGAAGTATTCCCTGCCAAGCCGGGAAATCATTGCCGACAGCGTGGAGTCCGTCATTAAGGCCCATTGTTTTGATGCCGTCATCTGTATTCCCAATTGCGACAAAATCGTGCCCGGAATGCTCATGGGCGCGTTACGCGCCAATGTTCCCACCCTCATGGTTAGCGGCGGGCCCATGGCCGCCGGGCAGATGCCGGACGGGAAAGCCATCGATCTGATCAGCGTATTCGAGGGGGTGTCGGCTCACAAGCAGGGCAAAATCAACGATCAAAACCTTCAAGCGCTGGAGGAGCATGCCTGCCCGGGATGCGGCTCCTGTTCGGGAATGTTCACCGCCAACTCCATGAACTGTCTGTGCGAGGCGATTGGCATCGCCATGCCGGGGAACGGAAGCATTCTGGCAATTGACCCGCGCCGGAAAAAACTCTTCCGCCAGGCCGCCACCCGGATTGTCGAGATGGCCAAGGCAGGTGGCCCCCTGCCGCGTGAAATTGTCACGGAGAAATCATTGGATAACGCTTTTGCCACCGATATGGCCATGGGTGGCAGTACCAATACCGTCCTTCACGCTCTTGCCATCGCCCATGAGGCGGGGGTCAAGTATGACCTCAGCCGGATCAACCAGATTTCCCGGAAGTGTCCCAATATCTGCAAGGTAGCCCCCTCCTCTCCCCATCACATGGAGGATGTGGATCGCGCCGGGGGGATCAGCGCCATCATCAAGTCCATCGCTGCCATTCACGGGATAATCAGCCGGGATGCCCCGACTGTAACCGGCAAGACCATCTGGCAGAATGTGGCCAGAGCCGAAGTCAAGGATGCTGAAATCATCCGCCCAATCGACAAGCCTTATTCAGCAGACGGTGGTCTCACCATCCTGTGGGGCAATCTGGCCGAGAGCGGCGCGGTTGTGAAAAAAGCCGGGGTCGCTCCGTCCATGCTGAAGTTCCGGGGCCCGGCAGTGATTTTTGAATCCCAGGAGGACGCCTGTGACGGGATCCTCAAGGGCGCTGTCAAGGCCGGGGACTGCGTCGTGATCCGGTATGAAGGCCCACGCGGGGGACCGGGCATGCAGGAAATGCTGGCTCCAACCTCTTACATCATGGGCGCCGGTCTGGGCGAAAGCGTCGCCCTGATCACCGATGGACGATTCTCCGGCGGCACACGTGGCGCCTGCGTCGGCCACGTTTCACCAGAAGCCGCAGCAGGGGGCGTCATTGGTCTGGTCAAGGCGGGCGACATCATCAATCTCGACATTCCCGGGCATAAACTCGAAGTTGAAGTGTCGGATGATGAACTGAATCGCCGTCGCGCAGTCGCCACCCCGTTTACCCCCAGGAACGTCACCGGCTATCTCAAGCGCTACGCCCAGCAGGTCACCAGCGCCAATACTGGAGCGGTGCTCCAGTAAGTCAGTAGGCAGTGGGCAGTGGGCAGTAAGCAGTTGGCAGTGGGCAGTAAGCAGTTGGCAGTGGGCAGTAAGCAGTTGGCAGTGGGCAGTAAGCAGTTGGCAGTTGGCAGTGGGCAGTAAGCAGTTAGCAGTTGGCAGTGGGCAGTAGACAGTGGGCAGTTTTTTGATCAATCAGGGGATCCGACTGCAGACTGCCCACTGCCTACTGCCCACTGGCTTTTACAGCAACCAGTGGCAGCACCAGACGGCGGCGGGTACTGAGACCAGACTGAACAAAGTGGTAATGAAAATACCGCTCGCACTCAGACCGCGGTCCCCATTGAAATGATCGGCAAACATGGAACAACTGATCGCCACCGGCATGGAGAGAATCACCGTAGTTGTGACTAATTCCACTTCCGTCAAGCACACCCCCATAATCAGCGTAATGGCTTTCAGCGCCAATATGGTCACTAACGGAGCCACCACCAGCCGGGCCAGCGTCACCCCGAGCAAAGGGCGCCACTGAAATTGACTGGATTTCAGCAATTCTGCCAACTGAGCGCCAGCCACCAGCAATGAAAGCGGGATGGTCAGATCGCCAATCATTTTCAAGGCACCAAGCAACCCATTAATCACGATCCACGGAATAAGTCCTGTCCCGGAATCCGCCAGCGTGGTCAGCCCTGGCCAACTTAATGCCAGGCCAGCCCCCGCGAGCGTCGCCAGCACGCCAAAATTGCTCAAAAGCATCCTCCAGGCGGAAATCTTCTCCACCTCGCCGTCCCTCATCAACCGGACCCCATAGGTCCAAAGGACAATCTGTGCCCCGAAGTTGAAAAGCAGGACAAATCGTACGCCCTCGGCTCCATACAACCCCGCGGCAATCGGCAAAGGCAGAAAGACCCAGTTCGGTAGCGCCACCAGAAACACAAAGGTTTTCCGGCTTGCCGGTGGAACCCGGAAAAGACCGACCAGTCCCTTTCCGACCCACGCCGCCAAAACGATGCTCAAACCTGCGAAAACAGGGATCCACCATCCCCGTTTCAGTGCCGCGAGACTGACCGTTTCAAGCATCTGGACAAACACCAAGGCGGGAAATGTCAATTGCACCACCAGCAAACTTAACGCCTTGGTCAAGACAGTGGAGAGATAGTTCCGGCGGGCACTCCACCAGCCGGCAACCATCACCAGAAACATGACAATGATTTTGAGAAAAACAATTTTACTTTGAAGCATGGGGTCCGTTCCGGGAATTCAGCAGGCAGTTAGCAGTGCGCAGTAGACAAAAAAACGCCAGATCATTCATACATACTCACTGCCTACTGTCCACTGCCTACTGTCCTCACTACCCGCTCGGCAATGGCCTCGGCGGTCAGTCCATATTTCTCCAACAAAATCGCAGATGCGCCGTGCGGGATGAACTCACGCGGCCAACCATTCCGGATGACCTGGCCTTGATACCCGAGATCGCCCAGTGTTTCGGCCACGGCCGTTCCAAAGCCACCGGCGGCCACCCCGTTCTCAAGCGTCACAAACACACGGGCCAACTTGCTCTGGGCCGCAATCAAGTCCTCATCCAGTGGCGCCACAAACCGGGCGTTGACCACCCCCACAGAAAACCCTTTTGTTACCAGATGGTCAGCCGCGGCCATCGCCGTCGGGATCATGTCGCCCAAAGCCCAGATCTGGATTTCCCAGCCTTCGCGAAGGATACGGGCTTTGCCGGGAATAACCTCTTCAAACTGATCCGGCGGAACATAGCCCGGACAGGTCCCCCGCGGATAGCGGATCACCACGGGACGTTTCCATTTTACAGCCGAATAGAGCATATGGGCCAACTCCGCGCCATCCGCAGGCTGCATAATGGTCAGTTCCGGAAACGTCCGCATCAAGGCCAGGTCAAATACCCCGTGGTGGGTCGGGCCATCATCCCCGACAATCCCGGCACGATCCAGACAGAACACCACCGGCAGGTTCTGGAGACACACGTCATGGAGAATATAATCCACCACCCGCTGTGAAAACGTCGAATAGAGCGGCAGCACCGGCGTCATTCCCTGCGTTGCCAAACCGGCCGCGAAAATCACGGCATGTTCCTCACATATCCCCACATCAAAAAAACGATCTGGGTAACGTTTCGCAAAAGAGGACAGACCTGTCCCGGTGCGCATCGCCGCCGTAATCGCCACAATGCCGGCATCGCGGGCGGCCAGCCTTTCAAGAGTGTTCCCGAAAACCTGCGAATATGAAGGAGCCGAAGAACAGGTGACGGACACCCCTGATTCAACATCAAAATTTCCGATTCCATGCCAGTTCTCCGGACACTCCTCGGCAAAAGAATAACCGCGTCCCTTCTGCGTCACCACATGCAGAAGGATCGGACTGACATTATTCCTGGCAATTTCGAGCGCGGCAACCAGACGCGACAGATCATGCCCGTCAATTGGCCCGATGTATCGCAACCCGAACTCTTCAAATATCACGCTGTGCAGGAATATGCTCTTGATGGATTCTTCCGCCCGGTAATACAAGCGCCTCAGCAAGTTCGATTGCCCCGACATGCGATTGACCACGGATTCGATGGAGTGTTTCCATTTATTGTAGCTGGGATTCGTTAGAAGCGCGCCAAGGTATTTTGATACCGAACCGACATTCGCGGAAATGGACATCTCGTTATCGTTCAACACCACAATCAGCCGTTCGGTGGTCCCCTGAATATTGTTCAACGCCTCAAACGAGGACCCGCCGCCGAGGGCTGCATCCCCCACCACCGCCACCACATGATTGTTTCCACCCTGCCGGTCCCTCGCCACGGCCATTCCCAGGGCGGCGGAAAGGGCTGTTCCCGCATGTCCGGCACCGAAAGCATCACAGGGGCTCTCCTTGCGGTTCATAAAGCCGGAAAGTCCCCCATATTGCCTGAGGTTTGAAAACTGATCCTTCCGACCGGTAAGGATTTTGTAGGCATACGCCTGATGGCTGACATCCATCAGGATTTTATCTTCCGGCGGCTGAAACACCTTTAGCAGGGCCAGCGTCAGTTCCACCATGCCCAGATTGGATGCCAGATGCCCACCGGTCTTGCTGACCGTTTCAATGATGAGCTCCCTGACTTCAGCCGCCAGTTCTTTCATTTCATCCGGAGTCAGCAACTTCACATCCGCCGGCCCATTGATTTTATCAAGAACATTACTCATATCGCGTCCCCGAGAACCGCTAATGCGGTGTTCACCCGGCCCAGGGGAGCGGAGACCTGAAACCCGGCGACCGCACTACCGATCTGCTGCCGGATTTCCCTGGCAATCTCAATCCCCTCCTTGATGGCATCTTCCTTGTCCGTTCTTTTGCTCATCCGGTTCAAAATGAATTCTGGCACCGATACCCCGGGCACATGGTTATGCATGAACTCGGCGTTCTTGAACGACAACAAAGGATAAATCCCGACGATAATGGGGATGGGATGGGCATGCTTGTCCGCCCGTTCCAGAAAGCGGTACAAAGCGTCAACATCGAAGACCGGCTGGGTGATGGCATATTCGGCCCCTGCATCGATTTTCGCATAAAACCGCATGATTTCCCGATCCATCTCAACTGACAACGGATTGGCCCCCACGCCAATCACCATGGCGGTTGGCTTGCCGATGGATTGTCCCCCGGCATCGAACCCGCCATTCAGGTTGCTGGCCAACTGGGTAAGCCCAATCGCATCCAAATCAAAAACACCGGTTGCATCAGGATAATTCCCCAGTTTGGGCGGATCGCCAGTGATGAAAAGAAACGTCTTCAACCCCAGGGCACAGCCCCCCAGCAAATCTGATTGCATGGCAATCAAGTTGCGATCGCGGCAACAATAATGGGGAATGGGCTCGATCTTGACCTGCTGCATCATTGAAAATGCCGTGGCCATCACCGACATACGGGCGCTGGCACGCGGGCCATCGGGCAGGTTAATGGCATCAATCCCCGCATCTTCACAGATTTTACATTTCTCAATGAAGCCCTTCAGTCCGCTTCCGCTTTGCGGCGGCAGCAACTCGATGGACGTCACTTTAACCCCTGCGGCAAGTTTTGCGGCAAAGGGTGATTTTTCAGCAAACGGCACCATCACCACAGGTGTAAGCGGTCCCTTGCTTACGGTCTCCGCCACCGGCGCGGTGGAGATGTTGATAAACTTCTTCACACCACTCATGGTGCGCACGGCCCGGGCCGCCATACGGATATGGGCCGGAGTCGTACCACAACAGCCACCCACTCCCCGAACCCCCAACTCAACGTAGCGCTTGCAGTATTCGGTGAAATATTCAGGACTGTTGAGGTAAAGCATACGCCCCCCCACCTCACTGGGCCCGCCGGCATTCGGCATCACCACCACCGGCTTACTGGTGGCACCCACCACTGTCCGGACCGAGCCCAGCAGATCCGCAGGCCCGCGGCCGCAATTGAGCCCCACAATATCCACATTCGGGTCGGATTGGAGGAGGCGGGCCATATCCCGCTCGGGCTGCCCGCCGGCTTCCGCGGCGGGATCCAGCATATAGGAGGCGAGTACGAGCAAATGATGTTTGCGGGCAAGTCGCGCTGCGACCTGCAATTGGGTCAGGTCTGAAAACGTTTCCAGCACAACCAGATCAATCCCTTCAGACGCCAGAATTGAAAGCTGTTCATCAAAGGCCAACTCCATGTCAGCCAGTTGTGCGGTGGTAGGCTGCTGTTCGGGAGAAAAACACGGGCCAACCGATGCGGCCACGTAAACGCTGGAACCCGCCGCCTCACGGGCCAGCCGAACCGCCGCACGATTCATCTCTGTTACACGCTCTGCGAGACCATACGCCGCAAGTTTAATGCGGTTGGCACCAAAGGTGTTGGTTTCAATGACATCCGCACCGGCCTCGACGTATTCCTTGTGAATCCCCAGAATCAACTGGGGCTGCGTCAGACTCAAGTCGTCATAACACACATTCACAAAAACACCGCGCTGGTAGATCATTGTCCCCATGGCGCCATCGAAGATCAGCACGTCAGATCGTATCTTATCAAGTAAATTCTGATTAGGTTTCACGGCTTGGGACTATAAAGAACCAACGCCCAAACGTCGAGTCTAGGTTATGGGTTATTGGGAAATTCAAAACAACGAATAACTTATAACCAGGTCGCCACAGGCAACCTAATCCAGCGGGTCGAAATTATCCCTGGTCACATAGCAGATGGGACAGACCCATTCTTCAGGAAGATCTTCAAAGGCGACACCCGGCAGAATCGAGTTCAGCGGATCGCCCCTGGCAGGATCATAGATGTAGCCGCAGTGAGTGCAAATATAGCGTTGCGTGGGTGTGCTCATAATTCTCCTATACCGAAAAGTATTTGGCTTGAGGATGATGGGCAATGAGCGCGGAGGTACTGAATTCCGGCGTCATCTGCATATTTTCCGTGAGGCCCAACCCCAGCTCTTCCGGGTGCAATAATGCAAACACCGGCTTGTGCGCCTCCATATCCGGACAGGATGGATAGCCAAAGCCATACCGGGAGCCCTGATATTCCTGAGTGACAAACCCCGTGGTATCCGCAGGCTCCTTGCCCGCGATGCCCAATTCACGCCGCATGACCGTATGCCAGTATTCCGCCAGGGCATCCGTCAATTCCACACCAAAGGCATGAATCATCAGGTAATCATGATATTGGTTGGTTTCATAAAGCTTGCGGGTCTTTTCGGCAATCTCCCCGCCAATGGTGACGACAAAGAAGCCGACAATGTCGCCTCCCTCGGCTTCAGACTTGAAATAATCGGCAATACAGAGATTAGGCGGCTCATCCTGCCGGGGAAAGCCCAACAGATACTCCTTACTATCGTCACGCACAATCAATTCATTGCCACGGCTGAAACAGCGGAAATA
>JBAXDB010000114.1:0-7809 GCA_037141135.1 bacterium | reverse complement strand
CAGTATGAAAGCATCATCAGGAGTATATAAAGTCGGGACCCGTTCGAGTCCGTTGGCGGTGTTGCAGGCGCGGGCGGTCATGGCGAAGCTTGAAGCCTGTTTATCTGGCAGTCGCTGGGAGGAAGTGGCCCTCTCGTCCCCCGGCGATCGTGACCAGGTGACGGATCTGCGCCAGAGTCCGCCGGATTTCTTTACGAAAGATCTGGACGATCAGGTACGGGCAGGTGTGCTGGACTGTGCTGTGCATAGCGCCAAGGATGTGCCGGATCCGGTCGGCGAGGGGTTGGACTGGGTTTGGTTGCCCTGGCAGGAAGACGTCCGTGATGTGTTGATCAGGCCGGTCGGGCAGAGCGTGGCCACGATGCCAGCCAACGGCAGGATAGGAGTCAGCAGTGAGCGGCGGGAAGCCTATTGCCGTGCCCGTTTTCCAGGGGCGGTACAGAGTCCGATTCGCGGGACCATTGAGGAGCGGCTGTGCCAGTTGGACCGCGGTGACTTTGATCTGATTGTGATGGCGGGAGCGGCGATGAACAGGTTGGGGTTGCAGCATCGCATTACCGAATGGATCCCCGCGAGTGTGTTGCCGCCACCGGCTGGGCAGGGGACGCTCGCACTGACTTTCCGGGCTGGTGATGAGCGATTCAGGCGTTTGAGGCGTTTGTTTGTGAGGTCCGTAACGTTTGCGGCGGCGGGGGTGGGGTCGGCTGGAGCCTGTACTCTGGAAAGCCTGAACGCGATCAAACGGTGTGATATTTGTCTCCATGATACGTTATTGGGTCATGATTTGATCAGTATGTTGCCGCCCTCTGTGCAGTGTATTGATGTGGGTAAGCGGTGCGGACAGCACAGCATGCCACAGGATGAAACCACCTATCTGATTACCCGTTATGCCCGGCGCGGACTGCGGGTGGTGCGGCTCAAGGGCGGGGATCCGGGGGTGTTCGGACGACTGGTGGAAGAGGTGGAGGCGCTGGACGCGCTGGGGCTTCCCTACCGGGTGCTGCCAGGTGTCAGTAGTTTGAGTTCGGCAACTTCAACGACCGGGAAACTGCTCACGCGGCGCGGGGTCTCGCGCGGGTTTACCGTTATGACGCCCCGGAAAGAGGGCGGGGGGACGGGCTCAGTCAATGCTGATGAACGCCGCACTTTGCCGATTGTGTTTTTTATGGCGCTGTCGGTGGCGGACGAGGTGTCCAAACAATTGATCGGCGAGGGGATGTCCCCAAAGACACCGGCGGCCGTGGTGTTTGGTGCCGGGAGTGATCAGTCCTTTTCGATCACCAGTGATCTGGCCGGCATTGCAGCCCGCATCAAGGAGACCGACACCGACATGCCCGGCCTGCTGATCGTGGGTGATGCGGCGAGTTATCAGTATCCCAACTTGGGCGCCTTGGAGGGGCGCCGTGTGTTACTTACCGCCAGCCATGCCTTGCAGGACAAGGCGGCGGATTGGGTGAGCGACTATGGGGGAATTCCGGTGTGTCGTCCGCTGATCAAGCTTGAGCCGACACAAGAGGCGTTGGACTGTGTCCGCCGGATTAGTTCGTTTGACTGGGTTGTGCTGACTTCGCCCTCCGCGGTGCGATGCTTCGGGGACCTGCTGAAGCAGGCCTGGGTTGATTTGCGTAAAGTGCCGAAGCTTGTCACCTGTGGCGGTGGAACGTCACGGGAGCTTTGGGCGTTGGGGCTTCAGGCTGACATTGAGCCGGGTTCTGATTTCAGTGCCGATAGTCTTTTGAAAACGGTGGAGCCGTTGATGGGGGCAAAGCCGCGCATCCTGCGGTTGCGCTCCGACAAAGCCGGGCCTATGCTGGCCCAGTCCCTGCAGACGATGGGCGGTGACGTTGAGGATTGTATTTTATATCACAATGTATCGGTCCCGCAGGGAGTGAAACCTGTGTTTGATGTGGCGTATTTTGCCAGCGCGTCGGCGGTTGAGGTGTATGACCAGCAGTGGGGGGCAGCCTCGCTCAAGGGTGTGTTTGTGGTTGCCATCGGGAAGCCAACGCTGGCCGCATTGACCCAACGCGGGGTAAAGGTGGATCTGGTGCCGCCTGAAGCCACCGTTGAGTCCAGTATGGAAGCATTGGCCGCACACTACGTGCGTCAGATGTTTTAGAAAGGTGGAAGATGAGTACATTCCCAGAAGTGCGATTGAGGCGTTTGCGGCGGACTCCGGCGCTCCGGCGACTGCTTGATATGCCGCTGCCGGGCCCGGAAAAATTCATGTGGCCGGTTTTCATCAAGGAGGGAGCCGGGGTCAGTGAGCCCATTGAAGCCATGCCGGGGCAGCGGCGGATGAGTGTGGATGTGCTGCTTAAGGAATTGGCCCGGGTAGTGGATATGGGCGTGGAGAGTATTCTGGTTTTTGGGCTGGTTGACGGCCCTAAAAAAGATGGCATCGGGTCGGCCGCCTATGATGATGCGGGGCCGGTTCAGCAGGCGATCCAGCGCATTCGCAGAGAATTCCCCGGATTGGTCATTGCGTCGGATGTGTGTGTGTGTGCCTATACGTCGCACGGGCATTGCGGACCGCTGACGGGTTCCGGTGATGTGGATAATGACGCCGCCAATGAGGTGCTTGCGAAGATGGCGGTTTCCCATGCGGCCGCAGGCGCGGATATGGTGGCGCCGAGCGCGATGATGGATGGCCAGGTGGCGGCCATTCGCAAGGCGCTGGATGCCGAGGGTTTTCAGCAGACCCTGTTAATGAGTTATTCGACCAAGTTCGCCTCCAGCATGTATGGGCCCTTCCGGCAAGCGGAAGAATCGGCTCCGCAAAAGGGGGATCGGCGCAGTTACCAGGCCTCGTTCGGCGATCTGCGGCAGGCGCTTCGGGAGTCGCAGTTGGATGAAGCGGAAGGCGCCGACATCCTGATGTTGAAGCCCTCGCTATTTTATCTTGATATCCTGGCCCGCCTGCGTGATCAGACGGATCTGCCCATTGCGGTTTATAATGTGAGTGGAGAGTATGCCATGCTGATTGCGGCGGCGGAACGCGGCTGGGGTGATTTGAACGGCATGGTGCGCGAATCCACGATGGCATTGTCCCGGGCCGGAGCGGATATCATTATTTCCTACTGGGCGAACCGGTATGACGAGATTTTCAAGAAAGGATGAGCGCAATGACTTCCCGTGAATGGTTTGATCGAGCGACACGTGTGATTCCCGGCGGCGTGAATAGTCCGGTGCGGGCTTTCAGTTCGGTAGGCGGCGACCCCCTCTACGTGGTGAGTGGCAAAGGGGCGCGCATTAAGACGGCCGAGGGAAACGAGTTGGTGGATTTCTGCGGCTCATGGGGTCCGCTGATCATGGGGCATGCCCATCCCGAAGTGATCGAGGCGATTGGCCGGGCGGCGGCTGAGGGCACCAGTTTCGGCATCAATACTCCCCGTGAGGTTGAGTTTGCCGAAACCCTTTGCGAAATGGTTCCTTCAATGCAGATGGTGCGCGTCATGAGCTCTGGAACGGAGGCCACCATGACCGCGATCCGGCTGGCGCGTGGCTTCACGGGACGGCGGAAGATTTTGAAATTTGATGGAGGCTATCATGGACATGCCGATTACCTGCTGGTTTCGGCGGGTAGCGGTCTTCTGACCGGCGGTATCACCTCTTCGGCAGGGGTATCCCCGACGGCGGCCGCGGAGGTGTTGGTGCCGCCTTACAATGACCTGGCAGCGGTGGATGAGATTGTCCGGACGCAAGGGGCCGAGATTGCCGCGATTATTGTCGAGCCCGTGGCGGGTAACATGGGCTTGATTCCGCCGACGCCGGGTTTCCTTCAGGGTTTGCGCAAGGCGGCGGATCGCTGTGGAGCCCTGCTCATTTTTGACGAGGTCATCACCGGTTTTAGATTGGGGCCCACCACGTATGGGATGATGTGCGGGGTGATGCCGGATCTGACCTGTCTGGGCAAGATTATTGGGGGCGGGATGCCCGTGGGCGCGGTGGGCGGACGCGAAGAGGTGATGCGCAAGCTTGCGCCGTTGGGGCCGGTGTATCAGGCGGGGACGCTGAGTGGTAACCCGGTGGCATTGGCCGCAGGGTTGGCGACTCTGGCGTTGCTCCGGAAGGAAAACCCTTATCCGCGGTTGGAGCGACTTGGACGCCGGTTGACCGAGGGGGTCAATGCCATTGCCCGGGAGCGCGGTCTGACGTTGCACTGTGCCGGGTTGGGCGGCTTGTTTACGCCCTTTTTTATGCGCGGGGTGCCAACCGATCTCGCGACAGTCAAGCAATGTGATGCCAAGGCGTATGCGGCCTTTTTCCGTGGAATGCTTAAAGGCGGCTGCTATCTGCCGCCCTCCCAGTTTGAAGTCGGCTTTGTTTCCGCGGCTCACACTGAGGCGGATATTGATTTCTTTGTGAATTGTGCACGCAAAGCATTATGAAGATTCCTGATGCAGATAATTTGGATCAGAAGATCTTGCAGCACCCCTTGGTCCGGCAATTGGGGGAGATGGCGGCTGACATCATGGGGTTGCGGGTGCTGGTGGTTTATCCCAATGAGACCGGTTGGAGTCAGCACTTCGTGGGGGCTTCTGATGCTGCCGGCTCCGGGGAGTTTTGCCGTCAGGTTCACGGGAACGAGGCCGGGTTGAAGCAATGCCGGATGTGTCATGTCATGATGACCCTTTCGGCGAATAGTGACGGGCAGATTGAGCATCATTGTCATTTGGGATCCGACGTTTTGGTGGCGCCGGTGGACGATCCCACGTCGGGGGCGTTGGCGGTGTTGAGTGTTTGTATGTTTCCCGGGAGGGCGGCCTGGCCGGCGACCCGGGCGCGGGGTGTCGAGTTGGGTGTGGATCTGGTGGCATTGCGAAAGGCATTCTTCAAGCTGCCCCAGTTGAGCAAGGAGAAGCGGCGGGTAGCGCTCCAACTCATGAAAGCCCTGGGTTCTGCAATACAAGAGGTGAAGCGCAATCATGATCTTCAGATGCAACTTCTGGCGATGCAAAAAGGCGGGGGTGCGGCGGCGATTATGCAGGAGCTGATCCGGAATAGCGGCCAGGGTAAACTTGCGGAAGGGATGAAGCGCGCGGAGGGGATGCCCAAGTTGATTCATGTTGTATGTGAGTTGATCCGCCAGCGGCCCGATCTTCCCCTTTCGGTCAAGGAACTTGCGGCTGTGGCCCGACTGACGCCCAATCACTTTACGGCGTTATTCCACCGTCATACCGGCCAGATTTTCACCGAATATTTGTCAAATGAGCGCCTCAAGCGGGCCAAGCAATATCTGCTGGATCTGACCTTAAGTATTAATGAGGTGGCGCGGCTGGTCGGGTATGATGATCCAAGTTATTTTACGCGTTGGTTCCGCCAGCACACTGGCCGCTCCCCGCGCGAATGGCGCGAGCATCGCCCCTCCGAAGCGGCGTGAGAGCTTAGCAAAACAGAATTCAGAATCCAGAATTCAGGATCCAGAATAATTGAATGCCCGGTGCTCTGAGAAGAAATAATCTCTTTACAGCCGATGGAAGGCTGGTAGTTTGTCATCTAGAGGATAGCGAGTGAGGGGGATTTTATATAGGGCATGTTTGGACCATGGTATTGTCCTGTGAGTGATAAGTGACCTGACGGGAAAGGATGCCTTGAACGTGGAATATTTTATCTCGCTGTTCTCTGCAGTAGCGGCTTTTGGCGTAGGGGCTCTGGCTCTTTATCGTGAGCCGAAGCGGTCCCTGGCGGGGGTCTCATTTGCCTTGGGAATGACGCTATTTGGAATAGAAAGCCTTCTCGCCGGCCAGAGCGCCAATTCGTTTCTTTTGCCGGAGGTATTGGTCTGGCAGCGCTGGCGCCTGTCCGTAATGGCGTTATTACCCGGGATCTGGCTTTTATTCAGTCTGACCTATGCAAGGGGGAATGCAAAAGAGAGTGTAGCTCGATGGCGGGGCATCCTTCTGGCTGCATTCATACTGCCTATGGGAGTGGTAGCCCTGGCATGGGGCGATTTGCTGAGTGGAGAAGCCGGGGCTGGCCCGAATTCCATGTGGATGTTGTTGTTATCCCGATCCGGCGTTCTGCTTAACATTCTATTCACCTTGGGGTGTATCCTCTGTCTGATGAACCTGGAGGCAACTCTGCGGGAGTCAAGGGGGATGATGCGCTGGCGCGTCAAGTACATGATTGTGGGAGTGGGGGTTTTGTTTGTCGTCCGGTGTTATAGTTCCATCCAGGCTGTTCTCTACTCCTCCATCAATGTGGATCTGACAGGGATGAAAGCGGGTTCTCTGGTGATTGGTGCTGTCTTTATGACGGTGGCATTAACCCGTGGCCCGCTCAGTGCTGTGGATCTGTATCCCCCTTATGGGTTTTTTTGTGGCTCCCTGACCGTGATTGTGGCTGGAGCCTATTTGTTGTTGGTGGGGTTACTTGCCGAGGCGGCGGCCTATTTTGAGGCGGGCAATTTCTTTCCGCTGCAATCGTTCCTGATGCTGGTCGGGATGAGTGCGATCACCATTGTGCTTCTGTCAGACCGCTTGCGGCAGCGAGCCAAACGTTTTATCAGCCATCATCTCCACCGGCCGCAGTATGACTACCGGCGGGTGTGGTCAAAATTTACGGAGCGAACGGCAGCCCTCACTGACCAGGCGGAGTTCTGCCGGGAGGTGACCCGGCTCATCTCAGAGACCCTGGAGGTGCTTTCTGTGACGATCTGGCTGGTGGATGATCACAGGCACTCCTTGGCTCTTGGGGGCTCAACCTCGATCTCGGAAGAGGATGGTCGGGCATTGATCGGGGAGGGTAAGCTTGGGCCTGACCTTGTACGGGTGCTGCGTGAGCATGCCTATCCGACGGCTGTGCTTGAGGTGTCCGGGGAACTCGGGGTGGTACTCCAGCAGCTGGCCCGGAAGAAGTTTGAGAAAGGAGGGGATTATTATTTCCTCACTCTGTCAACGCATGACGAAGTGCTGGGGGTTCTGATTATGGGGGACCGGGTCAGTGGTCTGCCCTTCACGATGGAAGAGTTCGATTTGATACGTACGATCGGGAATCAGATTGTGGCGATATTGTTGAGTATTAAGTTATCCGGCCGCCTGGGTGAAGCACAGAAACTGGAGGCATTTCAGACGATGTCTGCTTTCTTTGTCCATGATTTGAAAAACACAGCCTCCACGTTGTCGCTCATGCTGCAAAATCTGCCGAAGCATTTTGATGATCCGGATTTCAGGCAGGATGCATTGAGGGCGATTGCGAAAAGCGTCGACAAGATCAATGCCCTGATCGTGCGGTTGAGTTATCTCCGGCAGAAACTGGACGTCAAGCCTGTCCTGATGGACCTTAATGCCGTGGTTAGAAATGTGCTGACCGGGTTGGCCGGCGGGGCGGAAGCTGTCACCACGGAACTCATTACGCTTCCCCTCATAATGCTTGATTCCGAGCAGATGCAGAAGGTCATCACGAACCTGATCCTGAACGCCCGCGAGGCGATAGGGCCCGGGGGCAGGATCAACATACGGACGGAGACGCGAGGGAGTGAGGTGGTGATGACCGTAGCGGACAACGGGTGCGGGATGACTCCGGAATTTCTGGAGCGGTCGTTGTTCAGACCCTTCCAGACGACCAAACAGGAGGGACTGGGAATAGGCCTCTTTCACTGCAAAATGATTGTTGATGCGCATCGGGGGAAAATTGAAGTTGAGAGTCAAAAAGACATCGGGACCACATTCAGGGTGATTCTTCCGGTGCCGGGAGACAAAAAGTGAAACAGAAACTGCTGATAGTTGATGATCAGGAAGATATCCGAACGCAGATGAAATGGGCGCTGGTTGAGGACTATGAGGTCTTGCTGGCCGAGGACCGGCC
>JBAXDB010000113.1:0-7858 GCA_037141135.1 bacterium | reverse complement strand
CCAGGGAGGGGATCTAATTGGTTTTCAATCTCTAAAGGCATCATCCGTGCCGGCGTAAAATGGCTTGTGCGATGCGGCGTCCGATTTCGCGGTAACTTTTTTGGGTGAGCACATTCCCCGCGATATGGGTGTAGGGGATTTCAAGGGTGAGTGTGGGGACCCCCATTTCAGTGCGCATGTATTCGGCGAAACTCGGGGTCTCCCAGCGGGAGGGGTAGGTGATCACGCGTTTGAATTCCGGTGCGGCGAATTCTGACTGCAGTTCCATCTGGAGTACGTTGCACCACTTGGTTTCTTCCGTGACCAACGGTCCGCTCTCGGCCTTGGATACATAAGCGTAAACACCGTCCCGTTCGCAGGCGCCGGGTGCGTGCAGATCCAGCGCCAGAATCGGGCGGCAACGGGCCTTCCAGCGCTCCACGTCATGACGGATCACCAGCACCTCATGGCGCATTGGAGGAACGCCCCAGGCGCGGTTAAGGTCATACGGGAAGCCGTCTTTGCCGTAATGACCACCCACTACGCCGTCGATGTCGACCAACGGCACGGTCCAGATGACGTAGGCTCCCTTGCGTACTTGAGCCCAGTGCCGCAGGAACCCGTCAAGAACCCAGGAACCGGGCGTCTCGCCTGCATGCTGACGGGCCACAATGTAGATACCGGGCTGCGTTCCACCTTCGGAGCCGGGTGTATTATGAAGGCGCAGGATGCGGCGCCCGCCCTGGCTCAGGCCAATGGGGGCCGTCTGCCAGTAATCCTTGGCACGGTCCAGCATGGCATCGATATCGGTGGGCCCATAGGGAAAACAAAAGGCGATCGTGACAGAGGGTGCGGGGTGCGGGATGGTCCATGAGATCTGCCGGCGCCCGTCGGGTGTTCGCGTCTCCTCGCCTTGTTTGAGGCGTGTCCACGTTTGGCCGGGTACGAGACAGACGGGGATGCAATCGGGCGACGCCGATGCGCCCAGCACGTTATCGAAATACGTCCAAGTCAGCCGTACCTTGGTTTGAGTGGCCGGGTCGGGAGTGGTTTCATCCAGACGAAATTGGAACCACATCACTTCGGGCCCCCCGCACGGGTCGGAGGCAAAGCGCACCTCGGGGATCGGCCCGCCGGCTAGGATTTCAATATCCGCAGCGTTGCCGCCGGGAAAATGTGTAGTGGCTTTCAGGCTCATACGGCTTGCCAAACACTATTTGTCTTTGTTGATGGCGATTTTGTAGCGCTTGATGATGGCTTCGGCTTCCTTGTCGGTCTTGGAGAGCTCAAGGAGATCGGTCATCATGGTTTTCAGTTTCAGCTCGGTCTGGGCTGCCTGAGCCAATTGAAGATCTTGTTGTGCGCTGATGCGCACTCCAGCGGTCTGCTGGTTAAGGGCGATCGACAGGTTCCATGAGAACAGGAGGATGACGCCAAGGGCGATCAAGACAAGCGGGAGGAAGGCACTATAAGATTTTGGGGCAGGTTGATTGTTCATGGATTATTTTTCCTCCCCGGATTTTTCAGCCGCTTTATCAGTTGGAGAAACGGCGGGGATGTTATAGCCGTGCTTGGCAAGCAATGCGCGCATCTTGTCGCTCTTGGTCGCCGAGGCGGCCATGTCCTGCAGGATGCTGTTGGCAATCTGCTGCGATTGCTGGCCCAGGATGCTGTTATTCAATTGCTGCTGGCGGGCCTGAATGTCGTTCTGCAAGGCTATATTATGCTTTGAGGTGTAGATAATGACTGCGCTTAGTCCCAGACAGGCGGTGCTGAGTACCACGCATGTTGTGTACTGCCATAATTTCATGATAACCCCCGTTGCTACATGTTTGAATTCTTGTCTAATTTGCACGAAAGAGAGGTTGTGTGCAATACCCAAAGATGATTATTCGGTATGGATGGCGCTGAGGTTGAGCTGATCTCCGATGCGACGGGCGGACATTGGGGTTTTGTGAGTCCAGCGTTTGAACTCCTTGCAGAAATACGCGTAATCCCGGTAGCCGCTCTCCAGCGCAATCTGTTTGATAGGCAGTCCGGTGGTGGTGATCTGATTCAGGGCGCGCTGTAAGCGGAACTGCTGGAGGTGGGCGTGCGGACTGATTCCCATTTCGCGCCGGAACAGGCGGGAGAAATGGTGGCGTGAATATCCGGCCTCCCGGGCGATCCGTTCCAGAGACAGGCCGGGATCACGGTAATCATGTTCCATCAGTTTGAGGGCCCTGTCGATTGCGGGTGATACCGCGGGGCGTGGCGTTCGGTGCGCACGGAAAAACTCCATCAGGAAGCGATGCGCCATGGCCGCGAGTTCGAATTCATCGGGAATCCTGCCGGCAAGAACATGCCGGTGAAGCCCTTTGATCAGGTCGATGGTCGGATGGGTGGCCGGGATTTCCCACAGGTAGCCATGTAGCCGGACGAGTTGATTGACCAGATCATACGCCATGTCGCCATTGATGAGGATGTAACAGAACTCCCACTCCGAGCCCGGGGCCAGCCAATAGCGGGTGGGGGAGGGGAATGGAACCAGAATTCCCGTTCCGGGCGTGAGGCGAATGGGTTTCCCGCGGGGGAGGGTCTGGAACCGGCCTTCCCCTGAGAAGGTATATTGAAAGAGACAGGCATGATGCCGTTTGCGATTATCAAAGTCGTAGCGACGTTGTCCGTGTTCGAGTGAGATCCCCTCCGCGACGATGTCGCACCGGTGCGCTGGATAACTGGTGATACGGCTGAATCCGGTCTCATTCAGTGGCAACCCAGACTTGAGCGCGATTCTTATATTATTAAGCACGGAATCACTATTGAATTGAATACACTCAGTCATATAGGTGTGTATGATAAGGCGTAATTCTTCAATATGGAAACTGAATTTTATTACAGGAGATAAAAACATGCCGGTCAAAATTGCGGTTATCGGGGCGGGAAGCATCGGGTTTACACGTGGGCTCATGAAGGATACGCTGACGGTCCCGGAGCTGCGGGATGCTGAATTCCGGTTCATGGATATCAATCCCCGGAACCTTGATATGATCACCCAGCTTGCGCGGCGTGATATCAAGGCGAATAAACTGCCTGCTCGAATTATTGCCACGACGGACCGGCGTAAAGCCATTGACGGAGCCGAATTTGTGATCAACACGACGCGTATCGGAGGTTTGGAAGCATTCAAACTGGATGTCGATATCCCCCTGAAGTACGGGGTGGATCAGTGTGTGGGCGATACGCTGTGCACAGGAGGCATTCTCTATGGCCAGCGCAATATCCCGCAGATCCTAGCCTTCTGTAAAGATATCCGCGAAGTGGCCCACTCGGACTGTCTCTTTTTGAATTACGCCAACCCGAATGCCATGAACACCTGGGCGGCCATCCAATATGGTGGCGTCGCCACCCTGGGTCTGTGCCATGGAGTGCAGGGCGGACACTGGCAGATCACCGAGGTCATCAAACTTCTGGTGAACGGGAAGAAGAAGCCTGAAGACAAAGGCTATATCAATATCACGCCGAAGGATGTGGATATCATCTGCGCCGGTATCAATCATCAGACCTGGTATATCCAGGTGCGCTATCAGGGCGAGGATTGGACCGGACGATTGCTGGAAGGGTTTGAGAAACATCCGGCGTTCAGTCAGTCGGAGAAAGTGCGCATCGATATGCTCAAGCGCTTCGGCTACTACACCACTGAATCCAACGGGCATGTTTCGGAATATGTGCCCTGGTATCGGAAGCGTCCGGCGGAACTGAATAAATGGATCCACATGGGAAGCTGGATTGACGGCGAGACTGGCGGCTATCTGCGGGTCTGCACGGAAGGCCGGAATTGGTTCGAGACCGACTTCCCCAACTGGATGAAAGCGAAGCCCTCGGTCTTTTCGGTCGAAAGCCGCGGTCACGAGCATTGCAGTTATATCATCGAGGCGCTGAAGACGGGGCGCGTCTATCGCGGCCACTTCAATCTCGAAAACGACGGCTGTATCACCAATCTGCCGGATGATGCCATTGTGGAAGTGCCGGCCTATGTTGACCGGAACGGGATCAGCGTGCCAAAGGTCGGTGATCTGCCGCTCGGTTGCGCCGCCATCTGCAATGCCTCCATCAGCGTGCAACGGCTCGCCGTGGAAGCGGCTGTGCATGGGGATGTGGACCTGCTGAAGCAGGCGGTACTGATGGACCCCCTGACCGCAGCCGTCTGCACCCCGCCTGAGATCTCCCAGATGGTGGATGAGATGCTGGTGGCGCAGGCCAGGTGGCTGCCGCAGTACAAGAAAGCGATCCCTGCCGCCAAAGCCCGCTTTGCCTCCGAAGAAAAGCTTGGAGTCCACAGTACGGAAGGGGCTGCCCGCATCAAGACCAAGACGGTGGCTGAAATGAAAAAGAACGCCGAAGAGGCCCGCCGTAACGCGGGGGCCGCCGATAAGGCGATGGCGCAACGCAAGAAAGTTGCCGCCAGACCCTAGCAGTTTGTTAGCGTCCGACTCCCTGCAGCAGATGGTAGGCGATGTCGTTCCAGCGGAGCTCGTTTTTGAGCGATGTGATTGTGGTTCCATCGCCTATCCGGATCATCTCAATTCCAGCGATGGAGGCAAAGTCCTCCATGTGCTCCACCGTTACGGCATTGCTGAACGAGGAGTGATGCGCGCCGCCGGCATAGATCCAGGCCGCCGCTGCCGTCTTAAAGTCCGGCAGTGCCTCCCACATGGCACAGGCCACGGGCAGTTTGGGCAGAGGGCGGGGCGGCTTGACCACGTTCAGCTCGTTCACAATCAGGCGGAAGCGATTGCCCATGTCCACCAGGGTCGCATTCAACGCCGGACCGGGTTTGGCCGTGAACACCAGTCGGGCCGGATCCGCCTTGCCGCCGATGCCCAGCGGGTGAATTTGAAGTGAGGGTTTGGCGGCTGCGATCGACGGACAGACCTCCAGCATGTGGGCTCCCAACACCAGCGGCCGCTTCGGGTCAAGGTGATAGGTGTAGTCTTCCATCCAGCTGGTTCCGCCTTTAAGGTCAGCGGCCATGGCTTTCATGCTGCGCAATAGAGCGCAGGTCTTCCAGTCGCCTTCAGCGCCGAATCCGTATCCCTCGGCCATCAGACTCTGAACCGCGAGACCGGGGAGCTGCTTCAAGCCTTCGAGATCCTCGAAGGTGGTGGTAAAGCCCTTGTATCCTCCATTTTCAAGGAAGGTCCGCAACCCGACCTCAATCCGGGCTGCGTCCTCAAGTTGGCTGCGCTTGGCTCCGCCCTTTCGAAGGCCGGGGGCCACGGTGTAGGCCGCGTCATAGGCCGCACACTGGGCGGCAACATCCTTGCTGCTGGCGGCATTGATGACCGCAACCAGCTCGCTCACGGGATGGGTGTTCACGGAGTAACCCAGCCGGATCTCGGCCGCAACTTTGTCGCCTTCGGTCACGGCTACCTGGCGCATGTTATCACCGAACCGTACAAACTTGGCGCCCTGAAGGTCGTTCCACCCGCGGACGGCGCGTTCCCAAGCCGCGATACGGTCGCGGACTTCCTGATCCTGCCAGTGCCCGACCACTACCTTACGTTCCAATCGCAGGCGGGCATGGATGAAACCGTGCTCCCGGTCGCCGTGAGCCGACTGGTTCAGGTTCATGAAATCCATATCGATGGACGACCAGGGCAGATCGCGGTTGAACTGAGTGTGCAGGTGCAGCATGGGCTTGCGGAAGCCTGTGAGACCGGCAATCCACATCTTTGAGGGGGAGAACGTATGCATCCAAAGGATGATGCCGCCGCAGGATGGATCATTGTTGGCTTCCATCAGCGCGTTGCGGATTTCGTCAGGAGTCTTGACCACCGGCTTGAAGACCGTCTTCAGCGGCAGTCGTCCGGAGGCATTAAAGCCATCCACAATTTTCCCTGAGTTTTCGGCTACCTTGGCAAGTGTTTTGGGTCCATAGAGATGCTGGCTCCCGGTAATGAACCAGACGTTCAGATTTTCAGCGATGTTTTTCATTAGGGCTTCTTCCTTTTTTTAATTTAAATCAAACCCGGAATTTTTGACAGAATTAACAAAATGTTCAGAATGAGGATTACCGATCATAACCAAACTATTTTGTACATTCTGTTCATTCTGTCAAAGTTTCCCAATGCATGTTCCGTAGGTTTACACGGCTTGATATGGCAAGTAATCTCATATATTATTCAGAACACAAATAGAGAAAATGATCATTCGCATGGATAAAACGATCATCAATCAACGTTTCGACTATCTGACGCCCAAAGACCGGCAGTGGGGGATTCACCTGTGCGGGGTGGGGATGCGGCTGACCCCTCCGCATGTCCCTTACCAGGTTTACGAGGATGGGGCTCCCTACCAATGGAAGCATGGGCGGGTTTTGAGGGATTACAGTCTCGTTTATATCACCCAGGGGGCGGGGGTATTCCGGGTACGGGGGGCGCGTCCTCTGCAAGTTTCCGCTGGTGACGTTTTGCTGATACGGCCGGAAGTGTGGCATGATTATGCCCCCACGCCGGAGACGGGCTGGAAGGAATATTGGATGATGTTCAATGGCCGGCAGGCCGAGAAGCTGATTTCCCAGGTTGAGCTTCCCTTGCGGGCGCCGCTACTGCATTTCGGGGTGGATGAATCCCTGCACCATTTGTTTACGCAGATGTTGGAAGTGGCGGAGGCCATGCCGCCTTTTGCCGGAGTGATCCACACGGGGTTGGTGCTGCAAATGGCCGCATTGATTCAGAGCCGGTTCCAATTGCAGAAGGAGCAGGGAGGGCGCGAGGAATCGTTTGTCCGGCAAGCAAAACAACAGCTCGCCGGGGCCTTGGAACAACCGGTCGACATGCAGACCCTGGCTCACAGTCTGGGAGTGAGCTATCCACATTTCCGGAGGGTCTTCAAGACGTCAACCGGTCTTCCGCCGCAACAATACCTGTTAAACCTGAGAATCAATCGGGCGAAACAACTGATGGAAGAACCCGGTGTTAAACTGAGTGAGGTCGCCCGGCGGGCCGGGTTCGACGACTCCTATTATTTCTCACGGGTGTTCAAACAGAAAACCGGCATACCTCCATCGCAGTGGCGGCACTAATACACATTTGAAATATGTTCGGTTTGTGCTTATCTATCAGGTCGATAGCGCCAAGTAAACAAGATGGAAAAGTAGCAGTCCTGGAGACAAAAGATGCCATTTTCACAGCATGATACCAATATTTTTCGCACCCTGGCAGCGAGGTGCCGCCGCGTTTTGCCCGCTGGGTGGAAGAGGGACGGGACGTTATGAAGGGGATGTTTCCATGAGCGGATTTGGATCACTCGTTACGGCGCGATTCAGTTGTCGGTCCTACCGGACAGACCCGGTCCCACGCGCAGCCGTTGAGCAGATCCTGAATGCGGCACGGCTGGCACCTTCCGCCTGCAATCAACAGCCCTGGCGGTTTGCCGTGGCCACGGAGGCCGGGCTTCGTGCCCAATTGTTGAGCGAGGGGATTCTGCCGGGGCTGGGCATGACGTGGGCGGCCAACGCGCCGGTCATACTTGTGCTCGGCATGAAGAAGTCATTGATCACCCATCGGGTGGCGCCCCTGCTCTCGAAAGTGGAGTATCCTTTGCTCGATCTGGGTATTGCAGGCGAACATGCCATCCTGCAGGCAACAGAGCTTGGGCTGGGAACCTGCTGGATTGGCTGGATCCGGCCTAAAGAGGTGCGCCGGATTGTGGGCTGGCCTTCGGATATTCTGCCGCAGGCCCTGATCACCGTGGGCTGGCCCATCTCACGCCCGCAACGACCTTCCCCGCGCCTTCCCCTGGATGAGATCGTTACTTGGCGAGAGTAGGTTTTGGCAGGGCAAACATTTCCTTGATCGAGTCATTGTTTAGAGCGAGGAGGGTGGCGCCACCTAGC
>JBAXDB010000112.1:0-7899 GCA_037141135.1 bacterium | reverse complement strand
GTCTGCTCAGCAGATGCCAATTTCAGCCGTTATGCCTTGGAACTTATCTGGTAAGATTACCAATTTGTTCCGGCAAAAAGGGCGAGAATCACCTCCACCGCCATGAATCATCACGGCCCTCCGCCATCCAAGCCAGCGGGCCACCAGCACTCCCGCCAGGCAGCACACAAGATCGGCCAAATGCTTTTTTCCGATCTCCGCTCACGCTCCTACTTCACCCTCGGTGGAGCGGTGCGCCGGTATTTGAAGCACTACCGGGAAGAATTGAAGTTCCGCCAGGTTCATATCAACCGCTGGAAGTGACCCTCCATTGGCTCATCCGTCCGCGTCATTGTAAAGGGCGGCCGGCTTCAACTCGGGAGATGGTCATGGCAATAGACGGGAAGCTCTTCGCCGTCAAGGGAACCTGAGCATGCTGCCTTCCGCTTCCCGGCCCTTCAGTGCACGTCCCTGTTCAACCTTAACTTAATTTTCCAAGTGGCCCAACTTCTTCTTCAGGATCGCTTTGAGCCGCTCAACTTCCTTCTCCGTGTGACCCAGTTCACTCTTCAAAAGAAGAATCCAAATCAGAAAAGAGAAACAGACAAGGCATAATATGGGTTCAACCATAGGGCACCTCCTTTAACTTACTATTCCTCCACGTTTGGCCTCAAGAAATGCCGCGATACCAGCCGCCGCCTGCCGTCCATCCCGTATCGCCCGCACCACGAGTGAGGCGCCTTGCGTCATGTCACCAGCCACAAAAATGCCGGGGATATTGGTCATGTTCTGCTTATCACGCCAGATTACCCCATTGGACTCCGTCCTGATGGCAAGCCCTTCAACAATTTTATTGCGCTCGGGCCCTGTAAATCCCATCGCCAACAGAATCAGATCGGCTTCCATCACAAACTCACTGCCGGACTTTTCGACCATGGCCGGGCGTCCCCCACCCGACGGGGTAACCCAATCCACCTCAACCGCCCGAATCCCCTGCACGGCGCCAGCCTTGCCAAGGAACTCCTTGGTCGCCACGCTCCAACGCCGGGTACAGCCTTCCTTATGACTGCTCGAGACACGCAGCTGCAACGGCCACTGGGGCCAGGGCGTACTCGCCGACCGGGTCGGCGGCGGCTGGGGCAAAATCTCAATCTGGGTGACCGTTTCGGCTCCTTGCCGGATCGAAGTACCGACACAATCGGAGCCGGTATCCCCGCCACCGATCACCAGCACTTTTCTACCACCTGCCAGAATGTCAGCGCCAGGCTCAACCTGCTCTCCACCCAACCGCTTATTCTGCTGCACCAGGAAATCCATGGCGAAATGAATCCCCTTCAACTCCCGGCCCGGCGCCTTGATATCACGCGCCTCACGCGCGCCGCCGGCAAGACAGATGGCATCAAACCGGTTCCGGAGGTAGTGGTACGAAATATCATCCCCCACCCGCACCTGATTTTCAAACACCACGCCTTCCGCCTGCATCAACTGAATCCGGCGGTCGACCACCCATTTCCCCAGTTTGAATTCCGGGATCCCGTATCTCAGAATGCCGCCCGGCTTTTCATCCGAATCATAAATCACGACCCCATAACCGGCGTGATTCAGACTATCCGCAATCGCCAGCCCTGCGGGACCGGACCCGAGTACCGCCACCCGTTCTTTCTTGCGTACAGCGGGCGGATTGGGCTTCATGTAGCCCATATCAAAGCCCTTTTCAATGATCGCCAACTCAATCTGGCGTATGCTGACCGGCTCCCTATTGATGCCGAGCACACAGGCCCCCTCACAAGGCGCGGGACATATCCGTCCGGTAAATTCAGGAAAGTTATCCTTCGACAACAGGATATCCAGCGCCTCTTTCCAGCGCCCTTGATAGACATGCTCATTAAATTCGGGAATCACATTCTCGACGGGACAGCCGCTGCAGTGACAAAATGGCGTGCCGCAATCCATACACCGTGCCGCTTGTTCCCTGACCTCGGCTTCCGCCGGCCTGAGTTCAACGGCATTGAAATCCTTTATCCGCTCCTCTACCGGCCGATAGCCTGGATCGTGGCGTTCAAACTCCATGAAACCGGTTACCTTACCCATGGATCACCTCCGCTCTCTCGGTCGCTTCATCTTCCCGCATCATCAGGCCCATCACGCGGCGATATTCCATCGGGAAAACTTTAATAAAATACGGCAGATGCTCTTCCCAGTTCGCAAGAATACGCCTGGCTTTAGGACTACCGGTATAGCGCAGATGATTCTCCAGCAAGCCGCGCAACTCAGCTTTATCCGCCGCGCTCACCACCAACTCCAAATCCACCATGTCTAAATTACAGCGCGCGTCGAAGAGGCGGGTTTCATCATAGACATATGCCAGCCCGCCGCTCATGCCGGCCCCGAAATTGACACCCGTCGGCCCCAGCACCACCACACGGCCACCCGTCATATATTCACAGCCATGGTCGCCCATGCCTTCCACCACGGCAATTGCCCCACTGTTCCGGATCGCGAAGCGCTCGCCCACAGCCCCATTGAGGTAGACCTCGCCACAAGTTGCCCCGTAGAGCAGCACATTCCCCGCAATGATGTTGGTCCCCGCCTCGTAAGTAGATCCGGCAAACGGCTTGACGATGATCTTGCCGCCGGACAACCCTTTCCCGAGGAAGTCATTTGATTCCCCCTCCAGCACAAGAGTCATCCCCCTGGCACACCAGGCCCCGAAACTTTGGCCGGCCGAGCCCTTGAACGTCATCGTGATCGTATCATCCGGCAAGCCGGCATGCCCGTATTTCTTCGCAACCAGCCCGGCAATCATCGTGCCCACGGTGCGGTTCACATTCCGGATCGGCATCTCAAGTGACACCGGCTTTCCAGTTTCAATGGCGGCTTTGACTTTCGGGATCAATTTCAAATCCATCGCGCTGCTCAATTCATGATCCTGTTTCGTGACACAACGGACAGGACTGTCTCCGGGTGGGCGATAAAGAATCTTGGAAAAGTCCAGGCCTTTCGCCTTCCAGAAGGTGATCGCCTCATTCATTTCAAGACAATCGGATCGCCCGATCATTTCATCGAGGGTGCGGAAGCCCAGTTGCGCCATGATTTCACGGACTTCACCGGCGATAAAAGTGAAGAAATTAACGAGATGATCCGGACTTCCGGCAAACAACTTGCGCAGACGCGGATCCTGGGTCGCCACGCCCACCGGACAGGTATTGTTATGGCATTTGCGCATCATGACGCACCCAAGTACGACCAGGGCGGTGGTTGCAAACCCGTATTCTTCCGCGCCCAGCAAGGCGGCCACCACCACATCACGCCCCGTCTTGATCTGACCATCCGCCTGCAACCGGACCTGGCCGCGCAGATTATTTAACACCAGCGTCTGCTGGGTCTCCGCCAGGCCGAGCTCCCAGGGCGCACCGGCATGCTTGATGGAGGATAACGGCGAGGCCCCTGTGCCACCATCATAGCCACTGATCAGAACCATGTCCGCATGCGCTTTCACCACACCAGCGGCAATTGTTCCCACGCCAAGCTCAGAGACCAGCTTGACCGAGACCCTTGCCTCGGGATTGATATTCTTCAGGTCATAGATCAGCTGCTTGATATCTTCAATGGAGTAAATGTCATGATGCGGCGGCGGGGAGATCAAAGTTACCCCCGGCGTCGAGTGGCGCACCTTGGCGATTTCCTCGTTCACCTTGTGGCCGGGCAACTGGCCGCCCTCACCCGGCTTGGCACCCTGGGCAATTTTGATCTGGAGCTCACGGCAGTTCACACAAAATTCGGCCGTCACGCCGAACCGGCCGCTGGCAATCTGCTTGATGGCGCTGCAGCGGCTGTCGCCGTTGGGCAGCGGCTGATAACGCGCGGGATCCTCGCCACCCTCACCGCTGTTGCTCATGCCGCCCAGCCGGTTCATGGCAATGGCCATCGACTCATGCGCTTCACGGCTGATGGACCCGAACGACATGGCGCCGGTAACAAACCGCTTCATGATCCCGCCCACCGGCTCGACCTCATCCAGAGGCACCGGGGCTCCGGGCTTGAACTTGAACATGCCGCGCAGGGTGAATTGTTTCTCCGCCTGATCATTGATCAGCCTGGCATATTCCCGGTAAAGCTTCACATCGCCGCCACGGGTGGCGTGTTGAAGATTGGCAATCGCCTCCGGTGACCAGAGATGCCGCTCACCGTCCCGGCGATAGCGATACTGGCCACCCGCCGGCAAGAAGGACAAAGCAGAACCCGGACCGGAGAACGCATCAGCATACCGCGCATTGGCTTCAGCCGCGATTTCCGACAACCCGATGCCGCCCACGCGGGAGGCTGTCCCGGTGAAAAACCGGTCCACAACCCCCTGGTCAATGCCAACCGCCTCAAAAACCTGCGAACTGCGATAACTTCGCAACGTCGAAATCCCCATCTTCGACATCACTTTGCGGAGGCCTTCGCACAACGCGCCCACATAATTCTCCATCGCCCGGGCAGGCCCGATATCAACGCTCAACTCTTTCTTGAGAGAGAGATCCGCAAGGGTCTCAAAGGCCAGATAGGGATTGATCGCGGTAGCCCCATACCCGAGCAGCAGCGCCATGTGCATGACTTCGCGGGCTTCACCGGTTTCAACAATCAGCCCCACCCCGGTGCGCCGGCCGTTCCGCACCAGATGCCGGTTGACGGCCGCCACGGCCATTAAGACGGGAATGGGCGCCACCCCGGCCGCCAAATCACGGTCACTCAGGATCAAAAGGTTTTTCCCCTCAGTAACCCGCCTGTCGGCGGCTTCGCACAACTGCGCCAACGCCGCGTTCAAATCATCGCCGGCGCCGTGCGCGGGAAACCCGACCGGAAGCGTCGCGGCACTGAAGTCTTTAAGACCGAGTCCGCGGATCTGCTCTAAATCTTCATTTGAAATGAAAGGATGCCTCAACTTAAGCAAACGCGCATATTGCGGAGTTTCCTGCAGGATATTCGAGGGATTACCGATAAACGTCATCAAAGACATCACCAATTCCTCACGAATCGGGTCAATCGGCGGATTGGTGATCTGGGCAAACAACTGCTTGAAATACGAAAACAAAAGTTGCGGCTTTTCCGAAAAGACAGCCAGGGGCGTATCCGTGCCCATGGACCCAACGGCCTCATGCGCCTTGGAGGCCATCGCCTCCAGCAGGATCTGGATATCCTCACGCGTATAGCCAAAAAGGCGTTGCCGCTGCAGCAAGGTCTCCGAGTTCGGGGTGATGGGAGCCATGGCTTCGTACAAGCCCTGCACCGAGACCTTGTTTTCCTCGACCCAGCGCCGATACGGCTGACGACGCGACATCTGGCTCTTGAGCTCCTTGTCCTTCATGACCCGCTTGCGCTCAAGATCCACCAGCATCATCTGGCCGGGCCGCAGAGCCCCCTTCTCCAGCACGCGTTCCGCCGGGATGTCAAGCACCCCCGCCTCGGAGGCCATGACAATAAAATTATCTTTCGTGATGGTATAACGGGCCGGACGCAGACCATTGCGGTCCAGCAGGGTGCCCACCACCGAACCATCCGTGAACGCCACCGTCGCCGGCCCATCCCAGGGCTCCATCAACCCGGCATGGTATTCAAAAAAGCCCTTCTGATCTGGGCCAATCGGGTATTTCGCCCCCCACGCTTCAGGAATGAGCATCATCATTGCATGCGGAATCGAGCGTCCCCCGGCGACAAGCAGTTCCAAGGCATTATCCAGACAGGCGGAATCACTGCCACCGGAATCAATAATCGGGAGCAACTTGCGGATATCCTCGCCGAAAAGCGGCGAAGCCAACCCGTTCTCACGGGACTGCATCTGATTAATATTTCCGCGTAACGTATTGATTTCACCATTGTGGGCCAGAAAGCGGAATGGCTGGGATAACTCCCATGACGGGAAGGTATTGGTGCTGTAGCGCTGATGAATCACCGCCACGGCGCTCTCCATGTCCGGGTCGTTCAAATCCTTATAAAAGCCCGACACCTGCCCCCCCATCAGCAACCCCTTGTAGACGATCGTACGGGAGGAAAAACTGGGAATGTAAAACCGCTCATCGGGGCCGATCACGGCCGCCACACGGCGCTGACATTGTTTGCGCACCACATACAGCTTGCGATCAAGAGCCTGGCAGGACAGAGTCCCGCCCCCCGCGAAAACCTGCATCACAAAGGGTTGCGCCGCCCGGGCCTCTTCGCCGAGAATACTTCCATCGGTCGGGACTTCACGCCAGCCGATAAAGTCCAACCCTTCTTCCTGAATAACCTTCTGAATGATCGACAGGCATTCGGCACGGGCCTGCGACTGAGGCATAAAAAGCATCCCCACGCCATAACCCCCGATTTTCGGCAGAGTGAATTGAAGCCGTGCGGCTTCCCTGCGGAAAAATTTATCAGAGATTTGAAGCAATACGCCCGCACCATCGCCGGTGCTCAAGTCGCCGCCCACGGCCCCGCGGTGCAGGAGGTTTTTCAACACCTCAATGCTGCCGGAGACGATACGATGCGTTTGAACCCCGTCAATATTGGCGAGAAATCCAACGCCGCAATTGTCATGTTCATTGGCCGGGTCATACAACCCTTGCGGTGCAGGCATTCCATTCATCGTTCAATCCCCTTTACTCTCCGGAAATGTGACAAAACCCCGCCGGGTTATTCCCGACGGGGCATAGCTTATAATACCTATGATAAACCTCATCAACGATAGAACAACATATCAGCATAGGTCGGCAGCGGCCAATATTCGGAATCTACAAAAGGCTCAATTCCGTCAGACACCTTCCTCAGTTCCACCATGGCCGGAACCACAATGTCCCGGAAAGCCACCGCCTTTTTCCCGACCGCCGTCTCGCTAGTGGCGACGGAAACCACATCCGCCAACACATCAATCGCCAGGCTCATCCCGGCCGCCGCCTCATTCACCTGCTGCAGCAGTTTTGACTGAGCCACAGCATCCACCCCGGCCGCTTCCACCGCCGTGACGCCATGGGCCAGATCCGTCGCATAACTGATGAGCGCCGGAAGAATCTCGCGACGCGCGATATACAACATGGTCTTGGCTTCAATATTGATGGTCTTGATATAATTTTCCAGAAGGATTTCATGACGTGCATGGATTTCCTCCCTGGGCAGCGTTCCATGCTTCATCAAAACCTTGGCGCTATTCTTCTCCACCATCACGTTGATGCCATCCACACAATTACGGATGTTGTGCAGACCCCGCTTTGCGGCCTCCTTAACCCACTCTTCGGTGTAGTTGTCGCCGTTAAAGATAATCGCCTCGTGTTCCTTTGCGTATTTCTGGAGCAAGGCCTGAACACTCGTATTGATATTCTTGGCCCCCTGCAGTTCATCCGCAATCTCCGACAGGGTTTCAGCGACAATCGTATTCAGCACAAAGTTCGGACCGCTCAGGGACTGTGAAGACCCCGGCATACGGAACTCGAACTTGTTCCCCGTAAAGGCAAAGGGAGATGTCCGGTTACGGTCCGTGGTGTCCATGGGAATCGAAGGGAGCGTGGTGACGCCCAATTTCAGGCTTCCACCCTGCTTCGAACTGCTGGCCCCACCCTTTTTGATCTGCTGATAGATGTCCGTCAACTGGTCGCCCAGAAAAATCGAGACAATCGCCGGCGGCGCTTCGTTGGCACCGAGGCGGTGATCATTGCCCGGCGTCGCCACCGTCGCACGCAACAGGTCGGCATACTTATGCACCGCGCGAATCGTGGCAAACAAGAACACCAGAAACTGCATGTTGTCATGCGGGGTGTTGCCGGGATTCAATAAATTAATCCCGTCATCCGTACACAACGCCCAGTTGTTGTGCTTGCCGGAGCCATTGACACCAGCAAAAGGCTTTTCATGCAGCACGCAGACGAACGCGTGTTTGCGCGCAATACGCTGCATCATTTCCATGGC
>JBAXDB010000111.1:0-7925 GCA_037141135.1 bacterium | reverse complement strand
GGATGCGGGGGTTGTCATATACTTGACGGTATTCTCTTCATTTCCACAGGAATCCGCAAGGTAAAGGTGGCCCCCCGATCAGGATTGTTCGCGGCCATGACGGTTCCACCCAGTGCGGTCATCAAGCCCCGCACAATGGATAAGCCCAGGCCAACCCCGCCGGATGGCGCTTGGGGGCCCCGGTAAAATTTCTCGAAAATCCGACTTTCTGTCCCCTGCGGGAGACCAGGTCCCTGATCTGACACCTTGAGCACAAGATGGGCATCGTCCGCCTGGGCAGTGATTGTGATGTCAGAGCCCGGCTCGGTATAAAGGGCGGCATTGGCAACCAAGTTGGCCAGCGATTGCTCAACAAATCCGCACTCCACTTTAACAGAGGGAATGTCATCGGGAATCAGAACGCGTACCCGATGCCGGGATAGCAAGTCGCCCACCTGTTGCTGGGCGGATGAGATCATCTCGTCCACATCACACCAGACCGGTGCAAGAGTGTAACGGCCGGACTCAATGCGCGTCATACTGAGAAGGTTATCCACAATGCGCCCCAACCGGCGGGAGGCGGTGACGATTTCCTTGAGAAATGGCTGGGCGCCCTTAGCTTCCTTAATCATATCGAACACCAAGCCCAGTTCACTGGTGGCAGCTTGAATAACAGAAAGCGGCGTCTTGATCTCATGGGAGACGCAATCGAAAAGTGTTTTGTAGAGTTTCTCGGATTCCTCCGCCAATTGGGTGCGGCCGGCCTCCTGAATGAGCCAGTACCGTTCAACCATCACCGCAATCTGGTCCGCAAAAGTCTCCAGCAGTTCACGCTCATCAAGGAGCAGCGTCTTCCGATCCATGAAATGGAGGACAAGCACTCCAACCCTGTTGTTTGCCGTTTTCAGGGGGAGATGCAAACCGTCGGATTCCGGCAGGGTGTCGGTATGGCGACCCGCCGCTTCACGATGTTCCAACGCCCACAAAGCCACCCCCCGCTCTTTTTCGGTCAGCGTCCAGGTTCCGGCAGGGTGCGGAGTACCGCTGAGCCGCCCATCCTGACCGACCAGCAGTACGGCACAGTCGGCCTCGAATGCGGAGCGGATTTCCTGAACAGCCCGTCGAAGTCCTTCTTCCAGAGTCGTGCTCTCGACCACCCCCTGTGCCAGACGGTATAGAGCGGCGGTCCGTTGTTCCCGTTTCCGCTCGGACCATTCACGCAGTCGCAGTCTGGCGGTCAAATTCCCAATGACCAAAGCGACAATGAAGTACATAACGAACATGAGGACGTCATGTGCCTGGCTGATGCGTAGCGTAAAGGCAGGCGGAATGAACAAGAAATCCCATAACAGGGCGCTGGCGGCGGCAATGATAAGAATGGCTCGCCGGCGCAGTTGCGTGGCGAGGAGAATAACCAGAAACAGATAAACGAGCGCAATCGCCCAATAGCCTGTGAAGTCGCGGATCAGCCAGCAAATAGCCGTAACGAGGGTGATTGAGACGCCACCCAACACAATATCATGTGACCAGGGTTTGAGATCGACGGACAGCCATCTTGTTACGGGAAGAGGCTTGAGGGACAGCTCGGTTTGAACCACACACACATCTAAATTACCGCTTTCCCGGATCAGCCGCGCCACAAGCGATCCCCCCTTGAGCCACTCCATCAGGGGCGAGCCCAGTGTCTTCCCAATCACGATTTGCGTGACACGTTCCTCGCGCGCCACCCGGAGCAGGGTTTTCACCAGATCGGCTCCCGTGGTCGTAACCACTTGGGCGCCAAGCTGGCGGGCAAGCGAAAGGGTTTTGGCCAACCGGGCAGTTTCCACTTCAGACAATGGGGCTGATGACTCGACATAAACGGCCACCCAGGGGGCACCCATGACCGATATCGCGCGCCTTGTCCATCGGATCAGTTCCGCTGAATAAGGGCTGGGCCCGATGGCCACCATCAGTTTTGCGCTGGTTTTCCAGGCGCCGGTAATCTGACGGCTGGTCATGACATCCCGGAGTTCCTGATTTACACGCTCCGCCGTGACTCGAAGGGCCAGCTCCCGTAATGCCGTAAGATTTTCTTCCCGGAAAAAGTTGTTCGCAGCACTCTGCGCCATAGTGCTCAGATAAACTTTGCCTTCCGCCAGCCGCTCACGCAGGGCATCAGGGGTTAAGTCCACCAACTGAATATCGGTCGCTTGATCCAGGATGGTGTCCGGCACGGTTTCCCGTATGGTCACACCGGTAATTTGGCGAACAAGATCCACCCGACTTTCGATGTGCTGGATATTCAGGGTTGAATACACATCGATTCCCGCACCCAGTAATTCCAGAACATCCTGATAGCGTTTGGGATGGCGGCTGGTAGGGGCGTTGGTATGGGCCAGTTCATCCACCAGCGCCAGGGTGGGACGGCGTTTGATGAGGGCATCCAAATCCATTTCCTGGAGTACTGTCCCCCGGTAGTCGACCAACAGAAGAGGAACCGTCGGCAGCCCTTCCATCAAAGCGAGGGTCTCCGCACGCTGATGGGTTTCCACCACCGCGACAACCAGGTCGATACCCTCGGCCTTCCGCTGATGCGCCATCTTCAGCATCGCGTAGGTTTTCCCGACGCCGGCGCACATGCCGAAGAAAATAGTCAGTCGTCCACGCCGGTGTTTCTCATCCTCCTGCTTGATAGCGGCGAGAAGAGCGTCGGGATTGCGTCTGGATGGCTCCTGCATGATGGATCCGCCTACGAGGTGACCTCGCCAATCATGATTAACTTAATGCCAATCATTGAGGCGATGATTTCCATAGCCTCTATAGGGAGCGTTCCACTTTTTAACGCGAGCAACGCCAACGGTGTCATTCCCTTATTGAGCTGAATGTACCGCACCCCAAGCATATTCTCGTTGGCCAGATCCAATATATCCGTAGAATGGTCATGAAGGGATTCCAGTCGAGTTTCAATTTCCCGGGATAAATCAGATGAGGCAACTCCAGTGGAGTGCTGCCATTGACCTTCGGCATAGACATGGAGGGAACAGTATTCCAGTGAAAAAATACGCAAGGCTTCCTGAGCAATCGCAGACAGTTTTAGCGAGTCGTGTGGTAGGGCCAATAGCCACCCCCCAAATTCATTTAACTGGACCAGAGTCACATCGAGCAACCCTGCTCTTTTTAAATGTTCAGCCGCCAGTGCGGCAAGACGACTAATGATCACAGAAGCCAGCAGGAAGGCCGCCAGTGAAATCCAGTCAGAAAAGGCCGAAATGTGGAATGTTCCTACCGGTGGCAGATAGAAATAATCGAAACAAAGCGTTGCCACGATAGAGGTCGTGATGGCTACGAGAAGATCACCGAAAAAAGCAGACAGTAGAACGACGATGAGGAAGCCGAATGCAGCAGTTGAAGCGCTCGTAAGAGTGGCGCACTCCAGCGTGAGCTTCGTCGTGCCCATAATGGTGGCAGTATAAAGGAGGATTTTTCCGATTCGTATGAGCGAGGTTCGGCGTCTGATTGAAACCTTCATAGTGGGTTACCTCCTTGTGAGTAAATTACTTATAACCGATCCAGGGCCATATTGAGTAGAAAAACATTTACACGGGTCTCGCCTAGGAACCCGAACTGAGACGGTTCGGTGAATTGCGCGACTAAGGCTCCCAGCGCGGAGTCTGACATGTGCCGGGCACTGGCGACACGATGAATTTGCAGTGATGCGGATTCGGGGCTGATGTGAGGATCCAGACCGCTGCCGGATTGAAAGACCATGTCGGCGGGAATGGAGGCGTCTTTATTCAAGGCATGCGCGCCCCGGAAGGACTCTGTCCGGACAAGCACATTGGACTGGAGTGTTTGGCTGGTGGGTCCCAGATTACTGGCGCCGGAAGGGACAGCGCCAAAGTCCGACGCAGAAGGCCGGGGCCAGAAGTAGCGCGGCGATTCGAACTTTTGTGCCAGGAGTGTGCTGCCTACGATCCTCCCATCGCGGATTTGGAGGCTGCCGTCAGCCTGCTTACGGAAGAACGTCTGGGCAATTCCGGTTACCAGCAACGGATAGGCCAGTCCGGTCAGTACAGTGAAGATGAGTGTCATTCTCAAGGCTTGAACGATCAGTTTAGTCATGGTGTGACTCCTTTCAGTTAACAAAACGAATGGTGACGAGAAACATATCGATCAGTTTGATGGCAACAAATGGGATCAGGATGCCACCAAATCCATAAATCACCATGTTCTTTCGGAGTATGGCGGCGGCGCCGATGGCCTCGTACTTCACTCCTCGCAATGCCAGCGGAATCAAGGCCACAATGATCAGGGCGTTAAATACGATGGCGCTTAGAATTGCACTTTCGGGCGAATGCAGGTGCATGATGTTCAGTTTCTCGAGTGGGCCGTGTCCCCCGGGATGGGGCGCATAGAGTAGTCCGAACATAGCGGGTAAAATGGCAAAGTATTTGGCAACATCATTGGCGATGCTGAAGGTGGTCAGGGCGCCACGGGTCATGAGGAGCTGTTTCCCGATTTCGACCACTTCAATCAGCTTGGTTGGATTACTATCCAGATCCACCATGTTCCCGGCTTCCCGCGCCGCCTGTGTGCCGGTGTTCATGGCAACCCCGACGTCAGCCTGGGCGAGAGCGGGCGCATCATTAGTGCCATCACCAATCATGGCGATCAGCCGCCCATCGGCCTGTTCCTGGCGGATGCGATCCAATTTATCCTCGGGTCTGGCATGCGCAATGAAATCGTCCACGCCGGCCTCAGCAGCGATGGCAGCGGCCGTTAAGGGATTATCGCCGGTGATCATGATGGTTCGCACACCCATTTTCCGGAGTTGGGCAAACCGCTCCCGAATGCCCCCCTTGACGATATCCTTAAGCCGGATGACGCCCAGCACACGGCTGTCAGCAGCGACCACCAGGGGAGTGCCGCCCGCACGGGCAATATCAGCCACGGCATCCTCAACGGCAGTCGGGTAAAGACCGCCTTGAGCCTCAACAAACTGCCTTACCGCTTCTGCAGCGCCTTTGCGGATACGGCGAGGCGCTTCTGATGCCGGAGAGAAAAAATCCATTCCGCTCATCCGGGTTTGCGCTGTAAAAGGCACAAAATGGCCGTGCGGCTCGGCCACTTCCCGCCCGCGCATTCCGTATTGTTCCTTCACCAGGATGGCAATGGACCGGCCTTCCGGGGTCTCGTCGGCAAGTGAGGCGAAATGGGCGGCATCGGCGAGTTCCTCAGGACGGACACCGGGCGCCGGGATGAGTTCTGTCGCCATGCGGTTTCCCAAGGTAATGGTTCCGGTCTTGTCGAGAAGCAGCACGTCCACATCGCCTGCGGCTTCCACGGCCCGTCCGCTCGTCGCCAGCACATTGCGGCGCATGAGCCGGTCAATGCCGGCAATCCCGATGGCGCTGAGCAAGCCGCCTATCGTGGTGGGAATCAGGCAGACGATCAAGGCCAGCAAAACCGGTAATGAGGTGAGAACCACGCCAGACTGGCCGGCAGCACGTTCATTGAATATCGCAAAGGTTGGCAGGGTGATAACCACCAGAATGAACAGAACCGTAAGGCTGATTAGCACGATATTGAGTGCAATTTCATTCGGGGTTTTCTGCCGCCGCGCACCTTCGATCATGGCGATCATCCGGTCGAGGAAGGAATGGCCGGGCTCGGCCGTCACCCGCACCACAATGCGGTCACTAATGACCCGGGTTCCCCCGGTGACGGCGCTGCGGTCGCCCCCGCTCTCGCGGATCACCGGCGCTGATTCACCGGTGATGGCCGATTCATCCACCGTTGCAATGCCTTCCACAATTTCGCCATCGGCAGGAATGATATCCCCCGCCTCACAAACAAAGAAGTCATCTATCCGCAAATCGTTGGCGATCACGGTGCTTTCCTTGCCCTTGTCGATGCGGCGGGCCATGGTGGCGATTCGCATTTTGCGCAACGCGTCGGCATGCGCCTTGCCACGCCCCTCGGCCATGGCCTCGGCGAAGTTGGCGAACAGGCATGTGAACCAGAGCCAGAGGGTGATCTGAAGATTAAAGCCTGAGAACCGGTGCAGCAGAAACGCCGAGGACAAGATTGCACCAATCCAGACGACAAACATGACTGGGTTCTTGATCTCCTCGCGGGGATGCAGTTTCCGGCAGGCGCCCATCATGGCATGGCGAACCAGTTCGGAATATTTGATTTCAATTTTTGTGCTCATTTAAAATGACTCCTATTAGAATACCCGCCCGGACACCATTAAGCCGTGCTCGATCATCGGCCCCAGACAGAGTGCCGGGAAAAACGTCAATGCCCCGACGATCACGATGATTCCCAGCAAAACCAATGTGAATGTCAGGCCATTGGTCGGGAATGTGCCCGGCGAGGATGGAACGGTCTTTTTGGTAACCAGGCTTCCCGCAATTGCCAGCACGGCGAAAATACATCCGAACCGGCCAAGAAACATGGCGGCTCCGAGCGTGAGGTTGTAGAAAAGGCTGTTGGCGCTCAGACCGGCAAACGCGCTACCGTTGTTGGCGGCGCAGGATGAATAAGCATAGAGGATTTCACTGAGGCCATGCGGCCCTGAATTGGCAGGACCAACCAACCCGGCCGCCATGCTTGCCGCAAGGGCTGAACCCAAAAGAATGAGGATATTGGGCAGGAGAATCGCCACAATCGCCCAGGCGGCTTCCCATGCCTGGATTTTCTTGCCCAGGTACTCCGGCGTGCGGCCTACCATCAGGCCGGCAATGAACACGGCGATCAGAACATGCATAAGCATTCCGTAGAGTCCGGCGCCAACGCCGCCAAAAGCGATACAGCCAAGCATCATATTCCAGAGAGGCATCAGCCCTGCCAGAGGCATGAAGCTGTCATGCATGGCATTCACGGCTCCACAGGAGGTGCCGGTGGTGGCCGTCGCAAACAATACACTGTTCATGACCCCGAAACGCAGTTCCTTCCCTTCCAGTTGAGGTAACACGTTGGCGGTCACCGGATTCGCTTGCGATTCAGCCCACCAGGCCACCACGAAAGATCCCGCCAGCAGGATCAGCATCACGCTGAAAATGCACCAGGCATGACGCCGGTCGCCGATCATGAGCCCAAAGGTGAATACCAGAGAGGCGGAGACGATCAGTAATCCAAAAACTTCAATAAAATTGGTGAGCGGAGTGGAATTCTCAAAGGGATGGGCGCTATTTTGCCCGAAGAACCCGCCGCCATTGGTGCCGAGTTGTTTAATGGCAACTTGGGAGGCCACAGGGCCAAGCGGAATGACTTGTCTGGCGCCTTCAAGCGTTTGAACCTCGGCATATTTCGACAGGGTTTGTGTGACGCCTTGGCTGACAAGGATGATGGCCATACACAAAGCGAGCGGCAGGAGGATATAAAGGGTACTCCGCGTGACATCCACCCAGAAATTACCGAGCGCCTGCATTGAGGCGCGACGCAAGCCTCGGGTCAGGGCCAGTAGCACAGCAATACCGGTAGCCGCGCTCAGGAAGTTATGCACCGTGAGACCCGCCATCTGGGTGAAATAACTTAAAGTCACTTCGCCCGAGTAGGCCTGCCAATTGGTATTGGTGATGAAACTGATGGCAGTGTTCAAGGCCAGATCCCAAGTCACGTTCCCCATCTTCATGGGATTCAAGGGGAGCCATGCTTGGGTCATCATCAGGCTCCAGAGCGCGACAAGGCCTATGACATTAAAAACCAGCACAGCCCAGAAATACTTTTTCCAGGGCATGTCCTCATCCGAATCAATCCCCCCCGTCTGATAGACCCCTTTTTCAAGAGGCCCAAGAAGTTTAGATAGCCAAGTGGATTCCCCTGAGAAAACCCGGGCCATATACCTCCCCAGCAAAGGGGCCAATCCGATGAGTAAGCCAAAGAACACCACCAGTTCGATCAGACTATGTGCTTTCATGGGACCTATTATGTGGTCACGCGGAAGCCAACTGGTAATC
>JBAXDB010000110.1:0-8113 GCA_037141135.1 bacterium | reverse complement strand
CGCGCATGGATGCGGCCTTTGAGTTTATCAGCAAGGTCGGGGCCCCGTTCTATTGCTTCCATGATACGGATGTGGTGGGCGATGGGTCGGTGTTTGAGATTGAATCGCGTCTGGCCGTGATGGTTGACGAGGCCAAAGCCCGCCAGAAGGCGACCGGGGTGAAACTGTTGTGGGGAACGGCCAACGTGTTCTCCAATGCGCGTTACATGAATGGCGCCTCAACCAATCCGGATTTTGCCGCGGTGGCACATGCCGGCACCCAGGTGAAAAACGCCATTGATGCCACCATCGCTTTGGGCGGTGAAAATTATGTCTTCTGGGGCGGTCGTGAAGGCTATATGTCGCTTTTCAACACCGATATGAAGCGGGAGAAGGAGCATCTGGGATTGTTCCTGACCATGGCGCGTGATTATGCGCGCAAACAGGGGTTCCGTGGAACGTTCCTGATCGAGCCCAAGCCGAAAGAGCCGACCAAGCACCAGTATGATTTTGACACCGAGACGGTGATCGGCTTCCTGCGTCATTTTGGTCTGGAAAAGGATTTCAAGGTCAACATCGAGGTGAACCACGCTATCCTCGCCGGGCATTCGTTCCCACATGAGTTGCAGTGCGCGGCCGATGCCGGAATGCTGGGTAGCATTGATGCCAACAAGGGTGACTATCTCAGTGGCTGGGATACGGATGAATTTCCCACCAACCTGTACGAGGTGGCAGAGGCCATGCTGGTGATCATTCAGGCGGGTGGGTTAGGAAAGGGCGGTGTGAATTTTGATGCCAAGACCCGCCGCAATTCGACGGATGCGGCCGATCTGTTTATCGCCCATATCGGGGGCATGGACGTCTTTGCCCGCGCCCTGTTGGTTGCGAGTCGTGTGTTGAAGGAATCCGACTTCCTGAGTCTGCGCAAAAAGCGGTACTCCTCGTTTGATGCAGGTAAGGGGCGTGATTTTGAAAAGGGCAAAATGACGCTTGCAGGTCTGCGTGACTATGCGAAGAAGGTCGGTGAACCGGCCCAGATCAGCGGTCAGCAGGAACTGTTCGAACAGATCATCAACGATTATATCTGAAGGGGTTATTCATGAGCGATCTGTTCCTGGGCTTGGATTCAAGCACGCAAAGTTTATCCGCAGTGGTGGTGGATCTGGCGGCCAGGCGGATAGTTCATGAGGTGTCGCTGAATTTTGACAAGGCACTGCCGGGCTACGGCACACAGAACGGGGTCTTGCGCAGTAAGGATCCCACGGTGGTGCATGCGCCCCCGCTGATGTGGGTTGAAGCATTGGAATTGTTGCTGGCTCAATTAAAACAGGAGGGTGTGGCGCTCGGGGATATCCGTGCGGTCGCAGGATCCGGCCAGCAGCATGGCTCGGTCTATTGGAATGCTACGCTTCCGGGAGTTCTGGCTAATCTGGATCCGAAACAGTCCTTAAAAGACCAGTTGGCTAATTGTTTTTCAAGGTCGACAGCGCCGGTCTGGATGGACTCCTCCACCACTCGAGAATGTACCGAAATTCAGGCGGCACTGGGCGGTGCCCTCGCCCTCGCCGAAGCCACGGGGTCGGCCGCATTTGAGCGATTTACGGGGCCCCAAATTCGCAAATTCTTTAAAACTGAACCCGATGCCTATAAGGCGACTGCCGGGATCAGCCTGGTTAGTTCGTTTATGGCCTCATTGCTGGCTGGGCGTGTGGCCCCGATTGATCATGGCGATGGTGCAGGAATGAACCTGATGGATATCCAGCGGCGTCAGTGGCATGCCAAGGCGCTTGAGGTGACGGCTCCGGGTTTGGAAAAGAAATTACCCTCCCTGGCAGAGCCCTGGGCCTCAGTGGGCAAAATCAGCCCCTATTTTTCGCAAAAATTCGGATTGAATCCGAATGCCATGGCGGTGGTGTGGTCGGGGGATAATCCCTGCAGTGTGATCGGGACCGGATTGGTGGAGCCCGGCATGGTGGCGATCAGTCTCGGCACGAGTGACACCTATTTTGGAACCATGTCGGCATGCCATACAGATCCCCGCGGGGAAGGGCATGTGTTTGTTTCGCCGACCGGCGACTACATGACGTTGATCTGTTTCAAGAACGGCTCACTGGCGCGCGAAAAGGTGAAGGATGCGTACGGGCTGGATTGGAAGGGATTCGCTTCTGCGCTTACGGCAACGGCCCCGGGTAACGGGGGTGGTATGATGTTGCCCTGGTTCGAGCCGGAAATCGTTCCCCGGGTATTGACGCCCGGAATCCACCGCCTCAACCTGGACGCGACAAACGCGGCGGCGAACTGTCGCGCCGTGGTCGAAGCGCAGATGATGAGCATGAAACTTCATTCGCAGTGGATGGGGATTCAGCCCACATCCATTCGTGCGACAGGCGGCGGTGCCAAGGATCGTGAAATTTTGCAGGTGATGGCCGATGTGATGGACTGTCCGGTGCATCAATTTGAAGTTTCAAAGACGGCGGCGCTGGGGGCGGCCTTGCGTGCAGCCCATGCCTGGCAAAAGGCGAGTGGAAAACCCCTGTCTTGGGCTCAAATCGTGTCAGGCTTTACCAACACCAAAACGGATGGCAGCGTTCAGCCGGCACCCGGTGCGGCTGAGGTGTATGCCTCACTCCTGCCCCGCTACGCCGCATTCGAAGCCAAGGTGTTACGTGCTAGCAAATAGCGGATAACCTGCTATCATGTTCCCCTTTTTGGGAGAACATTATGGGATTAAGCATTGGTATAGTCGGGCTGCCGAATGTCGGCAAGTCCACGATTTTTAACGCTTTGACACGGGCTCAAAACGCCGAAAGCGCAAATTATCCATTTTGCACCATCGAGCCGAATAAGGCTGTGGTTCCGGTGCCCGATACACGGCTGGCCGAGCTTGCCAAAATCTGTCACCCCAAGAAAACCATCCATGCGACGGTGGATTTCGTTGATATCGCCGGTCTGGTCAAGGGGGCCAGTCAGGGCGAGGGGCTGGGGAATAAGTTTCTCATGAATATTCGTGAGACGGATGCCCTGCTTCATGTGGTCCGTTGCTTTAATGACGAAAATATCGTGCATGTTGACGGAGCTGTGGATCCTGAACGCGATATTGGTGTTATCGAAACGGAGCTGATTCTGGCCGATTATCAGGCGGTCGAAAACCGTGTAGCCCGGTTAGGCAAGCAGGTCAGGGGCGATAAGACGGTTCAAGCCTCCCTGGATATATCCAAACTTCTGTTGGAGCATCTCGGCGCCGGGAAAATGGCCGTTGAGTTTGAGGATCATAAAACCGATGCCGCCGTCTTGATGTTCAAGGAATGTCCGCTGCTGACCGATAAGAAGATGATTTACTGCTGCAACGTCGATGAGGCGGGACTGCAGGAGGATAATGACTTTGTTCGCTATGCTCGCACCCATGCCGCCAAGCGGGGCTGTGAAGCCGTCAAAATTTGCGCCAAGATGGAAGAGGATCTCAATGGGATGAGTGAGGCGGAACGGGTCGAATTTCTAAAGGAATATAAGGTGGTGGAGAGCGGCCTTGATCAGATTGTCCACACCGGCTATCACGCGTTGGGGCTGGTCAGTTTCCTGACGGCAGGTCCGGATGAGGTGCGCGCCTGGACCATTCACCGCGGCTGGAAAGCTCCGCAGGCGGCCGGGGTGATTCATACGGACTTTGAGCGGGGCTTCATCCGCGCCCAGGTGATCGCCTATAAGGATTTTATCGAACACGGCGGTGAAGCCGCCTGCCGGGCCAAAGGCCTGCTCCGGGTCGAGGGCAAGGAATACGAGGTTAAAGACGGTGATGTGATCGAATTCTTGTTCAATGTGTAAAATCTGGCCGCTTCGGAAGAGGGCGCAGCTTTATAATTAAACAGTCCCGATTCCAAGATTGGGATCCACATCAATCGCCATGGCCTGATCCAGCGGGAGGGGGGCTGTCATTTTGTGAAAAGCGAGGCCGGCAACCATGGCGGCATTGTCCGTGCAATAGCGGGGGCTGGCGAAAACCAGACGCAGTCGTTTTTTTTCGGCCATGGCGGTGAATTTTTCACGCAGCCGTGAATTCAGCGACACTCCGCCAACTACCGCCATGACCTTTGTGGTGTCCGCCGCATGTGAGGCGCGCTTGACGAGGGTATCCACAATGGCTTCCTGATAACTGGCGGCCAGGTTATTGATATCCGCGTTTGGGCCGCTCCCGAGCGGATGGTTTTTAATGTGGTAGAGCAGGGATGTTTTCAGGCCGCTGAAGCTGACGCAATATTTAGGGATGAGATCAGGCATGCGGGCGGGGATTTTGCTGACAAAGCCGCGGGGGAAGGTGACGAACTCCTTATTGCCCGTGCGAGCGGCTTTGTCGATGGCAGGGCCCCCGGGATAGCCCAGGCCTAAAAGGTTGGCGCCCTTGTCGAAAGCCTCCCCGGCGGCATCATCCACGGTGCGTCCCAGTTGGCGATACCCGCCGATAGAGTCTACCTGAATGAAGCAGGTGTGGCCGCCCGAAACGATCAGGGCTAGAAAGGGGCAGAGTGAAGCTGGCGTTAGTTCCGGATGATCCAGAAAGATGGAATAGATGTGCGCTTCCAGATGATTGATGTTGAGAAGGGGCTTATTGAGCCGGAGGGACAGTCCCTTGACGCCTGCGAGCCCGACGAGCAGGGAACTGGCCAGCCCGGGCCCGTTGGTCACGGCTACGGCGTCGATATCGGTCCAGGCAAGACCCGAGGTGTGGATGGCCTCGTTGATCACTTCCGGGAGATGTTCAACATGCATGCGTGAGGCGATTTCCGGCACTACGCCGCCATAGGGCCGGTGATGGGCAATCTGGGTGAAAACGATGTTTGAAAGCACGGTATGTCCGTCGCGAACGACGGCGGCCGAGGTTTCATCGCAAGAGGTCTCGATTCCAAGAATGTTCATTTCAACCTTCGCTTTTCAATTGCTGAAAAATCAAAAGCCCCTTGAGTAGATCAACCGCACGATCCAGTTGACGATCCGTTACCTTGTCGAGATCAGCCGGCTTGTTTTTTGGGTCCAGCAGGGAGGGACTTTCAAGGGCTATCCTCTTGAGTTGAACTTTTTGCCATTCTTCGGGAGGAACGGGGATGGAGATATCCGGCTCGATGCCCTTCTCGTGAATACAGCGCCCGCTGGGGGTATAATAATGAGCGGTGGTGATGCGGGCGGCCGCGCCGTCCTCAATCTGAACGATATTTTGGACAGAACCTTTACCGAAGGTGGTTTCGCCCACCAGCACGGCGCGTTTATTGTCGTGGAGGGCGCCGGCCACGATTTCGGCCGCGCTGGCCGACCCGCCGTTGACCAGAATCACCATGGGAAAGCGGGTGTAATGAACGGGGCCGGCGGCCCGGGCTGGTGTTTGATGCGAAGAGGCGCCCCGGCCCCGTGTGGAAACGATATCAGCGCCTTTGGGCAGGAACAGGTCGCTTACATCAATGGAGGAGGAAAGTAAGCCGCCGGGATTATTTCGCTGATCGAGAACCAGCGCCTTCATGTTTTTGGCGAGAAGGTCCTCCACGGCTTTCCGGAGGGCGGGTGCGGTGGGACTACTGAATTCGGTAATGCGGATGTACCCGATGCTTTCGTCCAGCATGCGTGTTCCCTTAACACTGGTGATCTTGATTTCCTCACGGGTCAGGGTGTAATTCTTAAACTCCGCGCCGCGCAGGATTTTAATGGTGACCGCTGTTCCAGGCATACCCCGCAGGCGGGAGATGGCGTCCCGCATATCCAGGGAATCAGTTTTGTTGGTGTTGATTTCAACAATTTTATCACCGGGCAGGATGCCGGCCCTAAAAGCGGGGGTATCATCGATGGGGGTGATGACCGTCAAGGCGTTATCCTTGACACCGATCTGGATCCCGATGCCGCCAAACTTTCCCTGGGTTTCCTCCTGCAGCTCCTTGTAGGCGGTTGGCTCCATGTATTGACTGAAAGGATCCAGTGACTGGAGCATCCCTTTCAGGGCGAAAGAAACGAGGTTGGAATAACTCACCTTGGTCTCGTCCACGTAATTTTGCCGCACGAGCAACATGGTTTTTGTGAGGATCCTGACCTGGCGGTAGGCTTCATCCTCGGCTGCGGCCGCCGCCTGAACAGAATTGGTTTCCACAGTGGCGGTCAAACGTGGTGTTGAGGCGGTTTGACAGCCGGTCACCAAGGCTAAAGCCAGCAGGGGCATAACAAGTGAGAAAAGTGTTTTCATGGAAATACCTCTAAAAGTTCCAGTATGAAATCCCGCCCTGCAGGTCTCAAGCCCAAAATGGGGAAGAATCAAGGTAGTCAGGATTGTGAATTCAGAATTCAGTGGGGCCTCGTGAGGTCGCAAGCGCCCTCAGATTTTTCGTAGCGTGAGAGGTAAATGCACGGCAAGGGTTCAGGGTTCGGGGTTCAGGACGCAAGTCGTTGTTTGTCATAATGTTATCCCTCCTGAACCCTGAACCCTGATGCCTTTACTCTCAAACAAGGAGTCAGTAGCCAGGATCCACAACTTCTTTGACAGCGCTCACTGTTACTGCTTCTGGCTTGAAAATGGGATGGGAGCGAGCGAAAGGGCGCTGGGCGAATGCCTGCGGCGCAGTGGCGACCGCAAGGAGGTGATAATTGGGACGAATTGTGGCATACGCGGCAGCAGTTGCCTGTCGTTGCGTACTCGCCAACGTTTTTTATTAAATTTACCGCAGTCTTTTTTTTTGGGGTGTTCGTACTTGACCCATCGCAGAGTGAACCGGATAATCCCGCGTCTATGACTGAGATCGTCTTATTTCTTTGTACTGGCAACTACTATCGGAGCCGTTTTGCAGAGATTCTCTTTAATACACTGGCACCTGGTTATGGCCTTAAGAGCCGCGCGATATCGCGGGGCCTGATGACGGAGTTGATTTCGCCTGATATGGGCGGTATTTCGCCCCATGCCTTGCGTGGGTTGCATTCCCGTAAGATTGCCCTGAATGCCGTTGTGCGCCAGCCTATTCAGATTCAGGAGTCTGATTTGACGGAAGCGACTCTCGTGATTGCCATGGATGAATGGGAGCATCGCCCAATGATGGGCCAACGGTTTCCGCATTGGGCGGATCGGATCCAGTATTGGCAGATTGCTGATATTGCCGATCTTGAACCGGAAGTTGCCCTTTTTGCCATGGAGACGCGTATTCGAGCCCTACTGGAGCAGATAAAAAATGAACGAACCTAACCCCGCAGCCATTGAGGTGCGTCATGTCGTCAAGCGGTTTGGCGCTGTAACTGCGCTCAATGATGTGTCGATGTCCATCCCCGCCGGGGAGATGTTCTTCCTGTTGGGACCCTCAGGATGTGGGAAAACGACCCTGCTTCGCATTTTGGCTGGCTTGGAAACTCCAGATGCCGGGTCCGTATATTTTAACGGGAAGGATGTCGCCCAACTCCCTGCCCACGAGCGTGGTGCCCCGATGGTGTTCCAGAACTATGCCCTGTGGCCTCACTTGAATGTCCGCGATAATGTGGCCTTCGGGTTGGTGGAACGCCATGTTCCAAGGCAGGAAATAGAGGGGCGCACGGAAGATGTGCTGAAGCGGGTCGGGCTTGCCGGATTGGGCGCGCGCATGCCCGGACAGCTTTCCGGGGGGCAGCAGCAACGGGTGGTCTTGGCGCGCGCCCTGGTGCTGAATCCGGCGGTCATTCTGCTTGATGAACCTTTATCCAATCTGGATGCCAAGTTGCGGGTTGAGATGCGGCACGAAATCGAGAAACTCCGGCGTGATACGAATATCACATTCGTGTATGTCACTCATGATCAGGCTGATGCGCTTGCGCTGGCTGATCGGATGGCAGTGATTCATTCAGGTAAAGTGAGTGCGATCGGAACCCCGCTGGAGCTTTATGCACGGCCTCCAAATGTATTCTGCGCGGATTTTCTGGGGGAGGCGAATTTTATTGATGGCGTGGTGAACGGGGCAGGCGTGCAAACGAGATTGGGGAATTGGGCCTGGCGGAGTGATGGCGAAGGGGCGCGGGTTATTTCCGGTGCGCGTGTTTGTCTGGTGCGGCCCGAGAATATCCAGTGCGTGGAAGGTGCTGAAGCCGGTTTGAATGCGTTTGAGGCCGAGATTACCGGTGTGCGGGTGAATGGCGCTACGGTAACGGT
>JBAXDB010000109.1:0-8131 GCA_037141135.1 bacterium | reverse complement strand
TCCCAGGAGGGGATCAAGCATAGAATATTGCGACCCAACTAGCTCCCCTCCTCGGAGGGGCCGGGGGTGGGTTCCCTCTTCCACCCGGACGGAAAGCACTTTGATGGTTTTCCCGCCATCCGAAGGGATGACACAAAATGAACCCGGCCAGGGATTAAACCCGCGGACTCTGCTCTCGATCCGGTCTGCGGGCAGCGACCAATCAATCCGCCCATCCGCTTTTTTCAATTTTGGGGCCACCGTCACCTCGGCTTCACACTGCGCCATGCGGGGTGCTTTTCCCTGCCGGATAAGCTCCAGGGTGTCACTTAACAATTCCGCCCCGACCAACGACAGTTTATCATGATAACTTCCACCTGTATCAGTGCGGGCAATGGGCAATTCCCTCTTCATAATCATATCCCCGGCATCCATACGCGCGTTGAGATACATTGTGGTAACGCCCGAAACGTCCTCCCCGTTGGCCACCGCCCATTGAATCGGGGCTGCTCCCCGGTATTTCGGCAGCAGCGAACCATGCACGTTGATGATCCCCAAGGGCGCCATTGCGAGAAGTTCAGATTTGAGCAACTGGCCATACGCCACAACCACAATAAGTTCTGGAGCCAAGACGCGCAATTCCGCCAGACTTTCGGCAGTATTGATCTTTTCAGGGGAAAGAACCGGAATTTGGCGTGAGCCTAGGTAGGTCTTAACCGGACAGGCCGACAATTCAAGATTCCGCCCCTTGGGGCGATCCGGCTGGGTGACTACCCCAACGACAACATCCCCAGCCTTTTGCAACAACGTTTCAAGGCAAGGACAAGCGAACCCTGCGGAGCCCATGAATAGTATTCGCATTATCCCCTCACGCTACAAATGGATCATCGGCCACAAGCTTCCGCCACATCGAACGGGAAGCGGCCTGAACCGTCTTCGTCAGGCTTCGTCCGCGGGAATCGATTGCGACGATCGCAGGGAAATCTTTTACTTCAAGCACCCACATGGCTTCCGCGGGGCCGAATTCCGTCCCGAAATATACCTCTTTTACCCCAACCACCTTATCAGCCAATACCTGGGCAGCACCACCAACCGCATGCAGATAAACGCAGCCGCCCGCCACACAGGCCTTCTCGGTCACCTTACCCATGGAACCCTTGCCAATAAAGGCACGAATGCCATGCTCCTTGATAATTCGGGGAAGATACGGTTCCTCGCGAATCGACGTTGTGGGCCCCGCCGCACGGACCAACCACTGATTGTCCTTACGGATAACAACCGGCCCACAATGATAAATAATACCGTTTTTGAGATCTATCGGGCTTTTCCCGCCGTCAAACAGATGCTTATGAATACGGTCACGTGCCGTAAAAAGCGTGCCGCTGATCAGCACAAACTGGCCAGCCCGCAAGGGACTGATCTGTTCTGCGGTGAAGGGGTAGTTAAGTTTGCGCGGTCCGGTTAATGCCATTTTTTGAATCCCCCCCGCGCTGAAAGCAACACACCACGCCGGCGAAATGCCCAGCACATATACGACACCGTCACGAAAAAGGAGGCCGGCAACCGGCTCAATGCCCCGATTTTTACACCCAGCAAAGCGGTATTCCCGCCAAATCCCATGGGGCCAATCGCCAATTGTTTTGACTCTTTCAAGATACGATCTTCCAAACGCCCCAGGACCTTGACTGAAGACCGGTCATCAATTTTTCTAAGAAACTGGGCTTTGGAACATTCATAGCCAGTAGCCCGATCCCCGCCGATGCAAACTCCCAGAATTCCCGGCGCACAGCCATTCCCCTGCGCAGAAACAATGGCATCCAGAATGCATCGCCGAACACCATCAAGGTCCCGGCCCGCACCCAATACCTCGCTGGGAAGACTGTATTGACGCCCGACATTCTCACATCCCCCACCCTTCATGATGAGCCGGACATCCACCGTCGTGCGGGCGCATTGTTCGAAATAGAAGGTCGGGGCTCCGTGCGCAACGTTCGTTTCACACGACTCGCCCGTCAGGGAATCAATGGTATTCTGCCGGAGATACCCCAACCGGGTCGCCCGTGCAACGGCCATCCGTGTGGCCGCAACCAGAAAATTGGTATCAAACCCCAGGGGAACCTGAAAATAGAAGATCAGACTCCCCGTATCCTGACAGAGCGGTGCGTCCTTCTCACGCGCCTTCTGGACATTCTCAAGGATGGTATCCAGCACCCAACGAGCCCGGCTGTCCTTCTTTTCTGTTTTACAGGCACGGCGAAGCGATTGCTCCACGTCAGCCGGCAAATCCACCGAAGTACGGCGGATCAGCTCAAACAGACTCGCTTCCCATAAGGCGTTTTTCTTCATTCTGACTCCTGAATTCTGAATACTGAATCCTTCTTGTTACCATACTCACGGCATCAATTCAACAGCCACGTAATCTGCCATCGCAAGCCCTTTAGTCGTTAGTCGCCAGCGCCCCGAGTTGAGTTCCATAAGATGATCCCACTCCAGCCGCTCCAAAGTACGCCTCCAGAATGCCGCTTGTTCCGTCTGGGCCGTACCGGTAGTCATTAAAATTTCTCCCAGATCAATGCCCTCCTTCAGCCGCAGCCCAAACACCAGGCGCTCAACAGCGTCGGTAACCGGCGTCAAAGTCTCCCTGTCCTGATGGCACTCGCCCTTGATATAGGCTGCAAGATCAGCGCCGTTGGTCCAGCGTTGGTCCCCCACACGTGAGGCTGCTGCACAACCCAAGCCAAGATAATTGCCGCCACGCCAGCAGGATAGATTATGCCGGCATTCAAAGCCGGGGCGGGCATAATTCGAAATCTCGTACCGTCCAAAGCCTGCCGCTCCCAAGACCGTCTCAGCCACATCCAGCATCCTGAGCTGTTCGTCATCATCCAGCAAGGAGATGGCGCCGGACTCACAGTCCTGATGGAGCCTGGTCCCCTCCTCCCGGGTAAGCGCATAAACCGAAATATGTTTTGGGCCCATGAATACTGCGGCTTCAAGCGTTTTGATCCATGCCGCCTCACTCACCCCATGTATGCAGGCAATAAGATCCAGCCCCCAGTTGGTGATTCCCGCGGAGTGAATCGTGTCAACAGCCGCATAAATATCCGCGACCGAATGCCGGCGTCCCAACTGGCGAAGCACAGGATCGGTCATCGCCTGTACGCCCAGACTGATGCGGTTGACACCGTAAGATTTCATTAACATTAACTTCTCGATCGTGAGTGACCCAGGATTTACCTCACTAGTCCACTCTATCCCCGCGTGGGCGGGGTTGGTTGTTAAGTTGTCAAGTTGATGGGTTGGTAAGTATGCGGACACCGAGGCCTTCGAGCTTTCACTTAACAACTCATCAACCTGACAACCAACTACTTTTCCCAAAGAGCCCAAACTCGTCAGAAGCCGTTCCATCTGATCAAGCGGCAGCATCGTCGGTGTGCCCCCGCCCATAAATATGGAAGACAGCGGCAAAGCACCGTAGCGCTCAAGCGCCTGGTCACGTTCCTTCGCAAGCGCCGTGAGCCAGACCGAAGCCAGCTCACAACTGTAGGGCACGGAATAGAAAGCGCAGTAATGGCATTTCCCGTCACAGAATGGGACATGGACATAGAGTCCGTCAATTTTTGGGACAGCGTGCATGGAGCAGCTCCACCAATTCGTCGGGAATATCAAGGGAACCAAAGCCGATACCGAGGTGGATATACGGGTTCATGACACCGTGAAAATCCGACCCCCCGGTAACCACCCACCCGAGATCACGTGCCATATTCATACAGAAGCGGTGTTGTTCATGGGTATGCTCAGAATAATACGCTTCTATTCCCTGCAGGCCTTTTGAATTCAATTCCGCCAGAAATTCCCGCAATCTCCGGCGCCCCATTTTGAGAGTACAGGGGTGAGCCAATATCGGAACCCCACCCGCCGAGCGGATCAGATCAATACTTTCCACAACAGTAAAGCGCTCCCGCTCCACGTAGGCGGGTTTCCCCTTACCAAGATAAATGTCAAACGCCTCATCCTTTTTCTTTACATAACCCCTGGCGATCATGGCCTGTGCAAAATGAGGACGCCCCACCACGTCCTCCTTGGCCAATACGGAGACTTCCTCCCATGTCAACGGCACCCCAAGCGTATTAAGTCGCTCGAGGATGAATTGATTACGCTCCGCCCGCCCCCGCCTCAAACGAGTCAGGGCCTCCAGAATCCGCGGATTATGGTGATCAATGAAATAGCCCAGCATATGCAACGTGCCGCCTATATGCTCAATGCTGATTTCCACGCCGGGAATCCCGCGTATCCCATGTATCTGGCAGGCCGCCATAAAGCGATCAATGCCCATCATGCCGTCATGATCTGTCAAAGCCATCGCCGTGATCCCCGATTTGGTCGCAAGTTCGACCAACTCCTCCGGAGTCATACTGCCATCAGAAAATGTCGAATGGACATGTAAATCAATCACTTTAATCTCCGGAGTTTCCAATATAATGCAGGTATCTGGAAGGCAGGCTCACTTCAGCAACTGAAAAAACGGGAACTTCGATGCTTTCTTATCGAAGGTTATTCCCCCGCTGCAACCAAAAGACTTAGCGGTTAACGCGAGCAACAGGTCGGAGAGATCAACATTGTTCACTCGCCCCTCATCCACCCAGGCCTGAAGCACTGATACTTTCTCAAATTCCAGGATCGGCATACTTTTCAATTCATCAAACGAATCCAATATTTCCACACGGGACTTATCATAAGCGCTCTCAAGAACCCAAATGATCTCGAGGACCACTAGCAATGGGACAAACAAGGTTTCACGCACGGACTCTGCCTGCTTGAATCGGGCATATACGAGTTGCGCCTGTTTCTCGTCATCGCGCACCAGAAACCGGACAAGAATATTTGTATCCAGTGCGATCACGATCGTGCACTCCTCATCCGTGACACAATGGCCCGGTTCATTTCGGCAACGGTTTTGCCTGCCTGCCCGTGCTTGTGGAGCCTGCCGAAAACCTGATCCACGGTTTTTGTCACCGGCTTCATCAAGGCTTCAGTTTCGCCCTGCATGATGAACGCGATCCTGTCACCGGAATGAAGGTGCAGAGACTCTCTGACAGTTCTAGGGATGGTGATTTGCCCCTTGCTCGTTATTGTTGCAGTAACCATAAGCCAATTCTCCTTACTAAACAGATATTCCTTACTATACGGTAAGGAGAATCCAGGGTCAATCCACATCTGACGCGCACAAAGCACACGTACAAAGCACGCGTACAAACCTCAAGCGCCGAACTATTCATTCCCTTTCTCCATCATTCGGCATTATCGACCAAGGTACTATCACTCCAGCGCAGCGCGGGTCAGAGCCTTCTGAGCGGCATCGACAAATACACCACCCATTTTAAACAATTCACCTACCAGAGTTTCACCAGGGGCCTCAACAGATGACACCAAAGCCCTGAACCGGGTTACCGAATCCACGGCATCATCGGACAAATATCCCTTTTCCACCGTCTTCAATACGGCAAGCGAAACCTCTCCCGTTTCCGCCGCCTCTGCTCCGTCCCCCGTCAGGCGCACGATGGCCTTAAGTGCCCATTCGACCGCCTCGCGCAGTGGTGGTAAAGCCTCAACACCGAATCCGCCAGTCTTCAGCACGTCGCTCATCCGGCGTTTCCGTTCCGCCTGTTCCATGGCCTTTCGCGCTTCGTTCAGTTTCCGTTCGCGGACAACACGACTTGTATCCTGCGTTACCACGCCACCATGCAGGAGGCTGGCCCCCACGACAGGCTGCAGAATTCCCTGCTCGATTAACCGTTGAATCGTCTCATAGGTCGCACGATCAATCACTTCCAACCCGGGCACGGTAGCGCCGCTCCCAAAAGCCTCCTTCAACAGTCGTTCCGCCATGGGCCGGATAGATTCAACTTCATCCACCACCGCCACCATAACATTACGCCCGCTTGCACCCCTGCGACATTCCAGAGCAGCCAGTCGGCCACCAAGCCGCGCAACCAAATCTTGAGTGAACACGGTTTCGGGAGATACAACCGGTGCTCTATCCGGTTTTGCCTGCGCGGCAGGAACTGGCGAAGTCTCTGCCGTTTTGCCCCCCATGAGGGTTTCCAAACGAGCCATAAACGCAGCCCGCCCACTGGGCAGCTTGATATTCTCCAAATCGCCGCGCCCGTCTAGCACGCCGTCAGCCAGTTGCTGCTTCTGGGCCAGCGTGTCGATCATGCGGTGCTCAATGGAGTCTTCACTGACCAGGTTGATCACCTGCACGGCGCGGGTCTGATGTTTGCGCCAGGCGCGGGCGATACGCTGTTCCAACTTGGCCGGATTCCAAGGCAGATCCAGATTAATCACCACATTGGCCGCCTGAAGGTTCAGCCCCGTGGCACCGGAGTCCGTAGAGAGAAACAGGCGACAGTTTGGATCCTGCTTGAACCGGTTGATTTCAACACGCCGTTTCTGTTGCGGCACGGAACCAGTGTGCCAGGCGAAATCCACTTTCATCTCCAGCGCCAGGTCACGAACCAGTTCCAGCATGCGCGCCCATTCGGAGAACACGATGATCTTGCTGTCACCACCCGACAGAACGTCTTCCAGAATCTCGGCCAGTTCCTCGATTTTCGGAGAAATTCGGCACTCGGCATCCAGGATATACGGGGTATCACAAATCATGCGCATACAGCTCAACAGGCGCTGTAACTTCTCCAACTCATCAGGCATCAGGGAACGCCTCTTGGCAATGGAAATCAGTTTGGCAACCTTAGTTTCAACTTCATCATAACGGGAACGTTGCTCAGGATCCATGCTGACAAAATAGTTTTTGACTGTCCGTTCCGGGAGTTGCTCCTCGACCTGATCCTTCCGTCGCCGTAACATGATGGGTCGGAGACGCCGATGGAGTTCGGGTAGATTTTTAAACCCTGTGGGGCGGCCAGTCTCATCAAGCTCATAGAACTCACGGTTAAATCGGAACAATGATCCAAAAATGGAGGGATCGAGAAACTGGGCCAGCGAATAGACCTCATCAATCCGGTTCTCCAGCGGTGTTCCGGTAAGTACAAACGCATAAGGACTTGCCAATTGCTTGATCGTCTGGGCCGTCTTTGTCTGCCAGTTCTTGATCCGCTGAGCCTCATCCAGAATAACCACATCCGGGGCAATCAGTCTATTCATGTCGGCGACATCCACCCGCGCCTGCTCATAGTTCGTAAGATAGAAGAACGATTTTTCCTGATAGGCCTTCAGGCGCTCCTGTCGACTCCCCCATATCGCCTTTGCGGGCAGACCGGTGAATTTAGCGATCTGCTCCTCCCATTCCGCCTTGAGTGAAGCGGGAGACACTACCAGCACCCGTTCGATGCCTCTTAACTGCCGTAGCAATTCACAAGCCGCCACGGCCTGCACGGTCTTACCCAACCCCATTTCATCAGCCAGCAGGGCGCGCTCACCGAACGCGAGATGCAGCATACCCTCCTGTTGATAGGGATAGAGTTTGTGTTTCACCACATCCACCGAACGCTTGCCAGTCTGAACATCGGCCAGGAAATCCTCCCTTGCTTGTACCCGGGCGGCCCGGCCAGCCAACTCAGCGGCCCAGGCCTCGACATCGGAGGACACACGGGCGCATTGGCGAACTTTGGCCGTTGCATTTTTCCAGGCCCGCACCAAAGCTGGCACGGCGGCTGAAGGCTCACCCAGCAAACGCCCGTCGGCGCCAAAAAAAGGGCTGAAGAAAATCTTTGCCGCCTTCGGGGCCTTCGCGGGCAGCAGCAGACGGATTTCCGGCACACCCTGTCGAACCAGGTAGGCCTCAGCCAGAGAAGGCCCCATCGTTGCGGCAACAGTGAACGCCCGCGCACCCTTATTACGGAGTCTGGTCAATACCGCTTCGATATGCTTGCAAGTCCCCAGTCCATTCACCCGGAAATCCGGGCAGGTACAGGTATTCTCACGACGCTCGAGCGCACGAATTTCCACGCAATAGGGATTCAGGGTGGTCTTGGCGCGGACGGCAAACCGGGAATAATAGGGTTCACCTTTATCAAGCACCTGGATATCCATCAACTCCGTGGCAGCCCGGAACTGACGCATCTGGATTTCATCCTCATCAGACGTGTTCCAGCCACGGGGCGCAGGTGCCTTGAGCAGGGCTTTCTTC
>JBAXDB010000108.1:0-8417 GCA_037141135.1 bacterium | reverse complement strand
ATTAGCTCCGCCTTACTCCCAGCACAAGCGGATTATACCAGAATGGCATCCAACTGCAGATTTCGAACCTCGGGATTCGACACGGCCCAGCGCGCGGCAATCCGGTAGCCGGGGATCCAGATGACTTCCCCGTCACACTCAACCACAGGCACCTGGTGTCGTTCGGCGCGCGGAACCTTGGCATCCCCTAGAATATCCTGAATTTTCCTGGACCCCGTCATGCCAAAGGGAATCATCCGGTCACCTGGCTTCCAGCCGCGAATCCACAGGTTTCGCTTGGACCATACCGCCGCATTCAAACTCGCCTTGGCTGGCAACTGCCCCGGTCCGCCACCCTTCTCTTTTACCACTCCCGGTCTTAGCATTGTGGTAACGGTGATCCCAAATTGAGGGATCACTGTCTTGCCGGGGATTTTAAGTTTTATCCGCGCCGTGAGTGACTCAGCAGGACGTGGCGACTCCACTGAAAGGGAGCCATAATGGCGCCGAACTTTCCAACCGCCTGTGAGTTCAACGGACCCACTTCCTATTGTCTGTCCGACAAGTTGGTTAACACGCGTCACGGCGTCAAAGGCCACCCCCTCTTCAGGAACCCCTTGGCCGAAAAGCCATAGCCGGATCACCCGCCGCCGGGCGGCAAGGGGGTAGGCGTTTAAGCGATCGCTCCGCAGGGGAACCCTCACCCCAACCCTCTCCCCTGGAGGGAGAGGGGGAAGAGCCGCGCCTTCATCCCGGCACTCTGTGAGGATTCCTCGCGCCTGATCATCCATCCACTCATCTTCTGCTGCCAATACGTCGCGTGTACGCTGTAATGTCTGACGGAGCCCGGGATTATATTCCCGTTCCAAAAGGGGAAGCAATTCATGTCTGACACGATTTCTCAGAAAGACGGTGTCAGTATTGGATTCGTCCTCCCTCCAGACACATTTCCGAGCGCGCAAGTAAGCTTCGATTTGAGACCGGGAAACCTCCAGCAAAGGACGAATCACCCTGGTGCCGGACACAACCGTGTCAGGAGCAATACCCGAGAGACCACCCCGTCCCGCCCCGCGAAGAAACTTCAACAGCAGGGTCTCCGCCTGATCATCGGCCGTATGTGCCGTCGCAATCATGTCCGCACCAACCCTGCGGGCTGCCCTAACCAGGAATGCATACCGGGCCTGACGCGCCGCCATCTCCAGCGAAATGCCATTGCGCTTAGCCAATTCAGGAACTTTCGCCTGCCCTATAACGCAGGGAATTTTCAAGAGTAACGCCAACGCGCGCACGAAAACGGCATCCTCACGGGAAGTCTTCCCCCGGATGCCATGCTCCAAATGTGCCACCGTCAACCTCAAGCGCTTGCGTTTCGCCAAGCCGTGCAAAGCGTGAAGCAAGGCCACCGAGTCAGCCCCCCCCGACACCGCCACAAGAATATGGGAGCCAGAAGGAAATGGTGCTAAGATGAGCCCAATGCGAGGAACCCACCCCTGGCCCCTCCGAGGAGGGGAACTAGTTGGTGATGATCCCCTCCTTGGAGGGGTAGGGGTGGGTCTTTCCCTTCCCATCAGCCCACCGGATCGAGTCGACGAATGCCGCCCATGTAGGGGACGATCGCTTCGGGCAGGGTCACAGAACCGTCTGCTTCCTGACCGTTCTCAAGAATGGCGACCATCAGGCGTGGCAACGCCACCCCGGAGCCATTCAAGGTGTGAACAAAGTCGAGCTTCCCATCCGCACGCCGGTACCGGATGTTCGCGCGCCGCGCCTGGAATGACTCGAAATTACTGCAGGAAGACACTTCCAACCAGCCATTCTGACCCGGCGCCCAGAGCTCAATGTCGTAACATTTCGCCGCAGCAAAACTGATATCCCCCTTGCAAAGCGACAGCACGCGATAATGGAGACCCAACCGCTGCAATACATCCTCGGCATTCACCACCAGCGACTCCAACTCGGCATAGGAGGTAGACGGCTCGACAAACTTTACCATCTCCACCTTGTCGAACTGATGCACCCGGATAATGCCGCGGGTTTCCTTGCCTGCAGCACCCGCCTCACGCCGGAAGCACGGCGTATAGGCTGTCAGATAAACGGGCAGAGGCTTATCGATCACATCATCCCGATAGTAGTTCGTCACCGGCACCTCGGCTGTGGGAATGAGCCAGAGATCGTCCGTGGCATGATACATATCCTCGGCCATTTTAGGCAACTGACCGGTGCCGATCATGGAGGCGGTATTCACCACAAACGGAGGCAACATCTCGGTATACCCATGCTCGGTCGTGTGGAGATCGAGCATGAACTGGATAAGTGCACGTTGCAACTTGGCACCCTGCCCCAGATACAGGGGAAAGCCGGAGCCGGTCATGCGGGCGCCGCGGGCAAAATCAAAAATTCCAAGCCGTTCGCCAACATCCACATGTCCTTTGGGCTGAAAGGCAAATGTCCGCGCCACTCCATGGGTGCGCGCCACCACGTTGGCCGCGGCATCACACCCGTCGGGCAGACTGCTGTGCGGAAGGTTGGGTATCCGCAACAGATTATCCTTGAGACGGCCATCGATTTCACGGACTTCGTTGTCCTTCTGAACAATCAGATCACCCAGCTCACGCATGGATTTCTGGGTCGCCGCGGTATCCTGCCCTTTGCTTTTGAGCATCCCGATTTCCTTCGAGACCACATTGCGCTGATTTTTGAGGTTTTCGACCTCGGTCACCAGCCGGCGACGCACGGTAGCATCAGCCACCACAGCATCCAAAAATTCCAGACTGGCGCCACGCGACAATAAACCCTGCCGCACTTTGTCTTCCTGATCACGAATCAATTTGATATCCAGCATAAATCACCCCAAAGTTTGCTTTATTAAAAGTGAAGTGATGCTAGCGAAGCCAACGACAGGATGCAATGCCGGAAGCAAAAGCTTCCGGGAGGTTATTCGTTAGTGGTTAATCGTTATTGGAAAATTCCGAATAACAAATAACCAATAACCTTATCTCCTCATTCACGTAATTCCAGCGGTGATTTGATGGTAATGCGGCGGGAATGGGAGGCGGCCATCGTTTCGAAAGAAATATGAATCGTCCCAGGCGGAAAGATATCTTCCGCCCGGTCCGCCCATTCAATGGCGGTGACACCGCCGGATTCAAAATATTCCTCAAGTCCCAGCATCAGGGCGTCCAGCGAATCACGCAACCGATAGAGATCCACATGCACCAGCGGGCGGGTCCCCTGATATTCGTGAACCAGCGTGAAGGTCGGACTGGTCACCGGCCGTGCCACGCCCAACGCGGCGGCCAACCCCTGCACAAAACAGGTCTTGCCACTCCCCAGATCGCCATGCAATGCCAACACTTGGGGCCCTGGCAACTGTTTCATCAAATGCCGGGCAAGTTTATGCGTGTCTTTCACACTATTGGAGACAATGATTAAAGTGTTCATACCCACGGAGCGTCAATTCCTCGCAACACAGTCCATCGCGCAATTCCACCCTTCCTGGCTTCGCCGTCATCTCGCCAATCCGGGTGCAAGGCAGGCAAAAAACCTTGCGCCAGGCGGGCTCAAAGAGTTTCACTTTCCTGCGTGGAACGGTAAAGAGTAACTCAAAATCCTCGCCATCGGCAAGTGCATGCTTGAGGGAGGCCGGAAGCAAGAACCCAACCCCAACCCCTCCAAGGAGGGGAGCCAGAAGGGAATGAGCTTCTCTTCTCTGGCTCCCCTCCTTGGAGGGGTTGGGTTCTTGCTTCATCCGGAGAGCTGCAGCCGATATAGGAATGCGCGCGATATCCAGCACTGCACCGGTTCCGCTTGCGGCAGCCATTCGCCTTAAATCGGTAGCCAAGCCGTCACTCACATCCATCATCGCCGTGACCAGCCCCGATTTGCGCAACCATTGGCCTTCGGCCAGGCGTGGCTCAAACGTCAGATGACGGCCCAGGCCGCTTCCGCCGAGAGTGCCCGTCACATAGAGCACATCACCCGGCCGGGCGCCGGACCTCATGATAGCCTTTCGGCGACGTACACGCCCGACAGCAAACACGTGCACTTCGAGGACTTTTCCGGAGCTGGTATCCCCCCCGACAATCGCCGCGCCATACCGGCGGGCCAGCCTTGCTAAACCTTTATATATGGCCTCAATATGGGCTACCGACCCGGTGGGCGGCGAGACCAAATCCACCATGATCCACAGCGGTTCGCCGCCCATGGCGGCCAGATCGCTAAACACCCGCCCAAGGGCTTTATGACCAATCGCAGCCCCCTTCGCCTCCGGATCAAAATGGACCCCTTCGATGACCGGATCACTTTTCAGCAGGAGATCATACGGATCACGCCGGCCCGTGCGCACCACGGCACAATCATCCCCAATCCCGGCAATCACATCCGCACGCCCCGGCACCAGCCGCTTCAGCCGTCGAATCAGGTTGTCCTCACCTATTTGTTGTGCGTTCATTGCGGGAAACACTTTATCTGGCAGGGCGGGATTGATCAAGAGTTGTTGAGTTGTCAGGTTGCTGGGTTGTTAAGAAAATCACTGCGCGCAATTTTTCTTCACCTTAACAACCAAACAACTCAGGAACCTAACAACTATCCCAAGGCAGTCACACTGCCCGCGGGAGGCGCAATACGAACGTGCTGCCTTGTCCAGGGACGCTTTCCACAGCGACGCTTCCGTGATGTGCAATGGCGATATGTTTGACGATCGCCAGACCGAGTCCGGTTCCGCCCATGGCACGACTGCGCGCCTGATCCACCCGGTAAAACCGCTCAAAGATCCGTTCCCAATGTATTTTCTCAATCCCCGGCCCCTGATCTGTCACACGGATCTCAACGAAATCGGGGGTCTGAAGGCCTGTCACCGTTATGCGCGTTTCTTCAGGACTATACTTGATGGCATTATCCAAAAGATTTCCAATGGCCTGCTCCAGTAACTGCGCATTAATAAGCGTCTGGAGCGAATCCGGGCAATCCATAATCAGGAGAATTTCCTTGGCCTCTGCCCGGCTGGAAAACGATTGGACGGCACGGGAAACGACATCCTGCACGGAACCTGGCTCCAGCGCGATCGCACCCCGTTCCGACTCAAACTCCAGTCGCGACAGCGCCAGCAGATCCTCAACCATTAATTCAAGGCGGCTCACATGCCGCCCCATCATGTCCAGGAAACGCCCGGCATCCTCAGGGCGAGTCATGGCCCCATCCATCAAGGTTTCCACACAGCCCTTGAGCGTCGTGATGGGGGTCTTCAACTCGTGTGATACATTGGCAATAAAATCACGCCTCATGGTTTCCAGCCGTTTCAGACGGGTAATGTCGTTCAACACCACCAGTGCGCCGATATTTTTCCCATCCGCATCTCTAAGCACCGCGCCGTGCAGTTGAATGAAGTGCTCTTCCTCGCCACGCAGGACGATCTCCCGTTCCGTCGGATCCGGCGCAGCCAACGTCTCAGTCAGAAATTCCTGCAACTCGATGTTGCGGATGAGCTCAAGTATATGGCGCCCGCGCCCCTCGTCCGTCTTCAACCCGAGCAGACGACAGGCCGCCGGATTGATATGCAATACCCGCTCCGACATATCCACCGCCAGAACACCCTCCACCATGTTGGCCAACACCGCCCGCTGCTCGTTATGCTGAAGAGCCACTGTACGCACCCGCTCATGAAGTTGCCGCGCCATCTGATTCATCGTCTTCGCCAGCGCGCCCATCTCGGCCGTATCAGGAACAGGAATTCTGGCGCTTAATTCCCCTTTCGCAAACTGCTCGGAAGCCTGCCGCATATACTCCAAGGGCCGGGAAATCCGCTGCGAAAGCGCCAAAGCCAGCAGGGCAAAAGCACCGGCCACCGCCAGTCCGCCCATGGCAATACTGACATAGAGAGCCTTGAGCGCCTCATCAATCACCGCCAGCGGGAGCGAGACCCGAGCCACCCCGGCAATAGCGCCATTCTGCCATACAGGAATGGCCAGATACATCAGGCGTCGCCTTAATGTATCACTGTACCGCATAGCCTTACCCGTCTGACCAGACATCGCCTCCTTGATCTCAGGCCTATTCAGGTGATTTTCCATATTGGCCGGCTTTTCAGACGAATCAGCAATGACCCGCCCGTCAGGCGTAACAATGGTAATGCGCGTCAGGGTCAGCCGACCCAGATCATTGATCAACTGATTCAGAGCAACCGTATCACGCTCCAACGGGGGGGTGAGTTCCCGGGCAATAATCCGGGCACGCGCCAGCAGGTCAGAGGCAACCTGATCCTGATGGAAGGCATGCAATGAGCGGTCGACATACCAGGCGGTTGCCGCCAGGGTACCGAGGGTCACAATTAAAAAATACGCATAAATCCGCCAGAATAATCGTTTTGGTCGCATACTCACTCCTTGAACCGGTACCCAACCCCGCGTACCGTCTCGATATAATCGCCCCGTTTCCCCAGCTTGCGCCGCAGGGAAACCATCTGGACATCCACAGCGCGATCAGTGACGGCATAATCTTCGCCCTTCACGCCATCGACAATCTGCTCCCGGGTAAACACCCAACCCGGTCGCTGCGCCAGCAAATGAAGCAAACGGAATTCCGAGGCGGTCAGCTCAATCACCGTTTTACCGCATAGCACCTCATGCCGGCCGGGATTGATGTTGATGTCATGCACCTTGAGCGATGCATCCGTCTTGACTGGACCCGCTTCATGGCGCCGCAGTACCGTATGAATCCTGGCCAGAAGCACCTTCATGCTGAAGGGCTTGGCAACATAGTCATCCGCGCCCATTTCCAGCCCGACGACTACATCCGACTCCTCGCCCTTGGCCGTGACCATGATAATGGGTATCCGCGCCGTTTCCGGTTTGGCCTTCAACAGCCGGCAAATCTCCAACCCTCCCACGCCCGGCAGCATCAGATCCAGCAGGATGAGTTGCGGTTTTTTCTGAAGAATCGCCGGGAGTGCTTGCGCCCCATCGGCAAGCCCTGTGACCTCATAACCTTCCCGCGTCAAGTTGTATACAAGAAGATCAAGGAGATCGCCCTCATCCTCGACAATAATAATGCGTTTTTTAGTCATCTGCTTCATTTACCTGCTTTCATAGTAGAGAAACTCGCGAATAAAGGGAAAAAGTTTCTTGTTAGAAATTCATGAGGAAATTTTCGTGATTTATCCTGCCGCATATGGCATAAGTGCTTCCCATGATAACTGCCATCAGACGACTACTCGGTTATGACGATAAGTTCTTCAACCTTCTGGAAGCCAGTGCCGACGAAGCCAAGGCCAGCGTCCAGCTCCTGCTCACCCTGATTAAATCACCGGAGAGCACCACCTCTATGGGTGATTTCATCCAGTCCCGCCGAAAGGACAAGCGGATTACGGAACAAATCACCGAGGAGCTCTGCAAGACATTTGTGACGCCACTGGAGCGGGAGGATATCGAATCCCTCTCACTGGCGCTCTATAAAATCCCTAAAACCGCTGAAAAATTCAGCGAAAAATACATGCTCTGCAAAAACACGTTGAAGGATGTGAACTTCCTGGAACAAGCGGCGATCCTCGAGCAAACCACGGAAACCGTGGCCCAAATGGTCAAAAAACTCCGTGCCCGGGCCCATCTCGAGGAAGTAAAAGAATTCAACGATCGACTCCACTATCTTGAAGGCGAAGCCGACAAACTCATGCTAGATCTGGTCAAGGATTTGTATAGCGGCAAATATGAACCCCTGAAGGTCATCATCATTCTTGATCTGCATGAGACGCTAGAGAAGATTATTGACCGCTGTCGTGATGTCGGGAATATCATCTTTCAGGTCGTTCTGAAGTATTCCTGACCTCGAAAAGAAAACACGCATGCTTACCCTGATTCTGATAGTGCTGTTCATCGCCCTGGCCTTTGAGTATATCAACGGCTTCCACGACACCGCCAATGCCATCGCCACCACGGTTTCGACCAAGGTGTTGAGCCCGCGCCAGGCCGTGTTCATGGCCACCTGCTTCAATCTTCTGGGCGCCATGGCCGGAGTTTCTGTGGCCAAAACCATTGGACAGGGATTGGTGGATACCGCTTATGTGGGTATAGACACCATCCTGGCCTCCCTGCTGGGAGCCATCATCTGGAATCTGCTGACATGGTGGCTGGGGTTGCCGTCCAGTTCAAGCCACGCCCTGATTGGCGGACTCTGCGGTGCCACGCTGGCCTCCTCCCACGGGAACTGGCACGTCATTAAATGGGCCATTCATAATCCCGCCACGGGACACACTGAAGGACTCTGGCCCAAGGTGATATTACCTATGTTTGCGTCCCCGGCCGTCGGCTTTCTTTTCGGAGCGCTGCTGATGGGGCTGCTGGTTGTATTGCTTCATAAAATACGCCCCTTCCTGATCAATAAGATTTTCTCCAAACTCCAATTGGCCAGCGCCGCCTGGATCAGTTTCAGCCACGGCACCAATGACG
>JBAXDB010000107.1:0-8496 GCA_037141135.1 bacterium | reverse complement strand
TTGCCCCACCCCCCCTTGATGCTAGCCTGAAGCGTAATCCAAGGCTCCTGGATAAAGTCATCACCCACCACTTCATGCTGAAAAATCCGCAGCTTGAGATCCCGTTCGAAAGTGCGGAAAAACGGATCCTCGCACTCCATCCGAGCATCTCCAAAAAACTCCCGGCACCACACATTCCACATGCCGTAGGTGGCCAGAATGGGCACTCGGGTTTTCTTGAGACCGAAATGGTCAGTCCACAATTTGCGTTTCTCTTCCTGGATGGGAAGCGCTGCTATTTCAGCATAGCGGGCCGCCAACGTCCTCAGGATTTGTTTGTCGCTATTGTTTTTCATAATGCTCACCTGACCTCCAGCTCAATGCATCTCCACGGATACGGAACCGATCCCGCTACGGAGGTAGTTGAACTGGACATCCGGGTGATCGGCCAGCAGAGACATCGGCACCGCCGCATCAGGAATCCGCTTGGAAATCATCAGCGCCGTAAGCCTGATCCCGAAAGGGTTGTCATGATGGCCGGGATGCCAGATCGACACTTTCTCAGCTTTCCAGGTCTCGTGCGGCCCGACCGTCATCGCTTCAGTGGGTACCAGCGTCACGTTCCCACCGCCTGATGTTCGGGCATTCTGCGTAATGGTCACCGGATGCAATTTAACCTGACGTGTCTTGAGTTTCCGGTATTCGGCAGGACTGGGGGGCTGGTTCTTATACTTCCCTTCCCTCGGCAATGGGTCGTTAAACGCCCAATGCTTGATCTCCCCCTGCCCGCCCTGCATCAGGACACACCGAATGGAATCGTAACTCCTGGAATACGTATCAGTCCCGCTTGCCGGGAAATGCAGATTTTCCTTTGGCAGGCGTAATGCCTTGTCAATCCGGTTAAAACACATCGCCTTGTCACAGCGCGCAAACGAAAGGGGGTGATCTTCCCCCACCGTCTTACCATTGATGACCCACTCATCCATTCCCCAAAAGTGGGCATGCTTCAGATTGAGCCCCATGGCATTCACCATCCGCGCCACCAGGGGAAGTTGCTCGGTCGGGCCAATGGGGCCGCAAATGCCGGCAGGGTTGTCTGGCGTGGCCTGTTTCCATGCAGAGATATATTCCAAGGCCTCAGCCATGTAAAACTCCTCTACTGTGTCGAAAATTTTGATGGTAAACCCGGGCCGGGAAAGCTGTAGCAGGTCTTTCGCCTTGAGCCGGGCAGCAGCCTCGAGAATCGCTTTATCCAAAGTCGTGTAATCCCACCATGCGGGGGCCAATTTACTTAACGGTCGTGCCATAATAGTCTCCTTTCAACAGTTCCTTCATCGGGTTAAACCCTTCCGGCCCAAAACCGAGCGTGCTGTGAAGGCGCCAGCCTTCCGCATGGGAGAACCGTCCGGATAATAGGCCCACCCCGGCACTCATTCGATCCATCTCATTCAAATACGCGTCCATACCCTGACTCACATCCAGCCACTCTTTCTGGCTGGTATGACACGCCAGCATGTCCCGCTTCCGGGTCATGACCGGCTCCACGTTCACATAGGCATCAGAAGCCACAGGGTGCCCCAGCCCATCCTTCAGCCCATGCGGCAGAGCGTGATAGACCGCCACGGGCGTGTCGTAAGCGCCGCAGACAGGCTCGGTCTCAAAATTACACATCCCACGCGAAAAGGCTGCGGTGACAACGAGCCGGCAGGTATTCTGATGGTCTTCCATGTAGTCCTGCGGTGACTGGGTTAGAACAATGGAGGGCCTGATCTCCCTCACCACAGCGGCCACCCGGGCCAGCGAAACCCGGTCGTAGAAGATGCCAAGATCGTCAAACAGAGGTGGATGGGAGACCGCGCCCGCCAACCGGGCAGAGGCTTCGGCTTCAGCCGCCCGCAGCCGGATGATCTCCTCGCGGGTATGGCGGACCGTACCGCAATGCCCGTTCGCCAGGTTCCACATGTGTATCCCGGCCCCGGCGTCCTTCAACCGCAGCAGCGTCCCCGCCATCATGAATTCGATGTCGTCCGGATGCGCAGCCACCGCCAGCACAATATGTCGTTGCACACTCATTGCTTCACCTCACTAGGGCCTTTCCATGAATCTCATGAACCGCAGGTAAGCGATATAGAGCGCGATGTTCACAAGAAGCGCCAGAATGAATATCCTGACATAATCAGGACGGGGTTGGTATACCATCCAGTATCCAATCCAGACACAGGTGCCCAGCACTAAGCCTGCAAAAGCGATTGCCGACAGTCCGATCATCCATGGGTGGCGACTAGAGGTGTGATCCGGCCGGGCCGGCAAATCCTTTATCCTGACATTCGTTTCCGGCGCCACGTAGTTCACGACGCCCCCCAACCGCTTCCAGACCCGGTAGACCCGGTAGAAGAAATAGAACGAAAGCAATGTCAACGGGGCATGCCAGAGAAAAGTAAAACGATAACAATAGTCACCATCCGGGAACATATACCTCCAGAAATCAATGTAAAGACCTGACATTACGCCTGCGATCATCATCGCGATCGCCCGGATCAACGCCATGGCACCCGAGAACTGCCCGTACTTGCCACCTGGAAACAAGAGCATGAGCGCTGGTCCTCCGGCGGCCCGGGCGCTCGCCGCCAGGAGCGCCGCAAAAACCGAGGAATTGATGACCGCAATCCAGAAATAAAGCATCGGCGGCGGGTGCATCACGAATAGCCAAACCCAGGCACTGAAGGCAAAAAAGGTAGTGAAGGCAAACCCGTAGGCCTGCACCCGCACCGGATGCCAGCGATCCACCCGCCCAGCCAGCAATAACAGGCAGATCGGGCCGGTGACGGCCCCTACGGCACTTATCTTGCCGATTAGATCCAGGCTCAACCCCAATGACTTCGAGAAAAAAACCTGATACACCCCGATCGTAGCAGCCATGGCCCCCAGGGTAAGGTAAAGGAATATGTCCCAGTAATAGCGGATACAGAAAGATTCCCGGAGAAAAATCTTTATCTTATCCAGCATACTCGACCGCTCAGTCACATCCGTCACCGGTGGGTAATCCCCTTCCTTCACCATCAGGCACATCAGCCCGAACCCGAACAGGTAAACGAGCGCGGCCCCGATAAAAATCTCGCGCATGTGGCTCTCGGCATATTTGAACACAAAGAAATTGTAGAACGCGCCCGTCGCGGTCCCCACTACCCCGAACCAGGCGCTGAACCGCGCCAGATGGGTCTCCGGCACCACATCCTTGAACAGATACCAGAAGACCGTGTTCACAAACATGTTGAACAAATCGAACAACGCCGCGAATACGGCGAGCAGGATAATCATCACCTTCGCCTGGCTCACACTACTGCCTGCAAAAAACGCCCCATGGACCCAGGCCCCGAGACTATCACTGAAGGCGATCAGAATGAGCGCCGCAGCGAGAAACGGCATGGTGCTCAGGATAAACGGCAAACGCCTCCCCCAGCGGCTCCGGTGCCGGTCACTCTTGAAGCTGAGCGCCGGGGTCACCGTCAGATTGAATATCCCAGGCAAGGTCGTCATAATCAGACCGATGACCATGTTGGAGGAATCCAGGCTCCTGAGTTTCAGTGGCAGAACACTGGGAACCACCGCTTCCATCAGCGTGAAACAAACATCACCCCACAACAGCCAGGCAAACAGGGCAACCAACCCGCGCCGCGTGTACGACAACGTTCCGCATCTGATTTGATCCATGCTCATAAAGGGTTTCGCTTCATTAAAACCTGTCTCCCCCCCAGATTGATCGTGTACTCCTGCCCCCTGAAGCGGCGCACCACGTTCACATCATGCCAATCTGACGGCAGACAGGGACACATCTGCAGTCCTTCAAGCGTCAGGCGGATGCCAAGGATATACTGTGTTGCCGCAATGTAGGCCCAACTGGCCGTACCCGTCAGCCAACTGATTCCCGCCCGCCCGAAGTCTTTTCCCTGCGCCGGACCGATGACCGTTGAGGTAAACACATACGGTTCACGACCCCAATGCTCCTGTCCCACTTCTTCCGCCGCCACCGATGGCAGAAGTTTTCTGAAATACTCACCCGCACGGTCACCACGCCCCAACAGACACTCGGCAATGACCGCCCAGGTGTTGGCATGACAGAAAATACTACCGTTTTCACCCGTACCGGGCGCATTACCCACTAGCGGATCGGCGGGGGTAGGAATGCCGGTGTAAGGTGGAGCACAGATCATGAGACCTCGGGAGGTATTGAGCCGTTCGCGGACGGCATCCATGGCCGTCAGCCCGCGCTGCTCGAAATCGCCCACCCCACTCATCACAGCCCAGGCTTGGGGCTCAAGATAAATCTGGCCTTCTGGCCGCGCGGCGGTGCCCACATACTGACCGTTTGACAGCAATAACCGGCGATACCACTGACCATCCCAGACGGCATCTGAATTCAGGATTCCCGTCAATTCGCCGGCAACACGGTCGCACCATGCGACATCGGCAGTACGCTCCATTCGGTCTGCATAGTCACGGAACAGTTTTGCAGCATAGACCAGCTGCATCCCCAGCATCACGCTTTCAGCCCCGGGATCACGGAAGACCGCCAGCCCATCATTCCAGTCGGCGTCAAACAACGTCGGCAGACCGTGCGGACCACGCCGTTTCCAGATCAGTTCCAATCCCAGTCGCACATGTTCATAGACCGTGGCATCACCCCCGTCGCGAAAAGGAATCCGCTCCTCGAAAAAGGTGAGGTCCCCCGTCTCGTTGACCAGGTTGGCAATGGTCATGATCGGCCAGACCGTGTTGTCACACCGCAAAGGTTCCAGGTTCACCTTGAGTTTCGGCGCGTAGGGATAGAAGGCGAAATTTCCACTTCCATCACAGGACTGGGACGCCAGAATAAGGCGGATACGGTCCCGCGCAAAATCAGGATCAAAGTTGGCCACGGCAAGGGCGTCCTGCATCGTGTCACGGAAACGCATGCCATCCACCCCGATATGATCGGTGGACAGATCCCGCGTTCTCTCAAGCGTGATCTGGCAGTTCAGGGGTGCCCAGGTGTTAACCATCCTGTCAAAGTCCGGATTACCGCTGTCCACCTGGAATACCCGCGTCTTGCGCCCCCAATACTTTTCCAAATCCGCGAATGACCGATCCACGGCCTCTGAGTCGGTAAACTTGCCCTTCACCGTCTTCGCCTTCTCCCAGTTATCCGCGACCCCAATAATATAGGCAAAACGCTCCCGGCCGGCAGGCGTCAGTTCCAGATTGACTCCCAACGTCCCGCACCCATGCCCGCCCCCAGGCAGTTCCGATCCGCCTAATGCCAGACCCGGCCGCTCCAGCGAACCGCCCCGTCCACAGAATGCCTCACGCGAACACTCGAATCCGTCAACTGGCCTAGTGCAGGACATGAAGATCGCCGGAGTGAACGGAGCCTCGAATGCATGATAATCGTACTTGATCCAGTTCTCGGAGCGATCGTAGGTGAAGCCAATGTGATTCTTGAGGTAGCACCAGAACATCTCACGCATGAATTCCAGAATACCGAACTCGACATAACTGGCCAAAGTAAGGGACTGCACCACGGAACCGGTGTTCTCAACCGTAACATCCCACACCATCACATCGTCGCCGGGAGGAATGAAGTAGCGCACGCTGACTCGTATTCCGCCCCGCTCCCCAATGAACTGAGTGTACCCCAGACCATGCCGGCATTCATAATGATCCAGCGGCTGACAGGTGGGCGCGAAATGGGGATTCCAGAGCTCACCCGTGCTGCGGTCACGGACATACACATAGAATCCTGGTCGGTCCTGCGGCGCGGGTAACCAGTGGTAGCGCGTCAGCCGCCGCTGTTGCGGCTCAATATGCCAGGCCAGCCCACCCGCCTGCTGGCTGATGAAGGCCGACAAACGGGTGTTGCCAAGATAATTGATCCAAGGTTGCGGCGGCAGCGGCTCGGTAACCACATACTCCCGCGCCGCATCATCAAAATGACCAAATGAATGAGCCATATTCATTCCACCAGATACACTGCTGCCGATTTCCGATCCACATCCACCACGCACTTCCCATTGCGAATGGGAATAACGTCGTCCGAGTCCAGATCCCTCAATTCGCCGCTGCGGATATCCTTGAAGGTCAGCGTAAATCGCGAGGCTGTGACATAGTGATTGAGCACAAACAGAACCTGTTCCGCCTTGCCCTGATGCAATACCGCCGACCCAAGGTTGCGTTCACCCACATACTCGCAATGCCCGCCTCCCGCCTGCCAATCCACCCACTTGACCAGTTCCGCCGGCTGAATTTGGACATGAGCGCGCATCACATGCTGTTTGAGCAGGCCACCCACCATCGCGATGCTCTGCTGAGACTCTTCCTCCGCCTTGTCCTGCGCCACATAGGCAGATTGCCAGATCAGCGTCCCCTTTCCGATCCGCTTGCGCAATTCCGTCTTGCGTCCTGGCGCGGACAATCCCATGAACTTCACCGCCCGTCCCCGCCCATCGCGAGTCGCCCAGGGCCCGGTGACAACTAGGGTCCCGCCACCCCGCACATAATTCAGCAGCGCCTTGTTCGTCACTGCCCCTATCAGAGGGGATCCCGGCAGGAAAACCAGCGGGTATTTCGTGAGAGCCTTTGCAGAATGCACCGTATCCACCACCGCCGCCTGCATCCCGTTCTCCTCAACCAACCGGAACAGGCCAAGATACTCCTGCGAGGCTCGTCCCGCTGGTGTACCCTCCACCATCGGCTTGCCAACATGCAGGTCGTTATCATTACAGGGCGATGGATCGCCTATGGCCGTGTGCTGATGCTGCACCAGATCATAAATGATGGCGGTGTCCATCTGCGGCACCAGCCCATCCCAATCCTTGATCTTGTTGAAGAGTAAGTCCGGCGTCTCCTTGAGCACCTGATGGCTGGGCCTCACATGGCCGTGCGTGCTGACAGGCGAATCACCCCAGCAATCGCGGTCATGGAACATGAACCAGTCAATAGACTTGCAGCCCTGCGCCAATGCGCAACGCGCCATGAACCGCATGTGATCGTCAGATACCCGCGTATTGCCCAGATTCACGTTCCAAGTCCCTGACATGAATTCAGCCGACCATGTGTACTTTAGCGTGGCGTTCATCAACTTGAGAACCCGCGCCATCGAATGATAACCGGAGTAGCTCATGAACACGCCACGGTAGAAGTCATAGCCAACCAAACCGCCAGGACCGACGGCCTTCTCAAAGTCCGGCATACGCGTGGGCACCCCCTCGGGCAGGTGCGGATTGAAGTTGGTCATAAAGGTGACGTCCTTCACGCCGTTAGCCTCGTGCATCGAGCGCAGTTCGCGGATATACCGGCACATGCACCAAGTCTTGAACTCCACCCAGTCCACATACCACGCCAGATCAGCACCAATCGTCTCAGGCACTGAGCGAGGCGGTTCAACTGCCTCAAGAGACGCATATTTCCGGCCATAGGGCAGACTCTTGACTGAGCCATATTTTTCCCGCAGGAACTGATGATAGAACCCGCCGGGTCTCACGTTGATCGGATTGTAGTCGGAGTCGAGAAAACTATCCTTAACAGCGTAACTGATCTCATTGTCGAGATTGAGCATCGTGATGAAGCCACCTTTCGACTTCAGGCGTGGCTTGATGATGGGATCCACCACCGCCAGCCATTTCCTGCACCAGGCGAGATACTCGGGATGAAGGTAGGATGGCTGGGACCCCTCCTTCTTGCCTACCCAATAGCCCTGGGTCGTCCGGTTCTGGTAATCCCAGACCATCGTGTTCGGATCACCCATCACCAGCCACGAGGGATACCCACCATGGATCATCTCGTTGCAGCAGAAGGGACCGCACCGGAAGTTCATATCGAGCCCAGACTCCTGAACCAGATCCAGGAATTTATACAGGTTAAGACGAGGATTGGTCCTACCTTCAAAGTCCAGAATACCGGCCGGATGCTTCTTGTCCGGAGCCGCCACCAAATGGGTTCCCCACTGCACATAGGTGGTGAGACACCGGAGGCCGGTGTCCTTCAAGCGCTGGATCAGTGTAGGCCAATATTGTGGATCGGTCCGGAAGTACTGGATCTCGGCACCGAAGATTTCTTTTGAGATAACTTTCATGCGATTTATTCCTTAAATACAGAATTCAATATCAACACTTATAACGGACTCTATTTCATTCACCAAACTTAGAAATTACACTCTTCAAATCTCCCGCTTTCCGCCAAAGGCGGATCTCCGCTTCGCTCCGACACGTCTCACGCTTCACGTCTCACTCTTCACGTCTCACGCTTCACTCCACCTTCACCCGATAGAACTTCTGACCTGCTCCGTTCACGGCATCGGTATGCACGTTGACCGGTGGCGTTGCCGGAATGTTATTCCTCAAATCAAAGGTGAAGCCCGTCCCAAGATTCGTCGCCGCCTGCACGGTGTAGACCCGGCCGGTGGCACTCTGCCACCGTACAATGAATGAATCCGCCAGGGCAGAATCCCGCTCCGCCCCGTCCAGAGAAAGGCGGGACGCAGGA
>JBAXDB010000106.1:0-8574 GCA_037141135.1 bacterium | reverse complement strand
TGGAGCCCACGAGCGGGATCGAACCGCTGACCTCGTCCTTACCAAGGACGTGCTCTACCAACTGAGCTACGGGGGCCTCGCGATCTTTCCCTTTAGCTTCCAGTAAACACAAAAAGACGACTTCCTGTTGCCTTCATCAAATCCGACAACAGGAAATTCGCTCCCTGCCAAGCTATTCACGCTCAATTTATGGACTCATTCATCCAAAAACAGACCGCAAAAAATACCATAAACTGACCGACTGTCAACAGGATTATTTACTTTTTTGTATTTTTTATTTTGCCGGCGCTCTGGCCGCACGTCCTTACCCGGGCCTCAACTCTGCCGGCTTTAAAATCGTGGTGAAATACATTTCCCCGGTCTCCGCATTCCTGACATCAAAATCTTCCACATGACGGCCCGGATCGGCTCTGAAACTTAAAAAGCCCGCGAATTTACTCTCCAAATTCACCAGCACAGCCTCATCTTCCTTGCGCAACCGCTCCAACACAGTGGGATGAACGACAATCTGCAGCTTCCGGTTCTGCCCGGCATCCTTGAACCTGCGCATGACGGCCACAATCTGACGCTGAATCTCAACACTCATGGAAAGCGGCGATTTGACACTTCCCCTACCCTTGCAGTACGGGCAATCCACAAACATAGAGGAGAGCACCCCCTCATCCACGCGCTGCCGGGTCATCTCCAGCAACCCGAGATGCGAAATCTGCAGGACATTGGTCTTGGCTTTATCCCGGTGCAAGGCATCTTTGATCGTCTTGTATACGGCATTCCTGTTTTTCTTCTGCTTCATGTCAATGAAATCGACCACAATCAACCCGCCGACATTCCGCAGCCGGAGTTGCCGCGCCACCTCCTCTGCCGCCTCGGTATTGACCTCAAAAATCACATCTTCCTGGGACTGCGCCCCCTTGTGCCGGCCGGTATTGACATCCACTGAGATCAGCGCCTCGGTTTCCTCAAAAATAATATATCCACCGGACTTAAGCATCACCTTGCGGGCAAAAGCATTCTCAAGCTGGCGTTCAATATTAAAATGATCAAATATCGGTGCAGCCCCCTCGTATTGCTGGATACGGGACCGGACACGGCGCGAAATTTTCGAGGCCAGATCTTTGATGCGCACCACCTTGACCGGATCATCCACCACAATGCGGTCAATATCCTCCGTCAGCCAGTCCCGCACAACGCGCTCCACGAGATCGAGCTCCTCATACAAGCAGCACGGAGCCGGAGTCTCTTTGATTCCGCGGCTGATCTCGCCCCACACATCCACCATCGCCCGCATGTCACGCACAAAGCTGCGTTGCTGTGCCCCCATGCCCGCCGTACGGATAATCAAGCCAACCCCCTCGGGCGTGGGCAGCCGCACCAGCACCTTTTTAAGGCGCAAACGCTCTTTCTCATCCTCAATCTTGCGCGAAACCCCCTTCAAATTACTCCCGGGCAACATCACCAGATACCGTCCAGGAATGCTCAGGTTCGCCGTCACCCGCGGCCCTTTTGTGCTGATGGGCCCCTTGGTGACTTGCACGACAATTTCCGAGCCGATCGGAAACATCCGGGCAATTTCAGCGCTCGTGTGACGTTTTTTCTTCGTTATGTTTCTGACCGTGATATCCTCCGCCGCCTCCAACCTGGCGGCATCTTCTGGAATCATGTCCCAATAATGCAGGAAGGCATTTTTCTTGAGACCAATGTCCACAAAAGCCGCCTGCAACCCGTCTTCCAGGTTTTTGATGACGCCTTTATAGATCCCGCCCACAATCCGTTCCTCTGTGGGATGCTCAACCTGAAACTCCTCCAGTTTACCGTTCTCAAGCACCGCCACGCGGGTCTCAAGACTCTCGGCATTAATTATTATCTCACGCTTAAAACTTTTTCTTCCAAATCGAAATCCAAACATCCAGCACATCCTTTCTTGGCGCCGGTCACAATCCCGGCCGCCGCACATAAACACTTTGTATCAAACCTAAAGCAAACAGAGTAATCACCATAAACGTCCCACCGTAGCTGACCAGCGGCAGGGGGATCCCCACCACCGGCAAGACTCCAATGGTCATGGCCATATTTACAAACGCATGCGTGAACACCATCATCACAACACCCACACACAAAACCCGCCCCATCTTATCGCGCGCCACCATGGCCGCATATAAGCCGCAAACCACCAGCCCCCCATAGAGCGTCAGCACCCCCAGCGCTCCCAAAAAACCCATTTCCTCGGTAATAACGGAAAAAATGAAGTCCGTCGGCGCCACCGTGCGCGGCAGGAACCCCAGGATATTCTGCGTTCCACTCAAGTAGCCTTTGCCCGTGAGCCCCCCGGAGCCCACGGCAATTTCCGACTGGCGCTTGTTCCATCCCGAGCCCATGGGATCTTTCCCGGGCCGCAGAAACACCTCGATGCGATCCCGCTGATATTCGCTCAACCGGATGGCATGGAAAAACTTCTCCTGATGCTCGGGAGTCATCCCCAGCTGTTCCGGCAAGGCCACCGCCGCCAACACCAGCAGCACTCCGACCACTCCGCTAACCCCCAGCAGCACCAGCGGCTTGACGCGGGCACCCGCCACAAACACCATCGCCACCACCACGGGCAGATACACGAGAGCGCTTCCCAGATCCGGCTCTTTCATCACCAGGGCCATGGGAACCGCAGCCAGCAGAAACAACCGCCAAAGCGGGGGCAGCCGGTCAAATTTCTCCGCCGCAGGGCTCAATAAGCAGGCACTCAGGGTAATTACCGCGAGTTTGCCAATCTCCGAGGGCTGCACCCCCACCCCCATGAACATCAGCCACCGCTTGGCACCATAGATACGCGTTCCGAAGAACAGCACCGCCACCAGCAACACCAATGCCACAACATAAAAAAGCCACGTCACGTCACGCAACCGCCGGTAGTCGAAAAGCGTGACCCCAAGATAGCAGACCATCCCTGCGAGCGCCCACTTGATCTGCTTGGCATACAAATCCACCGTGGAATCCTCGCGCATTGATGTCGCGCTATAGATGAAGCAGACCCCCACCGCGATCAAGGCGATAATAATCAGGAGCATGACCCAGTTCATGCGACGCAGCAGATGAAGATGATGCCACACCTCCTTCATCCATCCACCTCCCGCCGAACTTCAGTCAACCCGAAAACCCCCATCATGAGGCTGCGCAGGCGTGGCCCCACCGTTAAGCCCCCCGAGACGGCATCATCCACCACCATGGCAACGGCATAACGCGGCTTGTCATAGGGGGCAAATAATATCATCCACCCATGCTTCTTCCGGTCTTCTTTCTCGCCATATTCCGCCGTACCCGTCTTGCCCGCCATCTCGACGCCCGGAATGCGTGCGCGCCCCCCCGTTCCGGTGGGAGCCATTACCACATCATGCATTCCCTGGCGCACCACCCGCATCACTCCGGGCGCAAGCGGCAAATGACGCATCAGCGTTGCCGGATAGTTGGTAAGAGTGTTTCCATCCACATCCTGCAAACCCAACACCAACCGCGGACGGTATACATCCCCGCCATTGGCAAGGGCGGCGGCCACCACGGCCATTTGCAAGGGGGTCACCGCCAGCGCTCCCTGTCCAATGGAAAAATTACAGGTATCGCCATTCCGCCAGTCATCATGCCAGAATTTCTGTTTCCATTCCGGAGTGGGCACAATGCCGGCGGCCTCACGGTCCAGTTCGATCCCGGTCTTCTCGCCCAGACCGAATAATTTTGCCAGATCGGAAATGGCCTCATTCCCGCACCTCAGCCCGATGGTGACAAAATAGGTGTTACACGACTGTTCAATGCCGCGGCGCAGATCAACCACTCCATGCCCATTCGGATTCCAGCATTTCACGGCCTTGTTCCCGATCATGATGTACCCCGGACAATCCACCGTCGTGGCGGCGGACACAGCCTCACTATTCAAGGCCGCCAGGGCGGTCACCGGCTTGAATATGCTGCCCGGCGCATACACCTCGGCCACCGCCTTATTCAACATGGGCTTGGCAGGATCGTTGTTGAGCTGCTCCCAAAGCGCCTTTGGAAACACAGGCATCAACTGATTCGGATTAAACGTCGGAGAACTGGCCAGAGCCAGCACATCGCCATTATTGGGATCCAATACCACAACGGCGCCAGGCACATCCATGATGGCCGTTTCCGCCAAAGCTTGAATCCGGCTATCAATGGCCAGAATCACATTCGCCCCCGGCTTCGCCTCCTTATCGATTCGCTCTGCACGCTTGAGCCCCGAGGCGTCAATGCGCACCAATCGCTCCCCGGGCTCACCCACTACAATTTTATTAAACTGACGTTCCAACCCCATTTTCCCATCCATCTCCGGAAGATAATACTGGAAACCCGTCATATCCGCCCCGGAGAAGTCCGTCTTTCCCACATAACCCAAAAGATGGGCAGCCAATTCGCCTTTCGGATAATAACGGTTGGGCTCAACATAAATCTCAGCCCCCGTCATATCCACCGAAGACTCCGAAAGGCGGGCCAACGCCGCAGGATCCAGACTCCGCCAGGCCACCAATGGCAGCGGCAGACGTTTATGGATATGCGCCCAGATATCTTCTTCATCAATAATGGCTTTCCGCCCCATCAACCCCTTCAGCTCCCCGATCCGTCGCTGCACCTCCACCACCGTATTCGTCCAACGCCCTGGCTGGCGCAGATCTTCCAGATTGAAGGCCAGGCAGTAGCAGGGCTGGTTATCCGCCAGACACAACTGATTCCGGTCAAAAAACCGGCCCCTCGGAGCAGGCAAACGGATCCGCCGCAAGCTCTGTTTGTGCAAACTGGCTTCAAACTCAGTTTTTCTCGAAACCTGGAGATCAAAAAGCATTGCGCCCAGCAGCACCAGCAACCCCAGCATGATCAACAGCACCAGCCGGATGCGCTTCAACTCCAGGAGTATGGTTTCGCCTGCCGCCATATTACCTCTCACCTGCATACGTCAGCCCCACATGACGTTCAAGCATGGCGGCCAACCACCACACCAACGGGGCAACGCCAAGGCCAAGCAGCGCTGTACCACCCATCTTGAGCGCCACCCACCAGAACGGAATGGAGTCCGCAAGCGAGTTGAGGCTCAACATCAGGTATAAGCCCAGGGTGGTCAAGGCGCCGAGACTGGCACCCAATACGGCCACTGTAAATAAACTGTCCCCAAATAACTTCTCGCGTGTCTCCGCCAAAAATACCCCGAATATCACAAAACAAAGGGCTGAATAACCCACCGGCAAAAGGCTCATCGAGTCCTGAATCACCCCGGCCAGAATAGCGGCCATCACCGCCGTCCCCCGGGGATGAGCCAACGCATAATAAAGCGACACCGCCATCAGAAACGGCGGCTTGGCAAGCCCCAGCAAAGCCGTCGCAGGGATGAGGCTTTGCAGAAGCCCACCCCCCAGCAATAAAAATATCATGACTGCAAATGTCATCTCAATGATCTCACGGTCCCGTCACCACCAATACCTGCTGAAGCCTGGCCATGTCGGCCGCCGGAGCCACCTCGGCAACCTGATAAAGCCCCGTCTCGTCCAAACTCATCCTGACCACACGCCCCACTACAAGTCCTGCCGGAAACACCCCCCCAAACCCCGACGTCACAACCCATTCTCCTGCTTTTATTTCCAAATCTTTCCGGACATAGTCCACCCGGGACGGAGCCGGCCTGAAAAGCACCCCGCAACTGTGGTCGCCATACAACGAAACCCCGCCCCCTTGAAGAATGCCAAAAGAGCCATCCTCCTCAAATCGAACCGACACCTTGAAGGCGCGGTCCGAAATCAACAGAACATCACAGGTTTGAGCACCCGCCTCAATCACACGCCCGACCAGCCCCTCCAAGGTCATCACTGGCATATCCGCCGCGATGCCATCGTCTATCCCCTTGTCGAGCCGGATCGTCTGCCACCAGCCATACCCGTCATCCCGGGCAATCACCTCACAGGCCACCGCCTGCAGGTTGAGCCGTTTTTTAAAGTCAAGTAACTCGCGTAATTCCTTGTTTTCACGCGCGACGCCATCGAAACTGCGGAGTTGGGCCCTTAGTATGACGGTCTCCTTGACCAGCTGGTCGCGCTCTTTGATGACATCACCAATGTTACCGACAACGGAGGAAGTCTTGTGAACTCGCGACAGCAAGCGGGTGACACCACCCTGATAGGTGGCCATGCCCCCCCGAAAGAAGCCTCGCAACGAAGATGACACGGACGACGGCAGGTTCAGGAGAACCAGGAAAAAGGTCGCCAGCACCACTCCTAAGACAAATGTACGATCCCTCACGACAAATTAGTCCTCATCCCATCACCCTCACAGGAGGGTGCTCAAACCCATGACATCATTGGACGAGAAGAGGCTACTATTCGAGAGAAGATCAGTATGTTCGCTGTTCGCCCGTGGCGATACGGCGCAGGACGGTGAGCTCAGAGAGCACAACGCCTGTCCCTTCAGCCACGGCACTAAGCGGGTCATCGGCGCGGTGAACCGGAAGGCCGGTATGCTCGGAAATCAGCAGATCAATCCCACGCAGGAGCGATCCACCACCGGACATCACCATGCCACGATCCACCAAATCGGCAGCGAGTTCAGGCGGACAGCGCTCCAAGGTCACACGGATGGCATCCAGAATGGACGACAGCGGCTCCTGCAACGCTTCCCTGATTTCCTCTGAGGTTACCGTAAGGGTCTTTGGAAGACCACAGACAAGATCTCGTCCCTTGACCTCCATGGTCAATTCCTCCGCCAGCGGGTATGCGGAGCCGATCTTCATCTTGATTGCCTCAGCCGTTCGTTCACCGATCATCAAATTATAAACCCGTTTCATATACTGGGCGATGAATTCGTCCATCTCATCGCCACCGACGCGAACGCTGCGACAAAACACAATTCCGGCCAGCGAGATCAGCGCCACCTCAGTGGTACCACCCCCGATGTCCACAATCATATTTCCGGCCGGTTCCTGCACAGGCAACCCGACGCCAATCGCCGCCGCCATCGGCTCCTCAATCAAATACACTTCACGCGCCCCGGCGTGCATGGCCGAATCCTTGACCGCACGCTTCTCCACTTCCGTAATTCCACTGGGTACCGCAATAATCACCCGTGGCCGCACCATCGTGCGCCGATTATGAACCCTGCGGATGAAATACTTCAGCATCGCTTCGGTAATCTCAAAATCCGCAATCACACCCGCCTTCATGGGGCGGATGGCCACAATCCCCCCCGGTGTGCGTCCCAACATCTGCTTGGCTTCTTCACCCACCGCTAAAACCCTGCGAGTACCGGCCTGAATGGCAACAACCGACGGCTCCCGGAGAACAATGCCCCGGTCCTTCACAAAAACAAGCGTATTGGCTGTGCCTAAATCAATCCCAATATCTTCAGAAAACAGTCCAAGCAAGAAATTTAGCATAGCAGTTCCTTAATCCTACACGTCATCCTCAAGCCCTCTTAAGACAAGATTTGGTGAGTAATCTGCGGAAATCAACCCGCCCCGTCAAGCAGTAAACTATCTGAATCAACTTTATCCCTGCATCGCCACCACGAGCGCGGAGAGATCCTGCAACCTGTCACTTAGACCGGCGGGCTGCAGGGTACACAACCGGCGGGCATGGGGATGAACTTCAGTGTCGAACCGGGCGCGGACGAGATCCAGCCAGCTCGCACCAATATGCCGGGCGAGGCTGCCTAGCAGAATCACGTCCGGAAACAGGGTGTCGGCCAGATTGGCGCAAACCTGACCGGTCGCTTCGGCGTGCATTCTGATCACCTCCTGTGCCCCCGGATCTCCCTGGGCCGCCAGTTCTACCACTTCCCGTGGCGAAAGGGCCTGCCCCAGCTTCCACTGGGCCAAAAGGCCCAGACCGGTGCCGGAACAATACGCCTCGTTGCTTCCGACTTTGCCAAACGCCTCCGGGCCATCCGGCGCGAACCGCGCATGGCCAATCTCAATGGAGTGTCCGCCGGCTCCGCGATAGATCCTGCCATCAATAATGATTCCCGCGCCAAAGCCGGTACCGCAGGTGAGATAGATCAGGCTATGGCAACCCTGCCAGCCACCCCAGGTATATTCGGCCAGCGCACAGGCCGCAGCGTCATGCTCGATAAATACCGGCACCCCCAGCACCTGTTCCATGCGTGACTTCAAGGGCAGCTTATCCCACCCCGGCAAATTCGGTGGAGAGAGGACAATTCCATTGAGCGCATCCAGCGGCCCACCAATCGAGACACCGACCGCAGTCACGGCCGGGGCGTTTTTGGCAAAGGCGAGAAAATCGGCGATCATCGCCTCCGGCCCCCGCTCAACCCGCGATGGCCATTCCTTACGCTCCAACACCTCGCCGGCGGCATTGCCCAGTAGTGCCGCACACTTGGTCCCGCCCACATCGAATCCCAGAAAAAGCCCGCCGGCACTTTTCTTGTCGCTTCCATTGATACTCATGTTTCGAATATTCCTCTGTCGCTCGTTCCTGGGCATATATCAAATCCGGCCACACGTAAGTTTGCACAATACATAGAAGAAGGAGTGAGCGCAAGCGGTGATCCCGCGCAGGCCAGGGCCGAAAAGAA
>JBAXDB010000105.1:0-8713 GCA_037141135.1 bacterium | reverse complement strand
AACCCTCGACAATCACCTTGGCAAGGTGACACTCTACCAACTGAGTTACGCTCGCGTAAGAAAACGTGAGGGAATCTACCAGTTCCCGGAAGGTATTCAACTCTTTTTTACTGTTACCCAAAACTGGACTTTTCCAATTTGGGTTCTGAGCGTTTTCTGATCAAGTCAATGGTGGCCCGTGTGATCACGTCCAGCTCGACTTTCCCCGTGTTCCAGACCATGTCATAAAGCAGGGGATCTTCAATGTCGCGATTGAAGAAAAGCTTGATCAACTTCTTTCGGTCAACGTCCTGTTTGTGGACGGCTTCGCGCGCCGCTTCCTTATTCATTTTGAAGCGCTTCATCATCCAGACGACCCGATGGGCTTCCGGTGCGACCAGTCGGATGTGAATCCCCTGGGGAAGATCCGCACTGATGAGGGAGCCCCCGCGACCAACGATGATGACTTTCCCGATCAGCGACAGCATTCGCACCACTTTGAAAGTTGTCTTGTAGAGCGTGTGCTGCTCGGACCGCCCTGTGTACAGGCTCTCGACAAAATCATTGAATTGGGAACGATATTTTTCAGCCAGCAAGACCTCCATGTCTTTTTGCAGGAGGGGATCGCGTGCCACCAATTCAACAAGTTCCCGGTCAAATACATGCCATCCTTCAAAAAGTGGATTGTCACGGTGTTTCAGGAATTCGGTAAGGATGACATAGGATAACAGGTGTCCGCCTGCGCCGGATTGACGGGACACGGTGACAAAAGGGTACCCATATTCGGGGAAATCGTCGAAATCACGTTTTTCGCTCAGGAATTTCTGGATCATCTGTAAGTGTTTCATGATCTTATCTCCTCTACATCTGTAGTATTGGTCGATGGCGGCGGGCAGTCAATTGAAAAAGAACGTGAACTGTCTCTTGCCTTCGCATTTGCCTCAAGGTATTCTCCCGCCATGCTTCAGACGCTACGTGTGAGAAATCTGGCCCTGGTTGAGGATATTTCCGTTGAGTTCAAGCCGGGATTGAACGTCATTACCGGTGAAACGGGAGCGGGTAAGTCTGTGATTATCGGCGCCTTGGGACTCTTGCTGGGCGAGCGGGCAGATAAGGGCCTGATCCGGGCCGGTGCTGATCAATGTCTGGCCGAAGCGGTCTTTCAGCTGAGTGATTCGGAATCGGTGGATGCCATTCTGGATGAGGTCGGGCTTCCTCCTTGTGAGGCCGGACAACTTCTCATACGGCGAACGCTGCTGGCGACGGGGGCCGGCAAGAATTTCATCAACGATAGTTCCACCACCAGTCAGGTGCTCAAGCGGTTGGGAGAGCACCTGGTGGACATGCATGGCCCTTATGATCATCAGTCGCTGCTTAATACCGATTTCCAACTGGATATTCTGGATGCCTTCGGCCATTTGTGGGAATCCCGCGGCTTGTATGAAACTGCCTATACGGCCTACCGTGAGGCCCAAACCGCGCGTAAGGAGTTGGAGGGGGCCAGTGAGCAGGACGTCGCCCAGCAGATTGAGCTGCTGGCTTTCCAGGTTAAGGAAATTGAAGAGCTGGCGCCAGTGGAGGGCGAGGATGCGGCTATTGCCGAGGAGCAGGTTCAGGTGGCCAACGCCCAGCGGATCCTGGAATTGGCGGGGGGGCTTCAGTCGGCCTTGATGGAGGGTGACAATGCGGCCTTTAACGGGTTGGCCAGCGCGCACAGGGGACTGAGTGAATTGGCGGGTTTGATCACTGCGGCGGGGGAATGGAAAGAGCAGGCGCATGCCCTGATGGTACAGGTGAAGGATCTGGCTGAGACCGTGGAACGGTTTGTCCGTAATATCGAAGGCGATCCCGGGCGCCTGCAGTGGCTGGAGGACCGGATGTCGGCCTATCATCGCCTGAAGCGCAAATATGGCGGCTCGGTCACCGCGATCCTGGCGCATAGGGATCAGGTGAAGGCCAGGCTCAAAGATCTGGAGAACCGCGGTGAACGCCTCGCCGAGCTTGACAAGGCGATTGCAGTGGCGCGCGGTGGGGTGGACCAGGCGGGTGCCAAGTTGAGCAAGGCAAGGCGACAGGCGGCAACCACGCTCGCCAAAACCATAACCGGGGAATTAAAGGACCTTGGTTTCCAGCATGGGGTCTTCGGGGTTGAACTGCAGGGCATGGAGCCTGCGTTGTCCGGCATGGATGCCATTGAATTTGTCTTCGCGCCGAATGCCGGTGAACCATCACACCCCCTGCGTGCCATAGCCTCAAGTGGGGAAATTTCGCGGGTAATGCTGGCGGTGAAGGCGGTGCTGGCGGATCACGACAGTATTCCCGTGCTGGTTTTTGATGAGATTGACGCGAATGTCGGGGGCGCCATGGGAACTGCGATCGGGACTAAACTGGACAAGGTGGGGAAACATCACCAGGTGCTCTGCATCACTCATCTCCCACAAGTAGCGGTTTTTGGTAAAACCCATTTCTCGGTCGCAAAGGAAGTTGCCGGGGGGCGCACACGCACATCAATCTCCTGTCTCAATCCGAATGAGCGCGTCGAGGAAGTGGCCCGGATGCTGGGCGGGCGTGATCTGACCAGTGTGACCCTGAAGCACGCGAAAGAGATGTTGAAACTGCGGTAGGAGAGGACCCCACTGCCCACTGCCTACTGCCTACTGAATACTTCTCTCCACTGTTTCCAGCACCAATTCAACCTTGGCGAGGTGACCTGGCGTGGGGCTTGCAGAAACAGTGCAATCCAGGATTGCCCAGGGAGGGGATGCGGTGCTGACTGCCTCCAGAAAACGACCCAGGTCATTCCCGCTAATGTCGGTCAGCCCCAGATTCACTTTTCGCGCCGTCCAGCCGGGCGCCGAAGGGTGTGTTTCCGTTGAGCGGGTGGTTAAGATCAAGCCAGGTACTGCTAAGCGGGCTAATTCTCCGGGGGGAGCGGGTGCCGCAGGGTACTGGGCATAGAGCTCCAGGAGATTCCTGTGTGTGGCGGCTGTGGTACGCATAGTCATCATTGCCTGAAGGTCATTTGTTCTCTTGTGCCAGATTTCAGTCGTGCGGCCGAGATCTCTTAAAGATTGAAAGCTGAACACGACACCGACTATTGCGGCGAGGATGGCGGCGCTCCAGAGAGCGGTCAGGGAATGGTTATTTCTTTTCATGGGAGTGTCCGAGGCCGATGACAAAAGCAACACGTTCTTCGTTTGGAGGTGATTCCTTACGTTCCAGAGTGGCCATCCAGCCCTGGCCGTTCAGGCGGCGGGCGGCCGCTTCGGCCTGTGTCCATTTTGGGGCAAGGCCATGGACGACCCTGTTTTCCCGACTCAGGGTCAGGGCCTCGATGGAGATCCCTTCCTCTTGTGCCACGAGCAGGATTGCCTTAAGCGTTTGAGCGAGAGGGGTGCCGGCGGCGGCGAGGAAAGGCTCCATCTCTTTGGTTTGGGCCTCCATCGCCCGGCGGGAAGTCAGAACCTCCTGCCCCGGCGGGATGCCCAGAGGAGACCCCGTGATCTCGATGGCAAGAGAGCGGAAGTTTTTTTGAATTTCAGCCGCACGATACGACACAAATATATGCCACGTCACATTGATGACGCATAACAGGAGGCTGGCAATCAGGGTGGCGACAGCCCATTGAACTGGCCGTTTTGCCTGGCGCTGCGCCAGTTCGGGATGAAGGAAGGGACCGGTTCGCAGGTTGCAGCGGAGCGTCCCGGGTGTCAATGCCCGGGTGGCGAGGGCGCGGGCAAGAAAAGTTTCGGGTTCACGGGTCAGCTTCATGGGGCCTGGCCAGCGTTGGGTCAGCGAGTTCAGCGGCGAGTTCCCGGTCTCTGACAGGCTGGCAATGGGGCCTGTGAGCAACCACTGGGTCATGCGGGGGGGAGCAGGGAAATAGGATTTGAGAATACGGTGAATCTGGTCGGGATCCAATTGCCGCATGGTGTGGGCACCGAGAAATTCGTCGTTCCGACCGATGGACAAGGTCACCCGCTCACTGGACAGATACATTATGATCCGTAATTCCGGGCCCCCGGGTAAAGGAGGGGTTTCTTCCAGGGATTGAGACCAAAGTGCGATGCCCTCCTGATCCAACAGGTGGGGATTCATGCCCAAGGCCGAAAAAGCCGTCAACCGTTTTTCAATATCAACGGTCCGTGCGCCTGCAACCAACCCGCGGGTACCTGTCCGATCCGGTGTGGGGCGTGTTTGCAGCAGGGTATATTCGCAATCTTCAACGGAGAATGGAAGTTGGACATCCAGCAGGGATGGAAACACTTTTTCGGCTTTTTTAGCGGACGCGATGGGGGCCGCCAGCCAGCGTGTGAAACTTTCTTTTTGGAGCAGACTGCCGGCCAGAACGGCATGTGCGGGGAGGGTGGCCAAAGAGGCAAGGTCCACGCTTTCGAAGTCCAGGGTGCGCCGGGTTCTGGTCGCCTTGATGATGACATGGCCGGTTTCGTTAAAATCGAGGCCGAACGCGATTTTAGTCCAAGGGGCGGTGGCGGGTGTTTTCATGATCAGAGCGTCTCCGCCCAGGCAAGGAGCCGGACATCGCCTGATGGCAGGCGGCAGGCCAGGCCGCGGACGGCACTGGTTACGGGGCCAGATTCAGCACGTGAAGTAACCGAAAAAAACTGTCCGAACAAGGGGACATCAGGCCGTTGCAGGGGCGCAGGTAGGCTGGCCCGGTCGAGTCCGCGAAGGGTGGTGCGGACATGGATTCCGGAGGGGAGTTGGTTTTCAAATGTTTGAACATCCAATGCACTTGAGCCTGCTTTCATGCCGATGCGCAGGGCATCCCATGCGGCATCCAGACTGGCGGCACGCATTAAGAAACGGGAGTGTTGAATGTTGCCGGCCCGGAGGTGTAGCCGGGTGGAGATGAGTGACTGGATCACCACGCCGGAAAGAAGCGCCATCAGGAGAATGACCATCAAAAGTGCAAAACCGTGACTGTTGGAGGTGGTGGATCCCATGGCGCTGATTTTTACTTTAAATAAGGGGGAGTTGCAATAAAATGAAGCAATACAGTTTTGACAGCCTGCGTGAAAGGGGCTAGTATCTGAACCCTGAAAGGCTGGTGTTGTATGATTTACGGTATCATCGTCGCGGCTGGTAAAAGTGAGCGCATGGGGGTTGATGTTGATAAAGCATTTCTCTCCCTTGGGACTCGCCCGGTGTTAATGTATTCCCTCCAGGCGTTTGAACAATGCCCCCTGATCGATGGCGTGATTCTTGTGGTGCGCAAAGACCGTCTGGATGCGGCCCGCGGCATGATTCAGATGTTTGGGTTCTCGAAGGTCAGGTCCGTGGTGGCTGGTGGCGCTTCGCGGCAGATCTCCGTCATGCTGGGCTTGTCCGAGCTGAAGGATGATGTGAAGATTGTGGCGGTACATGATGGGGCCAGGCCTTGTGTGACACCGGCTCTCATTCAGGAAACGATTCTGTCCGCCAAGCGGCATGGGACCGGCGTGGCGGCGGTCAAGGTGACGGATACGATCAAGGAGGTGGATCGTGGTGTTGTAGTGACGCGCACGGTGGATCGATCGAAATTGTGGGCCGTTCAGACGCCCCAGACCTTCCGGGTAGATTGGCTGAACAAGGCGTATGCGAATGCCAGGAAGAAAAAGCTGACGGTCACGGATGAAGCGTCGGCGGTGGAGGCGCTGGGGGAGCCGGTGCATTTGGTTCCTGCCCCTGTGACGAATATCAAGATAACCTGCCCGGCTGATCTGGCTATGGCTTCAATGATTCTGAAGGTTTAAGTGATATGGCGAATGTGAAATATGCGGTGATGGGCGACATTCACGGTAACTGGGAGGCGCTCAGCGCGGTTCTGGAAGATGCTCACGCTCAAGGGGTGACAAATTACACCTGTGTTGGCGATATGGTGGGCTATAACGCCAATCCGTCCGAATGTCTGGCTAAAATCCGCACACTGAATGCCATTTGTGTGCGTGGTAATCATGACCATTACTGCTCGCATGATGAATGCATCCGTGATTTCCATCCGCTTGCGGCCAATGTGGTGGACTGGACGCGTAATCAGTTGACTGAGGATGAACTGGCGTTTCTTAAACAGCTCAAACTGGTCAGGGTCGTCAGCAGTTTTACCCTGGTGCACAGTACTTTGGATATGCCTGAAAAGTGGGGCTATGTATTTGATGAGTTGGAGGCGGAATCCAACTTCAATTATCAGTCTACCACCGTGTGTTTTTATGGACATACGCATCAGCCCGTGGTGTTTGAGAAATCAGGTTATGTGCGGCGGATCAATCACAGCGGGGTCATTCCCGTCACGCTTGGAAAAAAGTATTTTATCAACGTGGGCAGTGTGGGACAACCCAGGGATGGCGATAAACGGGCGTCGTATGTCATTTATGACACCACGGCCCGTCAGTTTGAACTTCGGCGGGTGGACTATGACATTGAGACGGCCCAGAAAAAAATCATGGCGGCGGGTTTGCCTGAGCGTCTGGCCGTCCGTCTCGGTTTAGGGGTATAGTTTTGCGAGCGACGCCACGTACGTTATTCCTTCTTGTTGATGGACTCGGGATGGGTGCTGAAAATCCGGAGGTGAATCCGGTCTACAGCGGGGTGTGCCCGAATCTGGTCAACATGCTTAAATTTCATGCCATTTCCATTGATGCGCGAATGGGCGTTGAAGGAATTCCCCAGAGTGCGACCGGGCAAACGGCGCTTTTTACCGGGGTCAATGCGGCGCGGCATATGGGGCGGCATGTCGCAGGATTTCCCGGGCCATCACTCCAGAAAATCATCCGGGAAAACAATATCTACGACAAACTCGGCGCGCTTGGATTTTCGGCAACCTTTGCCAATGCCTATTATGTTTCCGATGTCCGGGAGGTCGAAAGCCGTAAGATTCAGTCGGTGACAACGGTTGCGGCCTTGAAGGCCTTCGGGCGTGTGCGGGACAAGGCGCTGATGGAGCAGGGGAAGGCGGTGTATCAGGATCTCACCCGGGAGAGTCTTCGTGCACGGGGATATGAAGGGCCTTTGCAAACCCCCGTTCAGTCGGCGCAGGACCTTGTGGCGATTGCCCGCGAACATGATTTTACCCTGTTTGAGTTTTTTCAGACGGATCGTGCCGGGCATAAAGGGACCTGGGATGATATGTTGCGGGTGCTGGGGGCCTATGATGAGTTTCTGGGAGAGGTTATGGTCTTTCTCCGTGAGGAAGGTGCCCTGTTTGTGCTGACCAGTGATCATGGGAATATTGAGCGGTTCGGTTCTCGCTCTCATTCGTTGAATCCGGTACCATTTGTGGCAATGGGACAGGGGAGTGATTTTCTGAAAAGGAGTATTGTTTCGCTGACGGATGTCGCCCCTGCCTTGCTGGAAATTTATTGCTGTAAAAATAGTTCGCAATAGGGTCGCGATGTGCTAACTTTTGGCAGTTTTTTTTAAGGATCCCGGCATGAATTTAAAGAAGCTGTTATCGGAAGATACGATTATTGTCGATCTTAAAGGGACGACCAAAGAGGAAATCATTGAGGAGATGATTGATTTGCTCGTGGTCCGGGGGCGGGTTAAAGACCGTGATGCAGCGCTCAAGGCAGTGCTGGAGCGTGAACAGAAAATGTCCACGGGCATGCAGCACGGGATTGCCATTCCCCATGGCAAAACGGATTCGGTGGAGAAGCTTGCCACGGCCCTGGCCTTGAAAAAGGAAGGGGTTGATTTCGCCTCGATGGATGGCAAGCCTTCGACCATTTTTGTCATGACCATTTCCTCCATCAGCCGTACCGGTCCCCATATTCAGTTTTTGTCTGAGATCAGCCAGATCCTGAACGATAGTGAAAAGCGGGATCGCATTTTGCAGGCCAATACCGCGGCGGAAGTGCTGGATGTGCTGACGAGCTGAGGTGCAGAATAATTGGTCGGAGACCAGCCATAGCTCAAGTCCCGCCGCTGCGGGACGCCGAGAGAAAGATGGCGCGCCTGACAGGAGTCGAACCTGTAATCTTCTGATCCGAAGGCCGAAAAACATTAAAATTTCATAGGGAATTCAATGTTTTTCATGGTGAGATACGGCGAGCGACAAGCAGAGTCGTAGCAAAAATGGTAGCAAAATACCGGGCTCAATGGCTGGCTTAACGGTAGAGCGCATGAGTGCCGATGTCCAAAGTCCACACGGTGTCACCGATGATATGGAACACGGCCCGCAAGTCTGGCGCGAGAACGACCGAATACACGGTTGTCCCTGATCGTGCGGAAAGACCATGAATCTTGTGAGTACCCAGTCCTGGGGCGAAAGGATCGAGTTTGAACACACGCCAAGCAGCCCGCACGGCTTCCTTGCTTGCCGGAGGCAGGGCGTAGAAACGTTTCCAGAATTGCGGCGTTGCCTTGAACTTATACGCCGGGCGGGGGCTCATTGAGTGCCGTCTCCATATCCACGCCGATTCCCGCCTTAGACTCCCGTAACCCCTGCCAGAACTCCGAGGGAATGTCAGCATCCCGGACAGGCAGATATTCCTCGGGCGGGACAAGTACGGCGATGACATGGCCGTCCTGTTCGATCATAACGGCCTCATGATCTGCCCGCACATGGCGCAAGGCGTCGTCTAAGGCGGTGCTGCTATGGTCAATGGTCAACGTTGTCATGGATAAAGTGTGACACGGCCCGCCCGCTGGGGTCAAGAAGGGAATGCCCGCGACAGAAGGGAATTAGCGCGGATTCATAATTTGGCTAACCATGTGGATTTGCAGACAGTTACGA
>JBAXDB010000104.1:0-8979 GCA_037141135.1 bacterium | reverse complement strand
TGGAGGTCATATGCGCTGGCGCCCGTCCCCTCAATAAGATAATGATGGACGACAGCCCCCTTCTTCCCCTAGTATCCCCCCGCTTTTGCCCGGAGTGCGAAGAGCGGATGGATGAAAGGCATGATTATGAATAAGTTGATATTAGGTTTACCCAAAGGCAGTCTTCAGGACTCCACGTTTGCCATGTTTCAGAAGGCGGGGTTCAAGGTGTCGGTGGGTTCGCGTTCCTATCTCCCCTCAGTGGATGATCCGGAAATTGAAGGACGTCTGATCCGGGCGCAGGAAATCAGCCGCTATGTCGAACTGGGTGTGCTGGATGCCGGGATCACGGGTTTTGATTGGATCCAGGAGAATGGCTCTGATGTGCATGAGGTGGCTGACCTGATCTACGCCAAGCAGGGGATGCGTCCCGTGCGGTGGGTTCTGGCGGTTCATAATGATTCAACCGTGAAATCGGTTAAAGATTTGCAGGGCAAGCGGATAGCTACTGAAGCGGTCGGCTTGACGAAGCGCTACCTCGCCCAGCATGGGGTCGAGGCGGATGTTGAGTTTTCCTGGGGTGCGACGGAAGTCAAGGTGCCGGAGTTGGTGGATGCCATTGTGGAGTTGACAGAAACTGGGTCCTCGCTGCGTGCCAACAACTTGCGCATTGTGGATGTTGTGCTGCAGTCGACCACCAAATTTATTGTCAACAAGGCCGCCTGGAAAAATGAGTTTAAACGGGCGAAGGTGGAGCAGATTGCCATGCTGTTGCAAGGCGCGCTTGCCGCTGAGTCGCGGGTGTTATTGAAGATGAATGCCCCGGTGGATAAAGTGGATGCCGTATCCAAGATCCTGCCGGCGTTACATGCCCCGACGATCAATCAATTGAGCACAAATGGCTGGGTGGCCATTGAATCAGTCGTCGAGGAGAAGATTGTCCGGGAGATTATTCCGGAGTTGAAACGCGCCGGCGCTGAAGGCATAATCGAGTTGTCATTGAACAAAGTAATCCGATAAATTGACTTATTGAGTAGTTGAATAACGTAAAGGAGCAATACTGTGGGTTCTATCAAGAAAAAACGCCGGTCTAAAATGTCGAAGCATAAGTACAAAAAACGCATGAAGGCCCTGCGGCATAAGAACAAGTAAGGCGGGGAAATGGAACATGCGGGCGTTTACACAATGGCTCGCGCTGGCTCCACTCTTTGTTATTGCCGGTTGCAGTACGTTTCAACAGACGCCTCGTTCGACCAGTTCCGGATCAGCCCTCCCATTGTCTGAGGCAGATGCGAAACTGGGCGAGGCGTTGGCTCATTATAGTCAGGGCCTCATCTCAGAGGCCACGCTCGGTTCGTCACAGTCCGCCTTATCACATTACAGGCAGGCAGCGGCTCTCGATCCAACCCATATCCCCCTCAACCTCAAGGTTGCCGCCGACTATATCGTCCGTAGGGATTATACGGGGGCTGTCTCGGTTCTAAAATCGCTTGAACGCACCCAGCCGGAGTCTGTCGAAATTCGACTGCTGTTGGGATCTGTCTATCAGACCCAGGGCAAGAGTGATGAAGCGGTACAGCAATTCAGGTCCGTCATTCGCATGGCACCTGAACAACCTGACGCGTACATCCGCTTGGCCACCCTTTTAGCCGTGGAGCGTGATTCGCGCAAGGCCCTGGCAGTCGTTGAAGAGGGCCTGCGTCATGTCAAAAATCCGCAGCCTTTGTTTGAGTTTTGCGAGAGTCTGGGGCGGCTTCTGGTGGTCGGAAAAGATGTTCCCGGGGCCATTCGCTTTTTCGACAAAATTCCTGATAATCCGCAGGTGGCGTTCTGGCTTGGAGAGTTACATGAGCTGCATGACGACAATAAAAAGGCAATTGCGGCTTATGGGCGTGCAGGCAAGGTGGAGGCTTTCAAACTGCCTGTGGCGTTGAGAATGGCCTTGCTTTATATGCAACTTGGCCAACCGGTTGAGGCCTTGCCTCACTTTGATGAAGTGGCCCGGCGTATTGAGCACGATGAAACTTTGGCGAGCCGGATGCCGCCGCTTTTCTACTTCTGGTATGGCTGTGCTTGCGAACGGGGCGGACGTGTCGAAGCAGGGGAGAAATACCTTGTCCGCTATCTCGCCGCCAATCCTGATTCGGCTGAAACGTTAAATTATCTGGCGTATATGTGGGCGGAGCAGGGCACTAATCTTGAACAGGCGGGCGCCTACATCGCAAAGGCCATGGCGCAGGACCCTGATAATGGAGCCTATCTGGACACGCAGGGATGGGTTCAGTATAAGCAGGGCGACTATGACAATGCCCTGAAAAATTTGGAGCGGGCATGGCGTCAGGCGGGTGCGGATCCGACCATCAAGGTTCATCTTCGGGCCGTACGTGCCGCATTAAAGAAACGGTGAAATGCATGGCCGCCATACATCAATTAGTTGCAGGTTTCAGCCGCGGTGATGCCATCAGCAATGAGGCGACGGTGATGCGGACCGTCTTCCGGGGCTGGGGGTTTGACTCCGAAATTTATTGTGAACGGCGGCGGATCCTGCCGGAATTACGCTCCGAGGCCATGGATCTCAATGAATTGCATGCGGGATGCGGGCCCGGCGATGTGGCGTTACTGCACCTATCCATCGGTTCGCAGGCCAATGAGGTGTTTTGCGGCCTGCCCGCAAAAAAAGCGATTTTGTATCATAACATCACCCCGCCCGATTATTACCAGCTCGTGCAACCTTCCACGGCCACAGATCTGGCGCGGGGCCGGAAGCAGGCGGCGGCGTTGGCGGGAGTGGCCACGGTCAATCTGGCTGATAGCGCATTTAATGCCAGAGAACTGACGGCCTGGGGCTATCCGCCCCCGGCGGTGCTTCCCTTGATGCTGGATTTAGAGAAGTTGGGGGGCGCGCCTGATCGTGCGGTGATGCGCCAGTTCGGTGATGGCAAGGTGAATGTATTGTTTGTCGGGCGTTGTGCCCCGAATAAAAAAATTGAAGATGTGCTTTTGGCTTTTGCCTATTTTCAGAAAGGGGTCGAAGCCAACTCGCGCCTGATATTAGCCGGCTCCTATGCCGGGACAGAGCGTTATCATCGGCTTCTAATCACGATGGCCAGGGATCTTAAACTGGAGAATGTGGTGTTCACCGGCTCGATTCCACAAGCCCAGTTGAACGCCTGCTACCGGAGCGCCACGTTGTTTTTATGCATGAGCGAACATGAAGGGTTCTGCATTCCGCTGGTCGAGAGTCTGGTCCACCGGGTTCCCGTGTTGGCCTTTTCGGCCTGTGCAGTGCCGGAAACCCTGGGTGGGGCCGGGGTCCTGTTTCATGAAAAGAAATTTGAAGCCATTGCGGAAATGATGGGCCGCATAACCCGTGATCCGGCTTTGCGCGCCTCCCTGTTGGCTAATCAGGATAAGCGGGTGCTCCAACTCAAGGCGCGTAACCTTGAACGCGAACTTCGTTCTCACCTGGCCCCGCTACTGCCCTGAGGGATCAAAAAAAGGAAAGACAGGCGTTTTCTCATGGAGGGCCGACGGCCTCGGCGGCCATCTTAAGGGCGCCCTTTGCCCTGGTATCAAAGAATTTGTCCTGCACCCCTGCCCTGAGCGCTGTTGAGATTAGGCTTGAAGTCCGAAAATATCGCCGCTAGCCTCTAAAGAAGGTTGCTTATATTACGGCTAAGCTGGATGAGGAGAACACAAAATGCGCATGAATATTAAGTGGATGACAACTTTGATGCTGACATTGACTGCAACGACGGCGCTGGCCGAGACGGCGGCGGGCAAGGATGATCTATTATCCCAGAAGGTTTCCCTGATGGAGATGCTTAGCCGGGGCGGTGTGGTGATGGTGGCCCTCGGAGTAATGTCCATTGTGGCGTTGGCGCTGGTCATCTATTTTTTCTTTATTTTGCGACGCAATCAGGTTGTGCCTCAGATGCTGAAGGACGACGTGCTGGATAAATTGGAGGCCGGTGAACTGGCCGATGCGCGGTCTGCTTGCGGGTACAAACCCTGCGCCTTCTCCGAGGTGACGGTGGCCGCCATTGATTATGCGCGTACGGGCGACATTTCGCCGGCATTGATGAAGGATGTCGTCGAGTCCGAGGGGGGGCGCCAGGCGCTGATTATTCAGGGGCAAACCCAATACCTGTTTGACCTGGCTGTGCTCTCGCCAATGGTGGGTTTGCTCGGAACCGTGTTCGGCATGATTCATGCCTTTAATGCGGTGGCCCTGGATTTGACCAAAGCCAAGCCCATGTTGTTGGCCGCAGGGGTGGGGGAAGCCTTGATTGCCACGGCGGCGGGTCTGATTGTGGGTATTCCCGCCATGGCCTTTTATGCGTATTTCCGGAACCGGGCGGCCCGGATCATCGCTGAACTTGAGGTGTCCTCCGGACAAGTCATGAACATCCTGTTGAGCAAGAGGGGTAAATGAACTTCCGGGGAAGACATCAACCCAATCCCATCGCCTTTCAAATTGCGCCGATGGTCGATTTTTTGCTGGTGCTGCTCTGTTACTCAATCATGAGCCAGATTTTTACGCAGTGGGAAGCCGAGTTGGATGTCAAACTGCCCACGGCTTCTTCAGCGAAGCTTGAACAACGCCTGCCGGGCGAAATTATCCTGAATGTCATGAAAAATGGCACCACCGTGGTTAATGGCCGGAAGCTGAGTGATCCTGAACTTTCCGCGCTTCTGAATCGCCTGGTGGTGCTTTTCCCCGGACAGCCGGTTTTACTGCGCGCCGACAGTGAGACGGCCTATCAACACGTGATTCGCGTTCTGGACCTTTGCCGCCAGGCCAACATCTGGAATGTCTCTTTTGCCACAGGGCTGGTTGATAAGAAGGGCGAGCGGTAAGAGTGAAAATGGCCGCAACTATTTTCGTCTTCGCGGTCTTTGCGGGCTTCTGTTCTAATTCTTTTGCGCTCAGTGACACGGAACAGTTGCAGTTTGCGAATGGTCTTTATTCACGGGGGATGTGGGAGACGGCGCTGAAAGAGTATCAAGCATACCTTGCGCAACATCCCCGGAATGCGTCGGACGATGTGGTCACTTACCGGATGGGCGAATGCTACCGGTCGCTGGGCCGCACAAATGAGGCGGATCAGGCGTATCAGCGGGTGTTTGATGATTTTGCAGAGGGTGAGTTCCATTACCGTGCGGGTTTGCGCCGCGCGGAACTAATGGAACAGAGCGGCAAGCGCGAGGAACAGATCCAGTTGCTGAATGCAATGTTGAAGGGCTCGCCGATGCCCGAGATGGGGGCGGCCTGCCAGTTTGCGCTGGGGGTTGCCCTGGAAAAGCAGGGGAAGCTGGATGACGCGGCGAAGGCCTATGATGGCGTTCTGACGAAGTATGCCGGCACCCCTTTGATCCCTTATGCGGCGCTGGCCCTTGCGGGACTTGATCGGCGGGGTGAGGGAAAACGGGCCGCTCTTCTCTATGGCTTGGCCGCCGCCGCACCGGGATCACCGCGAATGGGCGCCGAAGCCCTTTTTCAGCTGGGGGACTTCTGTTACTCCCGCAAGGACTTTGAGGCGGCGGCTCAGGCCTATGAAAAATTGGCGACGCAATACCCGAAAGATGAACGTGTCGCCCAATCCCGGCTTCAGCAGGCCTGGTCGCTTTACAATGCCAAGCGCTATGCTGAAGCTTTGAAAATTTGCGGGGAGGAGGCCGCCGGCACCTCTGCAGAAGCCGGCAAGACCCAGGAATGGCTGTATCTCAAGGCCAATTGTTTCCGGCAGGTTATGAAAAATGAGGAGGCCGCCGCAACCTATGCCGAGTTGCTGAAGGGCAATCCGACGGGGGATACCGCTGTCAGTGCGGCCTATGAACGGGCCCTGGCATTATTCAAGCTCGGGCGTTTTCAGGCGGCGATCGAGCAGGCCAGGGGGTTGATTGCTGTTGACCGCGTGAAACGGGATGTGTGCTGGCTTTTGGCGGAATCTAGCGCGGCTCTCAATGATGAGGCCGGCGCCGTGCAATATTACCGCATGCTGCTGGATCAATACCCGAACTCACAGTTGGCAGGGGATGCGTTGTACAGGCTGGCTCATCTGCTGCAGAAGAAGGGTGACTTTCTGCAGGCGGCCGAACTCTTCGGTCGCCTCGCCGTTGATTTCCCGAAACATGAATTGGTCCCCCAGTCCCTCTTTGCCCAGGCCTCCTGTCTGGGCACGGCCAAGAAGCCGGAGCAGGCCGTGGCGGCTTATGCCCGGCTGCTGGAGAAATTCCCGCAAAGCCGGTTCGTAGAGGATGCCCTTTATCAGAAGGCTATCAGCGAAACGTATCTGCGGCGCGACGCCCAGTCGATGGAAACGTGGCGCGAACTTCTGGCGAAATTTCCTGCCACGAAATATCTGGCGGACGCCCGGTTCTGGAGTGGAGTCTTATTGGAGGAAGCCGGCAAGCTGGAGGAGTCTGAAATGGCGTTTCGGCAAGTGTTGACGGTGGTGCCGCCTCCCTCGGACGACCTGCGACAGCGGGCCAGCTTCCGGCTGGCGCTGGTGCTCCAGCGCCGGGAAAAGCCGGATGAGGCCGCCCCCCTCCTGCAGGAGTTGATGGGTTCCACCATGCGCGAGAAATTCCCCCAGGAATTGCTGGAATGGCTTGGTGATTATCAGCTTAAAAAACGGGAGTTTGCCAAGGCGGCCGTGGCTGTTGAGCTGTTGCTGGCCCAGGCAAAAACGGATAACTGGAAGCAAACGGCCTGGTGTCTGAAGGGTAAAATCCTCATGGGCCAGGGGAGGAATGATGAGGCCCGGCAGGCTTTTGAGCGGGTCACAGGTGTGGATTTCAAGAGTCAGGCCATGGCGGAGGCCTGGTTGAAACTGGGCGAATTGAGCTTGATGGCGAATGATGCCGATAAGGCCAGGCGGGCGTTCGAGGAGTCGGCTACTTTGGCTGGAACAGACCTGTTATTGCCACTCCGTGTTCAGGCCTATGCCGGAATCGCCAAGGCCCTGAAGGCGAAGGGTGACCATGCCGGAGCCGCGCGTCATTTCCTGAGTGTGGCGGTCTTGTTCGATGATGCCGATCTGGTTCCGGAGTGTCTGCATGAGGCGGCGTTGGAATTTACGGCGGCTGGGCGGCTGGATGACGCCGCGAAAGCCAAAAAGGAACTGCTCGAACGTTACCCTGATAGTGATTGGGCGAAAAAGAAATAAAGCCATGAGCACATTTCCGCGACAACTCAATTTCAGGAAGAAAGAAAAGCCTTTGGGCACATTGGAGATGATCAGGCAGATGCGGCGTCGCAATCTGGTGTGGTATGGCCTTGCAATCCTGGCCTCGCTGCTCCTGCATGTGGCCGTCCTGCTCCTGCTCCCGAGCTTCAGTGTTTATAAAATGGCCGCCAACCCGGCGTCCGAGCGGCAGATTTCCCTGAAACTGGCGGATGTGAAATTGGCTCCGGAACTTCCGGATGTTGACCGGCGCCCCCCCAAGTTCAAGCCGGAGGCCGCGCGTGGCGAGGTGGCCGGTGATGTCGGAACGGAGGCGACCACCATCCGGCGCGCACTGGACGAGTCAGCCGTGGAACCACGGCAGGTGGACGCCGGCGTCTTGATCGGCGAGCAGCGGAATCTGGCCGAACCGGTGCCGGTGGATCGGCCTCTCTGGGAACCCCGCCAGGAAATCCTGAGCATCAATCAAACCATTGTTAAAGATGAGGCCGCCTTGCGGAAACCACGACGGTATATGGAAACAATTCCCCGTAGCCTGGCCGGGCTGGACATCGCGGCACCTGCCAGCAGGGAAGACCTGGAAAGCGGGTTGGTCTCCACCGGGGCGTATTATCTGGTGGATGATCCCTCCAAGTTCACCTGGGGCCGTAATGTGCCGGCTGGAATGGGGTCGGGCCGGGCGGCGCGGGATGTGGCCCCGTCCCAAAAAATCATCGAGGATGAACCTCAGAAATTAATTGAGGAGAAGCAGGCCAGGGTGAATATCCTCAAGGCGCTTGAGAAACACCTCAAGGCCGATGTGTTTGTCTACCAGTCGCCAAGGGGAGCCTTATATAATTACTGCCGGATTGAGATCAAACGCCGGACCACGGATCTGCTGCCCGTGCTGGCCAAGGATTTGCTGCTGGTTCAGGATGGGTCGGCCAGCATCACCGAACAGAAACTCCACTATTGCCGCGAGGGGCTGCTCAAGTCCCTTGACCTGCTTGGCCCGGGCGACCGTTTCAATGTCGTGGAGTTCCGCGATTCAGTTGTGAAGTGTTTTGATACGTGGGCGACCGTGGATACCGAAAACCTGCAGCGCGCCCGGGAGTTTATCGGCCGCATGGAATCTGTGGGCAATACCGATATATTTGATTCTTTGAAGGATTTGCTCCAGTTCCCGCGCAAGCCTGGCAGACCTGTCATCATGGTGGTGGCCAGCGACGGGGATGCGACGACGGGAATCACCGATCATACCAGGATTATTGAGGCCTTTAGCCAGGCCAATCAGGGCGAAGTATCGGTTTTCACGCTTGGCACTTTTCCTGGCGTGAACGCCTATCTGCTGGACCTGCTGAGCTATCGCAACCGGGGCGACACGTATATTGTCAAGACCGGTCGTTGGGATATTCCCTCCGTGTTGGAGAGTCGCGTCCGCGAAGTCAGCCGTCCGGTCTTGTCTGATGTCCGGTTCCGGTTTGCGGGTCAGACCTATTGTGAGGCCTATCCGTTGCTGACGGCGAATTTGTATCTCGACCGGCCACTGGTCATTTATGGGCGCTACCTCAAGGGGACGCGGCGCCTGGTGTTCCAGGCGACGGGGCAGGCTGATGACATCAGATGTGACATGGTCTTTGATCTCGATCTTGCCACGGCGCTGACTGGGGATGAAGGGGTTAAAAACAGCTGGGCGTGGCAGCGCGCCTATTACCTGATCGGGGAGCATACCCGCACAAAACAACCCGGCATCATCACCGAACTTGGCCGCCTGGGCAAGGCCTTCAACATCAAGATCCCATACATGTCGGAGTTGCAGGGCGCTCCATAA
>JBAXDB010000103.1:0-9294 GCA_037141135.1 bacterium | reverse complement strand
TTCGCTTGATCCGCTTGATCTTATCCCTGAAGGGCGGTTAGAATAAGCCCCCTTTATGAATACAACCATGAGTCAATCGATAGCGGTTTCGCCTTGTCGGCGGATGAGCGGGACTTTGGCGGTGCCTGGAGATAAGAGCATATCTCACCGGATCGCGATGCTGGCATCTTATGCAAGTGGTACGACAAACGTGCGTGGCTTTCTCCGGAGTGAGGACTGCGTCACGATTCTGAAAGCCATGTCGCAACTGGGTGCCAGGTTCGAGTTCCAGGATGATGTCCTCCGAGTGATCGGGGTGGGTGGGGCATTGAAACGGCCGGATACAGTCCTAGATATGGGAAACTCTGGAACCGGGATGCGGCTGTTGGCGGGGCTACTGGCCGGGCAGGCTTTTACCTCTGAGATGACGGGTGATGCCTCATTGCGGTCGCGGCCCATGCGTCGTATTGCCGAGCCGTTGATGAGAATGGGTGCAACGGTGGACTTATTGGGAGACAAGGGCTGTGCCCCGGTACGGATCACAGGGGGAAAACTGGCCGGGATCGAATATGCGCCGCCCGTGGCTTCCGCCCAGGTGAAATCTTGCGTGCTGTTTGCAGCCCTGTTTGCCGAGGGGATCACGACCGTGACCGAGGTCAGCCCTACGCGTGACCATACGGAGCGGTTACTGAATGCCATGGGGGTTCCGGTAACAACCATTGGATCCCGTGTATCTTTGAAAGGGTACGGCGCCGGAGGGCCCAAGTTGGAAGCGCGTTCCTGGAATGTGCCAGGTGACATTTCTTCCGCGGCTTTTTGGATCACCGCGGCCGCTTGTGGTGAAGGTCACATGATCGAATTGCCGAATGTTGGTTGGAACCCGCGGAGGAATGCGCTCATTAGCGTTTTGAAGCGTATGGGAGCCTCCATTACGTTTACTGAAATCTTTGACACCACCGCATGTGAGTGTATGGGCGTTATTCGCGTTGAGGGACGTTCTTTGCATGGAACTGAAGTAGGGGGGAGCGAAATTCCGGATTTGATAGATGAGTTGCCGTTGGTTGCGGTGGCCGGGGCGCTGGCACGGGGGCGTACTGTCATTCGTGATGCGGCTGAGTTAAGGGTAAAAGAATCAGATCGAATTCGCAGTGTGGTTGATAATCTGACCCGCATGGGCGTTAAGGTTGAGGAAACTCCTGATGGCATGATTATCGAAGGACCCGCCAGGGTAAAGGGGGGCGTGACAGTGGATAGCTATGGCGATCACCGGCTTCCCATGGCGATGTCGGTGCTGGCCATGTATGCGGATGCGCCCGTGCGTATGGATGACATCGCCTGTGTGAATAAATCGTACCCCGCTTTTTGGGATGACTTAGGAAAGGTTGGCGGCCATGCCGAGTAAAGTAATTGCGATTGATGGACCATCAGCATCAGGGAAATCCACGGTCGCCCGGAAAGTAAGCGCCATCCTCGGCTATAAATATGTGGATTCGGGCGCATTATACCGGGGCCTCGCTTGGAAGGCGGTCAAACTCGGTTGCGACACGTTTGATCCGGCGGAAGTCATCGCGGCAATGAAGCGGATGACTGTCGATTTTTTTGTTGAGAATGGGGCGGTCCGATATCGGATCGATGGGTATGAGCCGCGCGAAGAGATTCGCGGGGAAAAGGTGAATGAGACCGTCAGCATTGTGGCGGCGATCCCGGAGATCCGGGAAAAGGTGACACAATGGCTCCAGGAAATGAGCCGTTTCGGAAACCTGGTGATGGAGGGGCGTGATATCGGGACCGTAGTGTTTCCCGATGCCGCGGCAAAGTTCTATTTGGATGCCAGTCCCGAGGAACGCGCCCGACGGCGGCACGCGGAACTGAATCCGAAAAATACGATCTCTGATGTCGGGCGGATAATGGTTTCGTTGACCAACCGGGATAAACGGGATTCGGGGCGGAAGACCGCCCCATTGAAATTGGCCGCAGACGCCCAAGTGGTTGATACTACCGGCCTGAATATTGATCAGGTCGTGGACGAGATTGTTAGAAGATTGACAATCCAGTCATGAGGGTGAGATAATATATCCGTTTTATAAGGAATTAGTGTGGAACCTGTTATTGTCAAACGGTCCGATCATACCTTAAGCCGCCAGAACATCAGTCCTGAAGCTCTTAAAGTCCTCTATGGTCTCAAGGAGGCCGGATATATTGCCTATATTGCCGGTGGTGGAGTACGTGATCTTCTCCTGGGGCGGGAACCAAAGGATTTTGATGTTGTCACGGATGCCACGCCCAATGAGGTCCGGAAGGTGTTCAGAAACAGCCGCCTGATCGGGCGCCGCTTCCGGTTGGCTCATGTTTTTTTTGGACGTGACAAAATTATTGAAGTGGCCACCTTCCGGGCCAACCAGCCCCCTGAGGCGGATGCCACAGATTTTGTTGATCCGTCAGATGCGTCCGATCCGTCGGATAGATCCAATGCCAGCGAACCACTCCCTGTTTTTGCCAGCCCCCATCATATCCGGCGGGATGACGGTCTGATTGTCCGTGATAATCTTTTCGGATCGCCCGAGGAAGATGCCTTGCGGCGGGATTTCACCGTAAATGCTTTATTTTATGATATCCGTGATTATTCATTGATTGATTACGTGGGCGGACTGGAAGATCTCAAGGGCCGAGTAATCCGTTTTATCGGCGAGCCCGGGGTGCGTTGTGTGGAAGATCCCGTCCGGATGGTGCGTGCCGTCCGGTTCGCCGCCATGCTTGATTTCGCCATCGCCCAGGACACCGCCTGGGCGATCCGGGAGCACTATGCCACCCTCGCCATGGCGAATCGTTCCCGCCTCTATGAGGAAGTTCAGAAACTGTTCTTCTGTAAAGCGGCGCAACGGGCCTATGAGCTGCTGCGTGAATTTGGCCTCTATGAAATGCTCTTCCCTGACCTCGGTTCGTGGCTGGGTCCCGATAAGGGCAGCCCTCAGTGCCGTCGGATCAGCGAGGCGCTCAAGCAAGTGGACGAATGGAGGCTGGCAGGCCGTGATGTATCGCCTGCCCTGCTCTTTGCCTTGATGTTCGGTGGAATGCATGAGTCACGTGCCGGTGAAATGGCCAGCCAGGGGCAACACCATGGCTTGGCGCTGCATTCGGTGACCATGGAGCATTTCGGGGGACTCACAGAACGTGTGCAGGTTCCCAAAACGGTGCGTTACCGAACTGCTGAGATTTTGGCCTCACAGCCAAGATTGACGGACGACAATGGCCGCCGTGCCGCGCCATTGGCCACCCGGGCATTTTTCCCGGAAGCGGTGGCGTATCTGGAATTTATGGTGAGGCTCACCGGCGAAAACCGGCAGGCACTCGAGCGGGCGTTGTCGTTTCCATGGCAACCCCGCCACGAACGGTTCGGGCATGAATCTTCTTCCGACGGTGCGGAGGGGCGTCCCCGCCGACGTGGCCGGCGCGGAAAATCTTTTCGTGCGCGACGGGACGGGGCTGAAAGTCCGCAGGACGATGAGGGCAGTACGGCCCCGGTTGAGACCCGTGGAAACTGAGCCTTGTCCTCTGTGTGGCGCTTTGGCGGCTTCCGTGGGGAGATCTCTGAATCGGCTCCATTGTGCCTGTCCTGTTTGTGATCTGCGGTTTATCCCCCCCGCCTTCCACCTTCCTCCGGAACAGGAGTATGAGCGGTATCTATGTCATCAAAACAGCTTGTCGAATTCGGGCTATGTCAAGTTTCTGATGGTGGCGGTGGACTGTCTTATAACCCACATCCGCAGAGAACCTGGTGTTTCGCCGACGATTCTCGACTACGGGTCCGGTCCCGGCCCCGTGCTGGTTAAACTGCTAAACCGGGAAGGCTTTGCGGCGGTTGGCTATGATCCCATTTTCGGGGACCGGTCGGAACCCGGAATGGTCGTGACCGGTTCGTTGGCGGGGCAGGGGCCCTTTGATGCCGTGGTGTCAACCGAGACGGTCGAACACTTCAGAACGCCCCGGGCTGAATGGGAGCAATTGACGTCATTGATCCGGCCGGATGGTCTTCTGGTTGTGGTTACCAGTCTGGTGCTGCCGGGGATCAATCTGTCCAATTGGTATTATGCCCATGATCCCACGCACATCTCGTTCTATTCCGAGTCCACTTTTCGCTATATTGGTGAACAATTGGGGCTCTCCTGGGTCTCGACCAATGGCAGCAACTTGGTGGTGATGCGCAAGAGATCAGCCGTATAACGCGGTTTCCAGGGCCTTTCGCATGATCGCCACGGCGGCCGGTTTTTTCGTCCAGATAGTGAAGGCTTCGGCTCCCTGATGTAACAGCATACCCAGCCCGTTGACTGCTTGGGCCCCGCCTGCGGTGGCCGCCCGGGTAAAACAGGTTTCCGGCCGGTTATAGACAAGGTCAAAGGCCAGTTGCCCGGGTTTGAATGAAGTCGGGGGAAGGGGACAGGTATCCGCGGCATTCATGCCCACGGGAGAGGCCTGAATGATCAAGCTGGCCTGATGCGTTTTCTGCATCCATTGTTCCGGGGTTGCTCCCGCCACCTCGATGTGGGTTCCCGGTGCCAGGGTTGCTATGTCGCGGGCAAGATTTCGGCAGCGGCTTTCATCGATGTCCGCAAGGATCAGGCGCCCAGCTCCTTCACTTGCCGCGGTGATGGCAACGGCCCGGCCGGCTCCGCCGCAGCCCATCACAAACAGCGTCTGGTTTTTGATTGAATAATGAAAGGCTTCCTCAATGGCCAGCAGAAAGCCTTTTCCATCAGTGTTATGCCCGCGCAAGCCTTGTGCGGTGAATTCAACCGTATTGACTGCTCCCAGCCGCCGTGCCGAGTCATCCAAATCGACCAATCCCTTAAACGCAACTTCTTTCAAGGGCACGGTGAGGTTGACTCCGCCGAAGCCCATGGCTTGCATGGCGGGAAGCACCGCCAGCAAATTGGCCGGAGCGACATCGAAGGCCAGATAAATGGCGTCCAACCCCAGCGATTCAAAGGCGGCATTATGCATCACTGGCGACAAGGTATGGCCAATGGGGTGTCCCAGAACGGCAAAGGGTTGGGTATGGCCGCTCAGCGCCCTCATTTACGGGATCCTTTTTTAGGTTTGGTTTTATCGCGGAGCGCGCGATTGAAAAGCAGGTGGTTGACGCAGGAGAGGTAGGCTTTTGTGCCCGCTTCCACAATGTCGGTACTGGCGGCTTTGGCACTCACGATTTCATCGCCGAAGGCCACGCGGATCGTGACCTCACCCATGGCGTCTTTGCCGACGGAGATGGCTTGCAGCGAGAAATCTAGCAGCTTGCCCTTGACCTTGGTAATGCGGTCAATGGTTTTGAGTGCCGCATCAACCGGCCCATCACCGCAGCTGGCGTCCTGTAAAACTTCACCGCCGCGTTTCAGACGGAGAGTGGCGGTGGGGACGGTGCTGGTCCCGGCGGAAACATGCAGGTAGTCCAGAAGATAGGCGTTTTCGATAACGTCCATCTGGTCGCGGGCAATGGCCAGCAGGTCATCGTCATAAATATTCTTTTTTTTGTCGGCAAGTTCGATGAACCGGTGGTAGGCATTCTCAATTTCAGTATCCGTTAACTTCATGCCCATTTTGGTGAGTTTGTCGCGGAAGGCGTGACGGCCGGAATGTTTGCCGAGGACGAGGTCGGAGCCCTCGATGCCGATATCCTCGGGGCGCATGATTTCGTATGTCGTTCGTTCTTTGAGGACGCCGTCCTGATGGACGCCGGATTCGTGGGCAAAGGCGTTGGCCCCGACAATTGCCTTGTTGCGCTGCACTGTCATTCCTGTCAGGCGGCTGACCATGCGGCTGACGCGGAAGATTTCTTTGGTGGCCACATTGGTGTGGAGGTTGAAATAATCATGGCGTGTGCGTATGGCCATGACGATTTCCTCCAGCGAGGTATTGCCCGCTCGTTCGCCGAGTCCGTTGATCGTGCATTCAACCTGGCGGGCGCCGGCCCGGACCGCCGCCAGTGAATTGGCCACCGCCATGCCGAGATCATTGTGGCAGTGGACTGAAATTATGACACCCGGGACGCGGGCTTTTACACGTTCAGTGATATAGCCGATCATGTTTCCGTAATCCTCCGGGATGGCATACCCGACGGTGTCCGGGATGTTCAGGGTGGTGGCGCCCGCCTCTGCCACGGCGGTATAGAGATCCACGAGATACTCGCGGTCGGACCGGGTGGTGTCCTGCGCTGAATACTCCACATCGTCGGTAAAGGTGCGTGCAAATTTGACCGCCTTGACCGACCGCTCGATATTCTGGGCACGGGTCATTTTAAGGATCTTTTCCAGGTGGATGTCGCTGCCGGAGCTGAATGTGTGAATGCGCCGCCTGGCGGCCGGGGCAATGGCCATGCCGGCGCGCTCGATGTCTTTCTCAATGGTGCGGGCGAGGGCTGCAATGGTTGGACCCTTCACGCTTTCCGCTATGGTGTGGACGGCGGCAAAATCGTCCGGTGAGGCGATGGGGAACCCGGCCTCAATCACATCCACTTTCAGCGCTGCGAGAGCATATGCAATCTCAAGTTTTTCGCGTTGGTTCAGGCTGCACCCAGGGGCCTGTTCGCCGTCACGCAGGGTTGTATCAAAAATTATAATCCGATTTGCGTCTTTTTTTGTATTCATCCGTTTTTCCATCCTTTACCAGAATATGAATTACTGTCAAAAAATCGGGGTCCCCGTCAACTTTGTTTTTATTGTTCGGATTTTTGGAATCTTATAGTATGACTATTCTGAATACGAGTTGTAGAGTCAACGATGTATAAGGAGTCCAGATCATGAACAAATGTTTGCTTAACGGAATAGGGATTGTATTGGTCGCTATGGTCGTCTCGTCATGTGGGCCCAAAGCCGGTGTGGATATTGATCATACCGTGTCGAATGCCCGGCAGATGGCCTTGGATGGCAATGTCGATCAGGCGCTTGCCTTATTGGAGCCATTTTACAAGAGCAGCCGCTACAAATTTGCCCGGCCGGCAATTTTGGCAGCCCAACTTCAAATTGAAGTTGCTGCGGATCGTATGGCGGCCGCGCAGCAAAGGTTCTTGAAGGTAGCGGTGAAGTCCCCTGAGGTGGCTGCCCAGGTCACCGGTGTTATTGAGAACGCCTTGTTATCGAGATCGCAATATCAGGAATTGATGGATTGGTGCATCACCCTTTGCGCCTACAAGTTAGGTGATGTTACGTTAACTGCCACCGCGCAGAAACACGTGATGGCGTTATCCTCGCTGGGACGGACAGGAGAACTCGCTCAGACGATCGGGACCTATCTGCCCCTCCTGTCTGAACCGGCGGCGTTAAGTTTGTTCAGCGGCTATTTCACCACGTCGGTAAAGGATCAAAACTGGGCACTCTCCGAAAGCCTTTTGGCCGTGATCGACAAGATGGTGAAAGAATCTCCCGGAAAACGTGCCGCAACCGTCGGGTTTAGCATTCAATTGCTTCTAGCCAAAGACGGCTGGAAGGCGGCTGATACCTATTTCCGGGGGGTGATGAATGAGTTGCCGGATAGCGGGGCTGCCCATAACCTGCGGGTGGTGGGTGATGCGGCGGTGGCTACCAATCAACTTGCCGCAGCCGAGGCCCTGTATGAATTCGGTCTGGTGGATGACTCCTCTCGTCCACGATTGCGTGAGGCCGCCTCAGTGGGATGGGTTAATGTTGCCGGCAGGCGTGGGGACACCATGGAAATGATTCGTCGCCTGACGGTTCTTAAAACTAAAAAAATTCCCGTGGATGGCCTCATTAGCTTGATTTCCATGAATTATTCGGGGCTGATCAGTAGAGGAACCCGCGAATCATTCGATGTCTTGAATCAGTTTTGCGAAACACTCAGGGGCGGCACTCAGGTGGAAATGAACTTACGCCAGTTGGATGGCTTCCTGTTGGATATCAGTTATTTTCGCGAGGATTACGATGGGTCACTGAAAATCGTTGAGCGTGGGTTGATTATGACCGACCCGTTGCAAAAAGCCATGATGATCAATAAGATAAATGCCCACATTGCCTTGAAAAAAAGCGATTACCGGGGTGCCATTGCCTATTTCCGCAAGTTTATGGACGTCATCGCGAAAGAGAATAGTTATACCGTTGATCCAATTGATCAGATCAGAGTGTCGCCGGCCATGATTCTGGGGTTGAATGCCCGTCGAATTGGTGATCTTTGGATTAAAGAGGGAAGTGCTGAGGAAGCAACCAAGGCTTATCAGGAAGCCCGCCAATATTATGCGGATGCACTAAAGGAATTTCCCGAATCGGCTTCAAGTGAAAACAAGAAAATTCTTCGTGAAATGAAGGAAATTCCGCAGGGCTGACCTGGTGCATTTCAAGGACCTCGCGTTGCCGGCGTGGCCTTGCCCAGCCATTGTCCGCGAGTGAAGCCCTGGCCCTGGATGATTTTTGCATACGAAACCTTGTCATCCACCCGACTGATACGAAGCAGACCGATTTTGGAGCCCGGCACAAAGGTGAGAACATCGCCGGTGGCGGGATCCGTTACAGGTTCTGCAGGGCCGCGTGCGATATATTCAGCGCCTTCCCGGAAACCACGGTCCTTCCCTCCGTTGATGAGGATGTTTCCATCCCGAACACAACTGATCATGGGGCGCCAGGGATTCTTTGGCATGTTACGGACGATCTGGCTGACGCCGCCTTCAATGGCGCGGGAGGTAGCCTGGCCGAGCGGGGTGGCGAAGAAGACCTCGCCGCCGAAGGAAACGCCTTCATAGGTGGCTTTGACGAAGGCTTCTCTTGTACGGACAAGACCTGTGCTTTGAACTGAACTCAGGATTTGTCCCGTCTCAACATCCACCAGAGTTAAGGTAAGTGAAACGCGTGCAGTGTGGCTTCGCCCTAGCAGAAACACTGTACGTACGATGGAGAGGAACAGGCCGCTCCCGCCGGATTGGGAAAAATCGTTGATGACGCCGCGGATCAGGTATTGAGCGTTTTTCATCCGCCCGACAGAGGTTTTGCCTTCAGGCCGGAAGAGGGCGCTTTGCTGGCGTTGGATCTCGCCGGTAATATTCTCAAAGTGCTGGCGCTCAACCACGACGAAGTTCCGGGACAAAACAAGTTCGGAGACCAGAAGGTCAGCCATGCCATCGCCCAGTTTCCACTGCCCCTCAAACCCGGCGCGGTTCTCAAATGAAGTCACTGCCACAACCGGGGCATGCATTCCCTCCGACAAGGTCGGGGTTGAATGGATGATCGTACTATTGCAACTGGTGAGTCCAAACAGGGCAACCATTGCTGTCAAGGTCGCTTTCGTCGCTTGTACGAAATATCGATGCGTCTTCATTTG
>JBAXDB010000102.1:0-9318 GCA_037141135.1 bacterium | reverse complement strand
CTAATTAATGCGGGAGGCGACTCTTGTCTTCTCATCCGCCCATATGCACCTGTCGCGGCACGGAGTGCCCCTCCCACATTAAATGCAATGCCTCATATTTTTCCCAGCAGCTTCTTGCGCATCAAACCCACGATATAATGGGTCTCGGTAATGCGGCAGACGTGCGTCAAGCCAAAGTATACCAAACCAGCCACCCCGATCTCAATGCCCAGAGCCAGCACCATAAAGGGAAAGCTTTGTCCAAAACCCACCAGCCAATGCTTGAGAAGCCAGGCCGTCAGCCCGCACACCCCGGCGGAGCCGCCTACCAAAATCCCAAACCGGAACCAGGCGCGGACCGCACCAAAATGAACATCCCGTCGCAGATATATCGCCAATTGCGTAAAATTCAGAATCGCGATACACCCCGTCGTTGCCGCCAATCCCACATGCCCCAGATGGAAAATTTTCACCAACGCAAAGTTAAGGCTGATACAGAGCCCAATCCCCACCAGACTGACATTCAGGGGAATCCGACGCCGGTCCAAGGCGTAAAAACAAGGGGTCACCACCTTGATAGCGGCATAGGCGGCCAAGCCGATCGCATAGGCCCTCAAGGCCGAGGCTGTAGCGGCTGTGGATGCGGCGGAGAAATGACCGTGCTGATAGATCACCTGAATGATATCCGGGGCCAATACTGCCAACCCCACCGCCGCCGGCAAGGTCAGGAAAAAGGCCAGCCTGAGCGCTTCTTCAATCGTTTTACCCGCCTCGGCCATCGCCCCTTTGGCATGCAACCTGGCCACCGCAGGCAAAGTCACCGTGGCAATCGCCACCCCGAATATCCCGATGGGAAACTGCATCATCCGGAACGCGCAATTAAGCCATGACCGCGCACCATCAATCTCCGAGGCAAACATACCATTGACCAGCACATTCACCTGGACCGCCGCCCCGGCAATCATGCTGGGCCAGGCCAGCGCCCAGACCTGCCTCAGGCGCGGGTCGCTCAAATTCAATTCCCACTTGAACCGGAAGCCCAGCTTAAACAAAGACGGCAACTGCATGCCCAACTGGGCCAGTCCCCCCAGCAGCACACCCAACGTCACCCCATAAAGCGCCCGCTCGGAAAAGACCGGGTGGCGCCAATCCGGCTGTGGATCGAACACATAGGCCAGCAGGACGCTACTGAGCACCGAGACCAGATTGAATACCGTCGAGGCCGAGGCAGGGAGTCCGAAAATAAACCGGGCATTCAGAATCCCCATTACGACCGAGGCCAGTGAGACCAACAGAATAAAGGGAAACAGGATGCGCGTAAGCCTGACGGTCAGCTCAAACTTCCCCGGCACCTGATGAAAGCCGAAGTTTGTGATCTGCACCAAAAGCGGACTGGCTATAATGCCCACGATACAAATCACACCCATGAGCACCAGCAAAGCGCTGAACAGCAGACTTGCCAGATGCCACGCCGGACGCTCCCCTTCTTTCTCCATGGTCTTGGTAAAAACCGTGGTGAATGCCGTGGATAACGCGCCTTCCGCGAATAAATCCCTCAGCAAATTGGGAATCTGGAATGCGGCGAGGAAGGAATCAAGGCACTTCCCCGCATTAAACATTCCGGCTATCACAACTTCCCTGACAAGCCCCAGAATCCTGGAGCCCATCACGGCAAGTCCGACAATTCCGGCAGCTTTTCGACGATCAGTCATTACTTGATGTCGGCATGATAACTCTGAAGTGAGCGCACCTGGTAGTCGCCCTTGATTCGCGCCGCAATGCCTTCTGCGGCCGCCACCGCAGCCGCCACAGTCGTGATATAAGGAATTTTCATCCTGATGGCCGCCTTGCGGATATACGAATCGTCGGCCGCACTCAACTTGCCGGCGGGCGTATTGATGACCAACTGGATACTACGGTTGGTGACCAGATCCGCGATACTTGGCCGCCCCTCCTGAACCTTCAGCGCGAGATCAGAACTCACCCCGTTCGCCGCAAGAAACGCCTGCGTCCCTCTCGTTGCCAGGAGGCCGAACCCCATCCGTTCAAACTGCCTTGCCGCGGCGACCAATGCCGGGTTACGATCCTTTTCACACACCGTCAGCAGGATGGTCCCCGATGTCGGCAACGTCGACTTGGCCGCTTCCTGGGCCTTGTAGAACGCCATACCAAACGAATCTGCCATTCCCAGCACCTCGCCTGTTGAACGCATCTCAGGGCCCAATAATGGATCCACTTCCGGGAACATCGAGAACGGGAACACCGATTCCTTCACGCCGCAATGCGGAATGACGCGGTCCTTCAGACCGAAGTCCTTCAGTTTCCGACCCAGCATGATCTCGGTGGCGATCCGTGCCATCGACATGCCGCACACCTTGGAGACGATCGGAACGGTCCGGGAGGCGCGCGGGTTGGCTTCCAGCACATACACCGTGTCCCGATAAATGGCAAACTGCACATTCATGAGCCCCACAACCTTCATGGTCTTGGCAATCTCGCGCGTATACTCCTTGATGGTATCGATGTGTTTCTGCGGAATCGTCCTGGGTGGGATCACGCAAGCCGAGTCGCCGGAATGAATGCCGGCTTCCTCGATATGCTCCATCACAGCGGGGACATACGCATCCGTACCGTCTGCAATGGCATCCGCCTCCGCCTCCAGCGCGTTGTCGAGGAATTTATCAATCAGGATCGGACGATCCGGGGTCACCCCCACCGCCGCCGCAAAATAGTTCGACAGCATCGATTCGTCGTAGACGACCTCCATGCCCCTGCCACCGAGCACGAACGAGGGCCGCACCATGAGCGGGTACCCGATCCGCGCGGCGATTTCACGGGCCTGCTCGATCGTCACCGCCATGCCGCTTTCAGCCATCGGAATTCCCATCTTATCCATGAGCTTCCGGAACAGGTCCCGGTCCTCGGCAAGGTCGATGGTCGCCGTGGTCGTTCCCAGAATATTCACCCCGGCGGCCTCGATGTCCTTCGCCAGGTTGAGCGGCGTCTGCCCGCCGAACTGGCAGATCACGCCCATCGGTTTTTCCTTGTTGTAGATCTGGAGGACATCCTCCACCGTAACCGGCTCGAAGTAGAGTTTGTTCGAAGTGTCGTAATCGGTGGAGACGGTCTCCGGATTGCAATTGACCATGACGCTTTCGTAGCCCAGATCACGCAACGCAAAGGCCGCATGCACGCAGCAGTAGTCAAACTCAATTCCCTGCCCGATCCGGTTCGGGCCCCCACCCAGAATCATCACCTTCTTGGGGTTGGTTGTGGCCGTTGAAGCGTCCGGCGCGTTATAGGTCGAATAGTAATAGCCGGCTTTCTCCACGCCACTGACCTTAACCTCATGCCAGCCTTCCACGACTCCGGCTTTCGTGCGCTGCTCCCGGATCGCCTTCTCGGGAACTCCGAGAATTTGGGCCAGATATTTATCAGCAAAACCGTCCTTTTTCGCCCGTACCAGCAACGCGTCGGGCAGGGCCTTGCCTTTGAAAGCAAGAACCTCCTCCTCAAGCTTCACCAGTTCCCGCATCTGCTCGATGAAATAAGGCTTGATGTGGGTCCGTCGATAGAGGTCCTGCGTATCGGCCCCTTTCCTGAGCGCCTCATACATCAGGAACTGCCGTTCACTAGTAGCCTCGTTCAGGCGCGCCATCAGTTCGTTGAGCGACAACCGGTTGAAATCCTTCGCGAACCCGAGACCGTGCCTTCCGTTCTCCAGCGAACGGATCGCCTTCTGGAAGGACTCCTTGTAGTTCTTCCCGATGCTCATCACTTCGCCCACGGCCCGCATCTGCGTACCCAGCTTGTCCTGAACCCCCTTGAACTTCTCGAACGCCCAGCGACAGAATTTGATGACTACGTAATCACCGGACGGCGTATAGCGGTCCAGCGTGCCATCCCGCCAGTATGACATCTCGCTCATGGTCATGCCGCCGGCAAGTTTTGCAGATACAAGCGCGATGGGGAATCCCGTCGCCTTTGATGCCAGGGCGGAAGACCGTGAGGTCCGGGGGTTGATCTCAATCACAACGATGCGGCCGGTTTTCGGATCATGCGCGAACTGTACGTTCGTCCCGCCGATGACCCCGATCGATTCCACGATCTTGTACGAGTAGTCCTGAAGCCTCTTCTGAACCTTCGGGTCGATCGTCAGCATCGGGGCGGCGCAATAGGAGTCGCCGGTATGCACCCCCATGGCATCGATGTTCTCAATAAAACAGACGGTGATCAGTTTGTTGTCGGCATCCCGCACCACCTCCAATTCCAGCTCTTCCCACCCCAGTACGGATTCCTCGACCAGGATCTGACCGACCGGGCTGGCAGAGATGCCGCGAGCGGCGATGGTCATCAGTTCGTCCCTGTTGTAAACCAAACCACCACCCGTGCCGCCCATGGTATAGGCGGGGCGGATAACCACGGGATAGCCCAGGCCGGCGGCCACCCGCTCAGCGTCCTCAACATTGTAGACCGCCTCACTTTTCGGCATTTCGATCCCGAGCCCGTTCATGGCTTTCTTGAACTCAATCCGGTCCTCACCCCGTTCGATCGCGTCAAGCTTCACGCCGATGACCTGGACGTTGTACTTATCGAGAATTCCAGCCTTGGCAAGATCGGAGGAAAGATTAAGGCCTGTCTGGCCGCCAAGATTAGGCAGAAGCGCGTCGGGGCGTTCCCGGGCAATGATCTTCTCCAGCGCGTCGATGTTCAGCGGCTCGATGTAGGTCGCATCGGCCATACCCGGGTCGGTCATAATCGTAGCCGGGTTGGAGTTCACCAGCACAATCTTGTAACCGAGCGCGCGCAGGGCCTTGCAGGCCTGGGTCCCGGAATAATCAAACTCGCATGCCTGCCCGATCACAATGGGGCCCGAACCGATAATCAACACCTTATTGATTCCTGCCAATTTTTTCATGAACATGATCCTTTCTTGACTGGTTATTATGCAAAAAGCTCTTTACCTGAAAAATTCGGTTCACTGGTGAGATTCACACCCAACTGGCGAAGCCCCCCCTCATCGCCAGCTGCCGGCATATGGGTCAGATGCATCTCGCAACCCCTCAACCTGCATAACTGCTGCAGCGCCGCCTGGGCGGTCGGATTGTGGGTCGCACTAATGGCCAGGGCAATCAGGGTCTCATCAAGACTCAGGCTCGCCGTCCGGGCGCCAAGCACGTCGTGTTTCATCCGGCTGATCGACTCAATCACGTTCTCGGAAATGAGATGAATCGGATCGGGCACACCGGCGAGTTTTTTCACCGCGTTAAGCACGACGCTCGACGAGGCATGCATCAGCGGTGAATTCTTTCCCGAGACAATCGTGCCGTCATCAAGCTCCAGGGCCGCACCGCAGTAGACCCCCTTATTCCCCTTACCTTTCTGCTCGGCCTCCCGGGCGGCTTCACGCGCCGGGAGCACCGTCGTCCGCCGCTCCGGAACCAGATCCGCTTCCCTCATGATCTTCTCGATGATGGCAACCGACTCCGGGCAGGCTACCCCCATGGCGAACTCGCAGTGGCAGCGGAAATAGCGGCGAATAATCTCCTGAAGGGAAGCCTCCCGGACCACGGCATCATTACAGATCGCGAAGCCAGCCCGGTTGACACCCATGTCCGTCGGCGAACGATACCCCGCACCAACCCCGGAAATTTTCTCGAGGATCCGCTTCAGCAACGGAAACGCCTCCACGTCGCGGTTGTAATTGATGCTGACTTGATTATAGGCCTCCAAATGGAACGGATCCACCAGGTTGAAATCGGCCAGATCCACCGTGGCCGCCTCATAGGCGATGTTAACCGGGTGTCTGAGGGGAAGGCTCCAGATGGGAAAGGTTTCAAACTTCGCATAGCCACAGGAGGCCCCGCGCTTATGCTCGTGATACAACTGGTTTAAACAGGTGGCCAGCTTGCCGCTGCCGGGACCAGGGGCGGTCACCACGACAATCGGCTTTGTCGTCTCAATATAAGCATTGGAGCCATAGCCCTGGTCGCTGACGATCCTGTCTATATCGGTCGGATAACCCTTGATCGCACGGTGCGTATACACCTTGATTCCGCGCCGTTCCAGGCGGGTAATGAATTGCGTCGTGGCAGGCTGGTTGTCAAAACGCGTAATCACTACCCCCGCCACGTCCAGCTTCCACTCACGCAGATCATCGATCAGTTTAAGAATGTCGACATCGTAGGTGATGCCGAAGTCCGCACGCATTTTCTTGCGCTCGATGTCGCCGGCGTGGATGCAAATGATGATGTCAACCTTGTCACGGAGCTTTTGGAGCAGGCGCATCTTTACGTTCGGGTCGAAGCCCGGCAGGATCCGGGCGGCGTGCATATCAAAGAGGAGTTTGCCGCCGAATTCGAGGTAGAGCTTGTTGCCAAACTGTGCGGCCCGCTCAATGATGGCCTTGGACTGCTCTTCCAGATACTTCTCGTTATCGAACCCGATTTCCTTCATAAAGCCTCCGCTGGTAAAACCATGTAGCAGGCAACACCTTAAGCCGGAAGGACTCAAAAAGTAAACGGCTTTTTGAGGTAAAATCTGCAAAACATCAAACTGGCGCTTTCCCGCAGGTTCTGGCAGGCTCAAACCATGTTTGTGACACTCACACTTAACCCGGCCGTGGACCAGGCCCTCTCGGTAACAGGCGCGCTCACGCTCAATCATGTACACGCCGTCAGGCTGGAAACCTGCACCCCGGGCGGCAAGGGAGTCAATGTGGCCAAAATGCTGGCAGCCAACGGCCTGCCCGTGATAGCTGCCGGCCTGCTCGGCGAGGATCGCGTCGTTTTTTATGAGGATGCACTCACTCCTGCCGGCATCACCTGCCGTTTCCTCACCGTGCCACACCCCACGAGGATTAACCTGATGATCTCCGACGGACAGGGCCACGAAATGAAATTCAATCGTCCGGGTTTCCCCGCACTCCCCTTCGATGAAGACACCTTGCGCACATACGCCCACTCCCTCGTCAAACCGGGTTACGTCATCATCATGAGCGGTTCGTTGCCGGCACAATTTCCTTCCGACACCTACGCTATCCTGACCAGTCTGTTCCATGCCGCAGGCTGCGCAACCGTTCTGGACACCTCCGGTCCGGCTCTGGCCGCCGCGCTGGCAGCCAAACCTGATATCATCAAGCCCAATCGTCATGAAGTGGCAACCATCCTTGGCGAGTCCCTGGAATCTGAAAAGGCAATGCAGACGGCGCTCCGTAAACTGATGCCCGGGCATGAAGTCATTATTGTTTCCGATGGGGCGCATGGAGCCTGGTTCGCTGGTCAGGGCCAGATCTGGTTTGCATCATCGCCGGCTGTGAACTGCGTCGACACCACCGGTGCGGGCGACACGCTGCTCGGCCAATTCTGTGCCGACTATTTTCCCGCACGCCACCTCACGCCCGAAAGTATGGCGCAGGCCGTGGCCGCAGGTGCCGCCGCAGTGGAACACCATGGAACCCCCAACATCTCTCCTGCCCGCATCACTGAACTCGCCAGTCAGGTCCAGTTACGGTCTCTGAAAGACTAATACCCGGAAAGAATGACTCACGCGAAGACACGAAGACACGAAGGGGTGGGTATATTTTTTCGCGCCTTCACGTCTTCGCGTGAGGTCTTCTGCCTGCTGCTTACTGCCCCCTGTCTACTGTCTTTACTACCTGATTTCGAACCCGGAGTAGCCTTTGACTTTTCCCGGCTCAGCAGTCACACGATCCACGCGGGCGGATACCGGCCCCACCTCACACCACGCCAGGAATGATTCCAACGCGGCTTCATCCGCCTCCGCTTCAATCAGCACGGAATCATCCGATTCGTTTCGGGCAAAACCTCGAACCCCCAATTGGTTGGCTTTCCCGCGGGCAGACCAGCGGAATCCCACCCCCTGTACAATCCCCTCAATTTTTATAGTGAGATGCTTCATAGGCGACCAGAATTCAGTATTCAGAATTCAGAATTCAGAATGAGGCGCAAAGTCAGGTATTAGCTATTCTGAATCCTGAATACTGAATCCTGAATACTTATTCGTATATCATCTTATGGGTCATGCCGCCATCCACCACCATGTTGGTTCCTGTAATAAAACCAGATTTATCTGACGCAAGATAGGCGGCCAGATTGGCAATGTCTTCGGGAGTCCCCACACGTCCCACCCAGTGTTGATTCTTGTCGGCCGCACTGTGAACGGGATTGGTCCGCTTCGCGGACTTGCCCCAGGCACCGGTCTCGATCCAGCCGGGACTGATACAGTTCACACGGACATCCGGGGCCAGGCTCGCGGCCAGTGCATGGGTCAACGCCACAATCCCGCCCTTGGTTGCAGAATAGGCTTCCGTATTGGGTTCGGACATCATGGCGCGGGTGGAGGCAATATTGATAATGGTGCCATGACTCTTGCGCAGAGCGGCCGCAAAATGTTTGGCACAAAGAAACGGACCGGTCAGATTAACCACCACCACCCGCTCCCAATCGGCCAGACTCAGGTCTGCTACAGGCCGGTTACATGAAATCGCGGCATTGTTGATCAACACATCGACCCCACCAAAGGCCAATACGATTTCCGCAACGAGATGAACAACTTCCTTTTCGTAGGCCACATTGGTCGGGATAAAGCGAATGGTCCCGAGTGAAGCATATTCGGCCTCGGTTTCACGACCGGCCTCCTCGTCCACATCGGCAATCACCACGGCAAATCCATCCTTCAGAAACCGCTGCGCCATGGCTTTGCCAATTCCCTGCGCTCCACCGGTAATGACAACTGTTCGTGTTTTCATCAGTAATACAAACTCGTTCCCGTTCTACAAAATCAAATTCGCTGGCCACCACAGGTCGAATTAACTGGTACGACCGCTCATCCTGAGCATCCCATTACCACCTTCATTCTATGGTATCTTTCTCTTTAATCGAGTGGTGTATTCACTTGGCCTCTCATGCACTACTTTCATGGCCGCATCCGTTGAGATCAGTACCGCCTTATCATGCAGCATTACGGCAACCGGATGCCCTAATCGACGATTTTCATCAGCCATACGAGCCACAGCATTTTTCAATGCCCGTTCAGCCTTTAGGCCATCTGAGGATGGTTTTGATAACGTTTTCATACTCACACTCCTGCCTGTTTTTTAATTTTGTTGAATGTTGTCGATTGATTCAAGCGCTCCCTCTTGCCGTCTTTTTCATAGACCAAGGAGGGTGATAACGATGAATTATCGAATATAGCCACGTAATCCACAATGGCGGAATAATGCGAGAAAAGATTAGATAACCCTTTCTGAAAACGCCTAGTAGCCACTGCCGCAGGAATGTCATGACCGCCCCGTTTGACTCGTTCAGCGATTCGCTT
>JBAXDB010000101.1:0-9350 GCA_037141135.1 bacterium | reverse complement strand
CAGTAAAGTCATTTCAATTGCATCCTTAGTTATTCCTATTATAGGTTAACTTGATGCCTCAAGAGCCTTATCAGACGCGTAAACCTGTTCATGTTCCCTCCGCTTCCGCTGTGCCTGCTCCGGGTGGAGCCGGGAAGGGGGGCGCCATGATGACGGACGATCCCTGCGTGTCGCAGTATGCCGCACACCTGGAACATGAGCGGAATGCGTCCCCCCATACCATTGCCAATTACATCATGGATATCGCCCAGTTTGTCCGGTTCACCTGGACCGGGGACGCCCTGCCGCCCTATTCATGGGAGGCAGTGGACCGATTCAAAGCCCGCGCTTTTCTCGTTGATTTTCAGAAACGCGGCAGTGAAGCCACAACGACTTCCCGGAAATTGTCCAGTTTGCGCGCGTTTTACAAATTCATGGAGCGTGAAGCGCTGGTAACGATGAATCCGTTCGCAGGCTTGAAGTCGCCCAAGCGTGCGAAGAAACTTCCAAATTTCCTCTCGAGGGATGAGATTAACCTGCTTTTGGAAATGCCTATGAAACTTTGGGCGGAAACCAAAAAACCAAAACAAGATCGCGAACGCAGATTGGCGGAATACTGCGCCCTGCGTGATCAGGCCATTTTGGAAGTGCTGTATAGCACAGGAGGGCGTATTACAGAAATTGTCGGGCTGTTGGAGCCGCAGGTCGACTCGTTAAGCGGGGTGGTGCAGGTGCGGGGAAAAGGGAAGAAGGAACGCCTTTGCGCCCTCGGTCGTCCGGCAGCCAAGGCGTTGCGTGTTTCCCTTGCGCTGCGCAATGAACTCTGGCCTGAGCTTGAGCGTCGGCGTCCTGTTGACCGGCCCCTCTTTCTCAATGTGCATGGTGGCAAACTCACGAGTCGATCAGTGGAGCGGTTGTTGAAGAAGTACCTGCTTGGGGCCAATCTCAATCCGGATATTTCTCCCCATTCGTTGCGTCATTCCTTTGCCACCCACATGTTGGATGCAGGAGCGGATTTGCGGAGTGTGCAGGAACTCCTAGGCCATGCCAGTTTGTCCACAACCCAGATCTACACGCATGTTACGGTGGAAAAATTAAAGAAAGTATACGATGATGCCCATCCAAGAGCGTAGAGGGCAGAGGGCAGAGGGCAGTGGGCAGAGGGCAGAGGGCAGAGGGCAGAATGAAATCTTAATATTCTGAATCCTGAATTCTGAATCCTGAATCCTGAGGTATTCTTTATGATTTGGTTGATCTATAATTTGCTGTTTCCCGTGTTGTTCCTGGCGATGTTGCCCTATTTTTTGCTCCGGATGTATCGGAGAGGGGGGTATGCCAAGGGCTTTATGCAGCGGCTGGGTATCTATGACGCCGGTTTGAAGGCGCGAATCAGCGAACGCTCCCGGGTCTGGGTTCATGCCGTGAGCGTGGGCGAAACCTACGTGGCGCTCCGCTTTATAGAGGAATGGCGGCAACTTCAGCCGGAGATTGCCTTTGTGATGACTGTCAATACCTCCACGGCGCACACCTTGGCGGCCAAGGCGTTAAACAAGGCGGATGTATTGGTGTATTTTCCGGTTGATTTCCCCTGGACCATCCGGAAAGTGCTCGGTCTGATCAAGCCGCGGATGTTAGTGCTGACAGAATGTGAGTTCTGGCCGAATTTGATCCGGCTTAGCAAGGCGCGTGGAATTCCCGTGCTGTTGATCAATGGGCGCCTGTCCGACAGGTCCTTCAAGGGTTATTACCGGTATCGTTGGCTATTTACCCCCTTGCTGAGAATTGTGGACCATTTATGTGTGCAGGGACCCCAGGATCGAGAGCGGTATTTGGCGCTTGGCGCCACTCCGGACCGGGTTCAGGAGACGGGTAGTGCCAAGTATGATGTGGCGCTCAAGGAGCCTGGTGATCTGGCAAAGGCTGCCGCCATTTTGGCTTCCGCACGTATGGCGGTTGGAGATCTGATTTTACTGGGAGGCTCCACCTGGCCGGGCGAAGAAGAGGTGCTTCTCGACTATTTTATCCAGGCGAAGTCCAGATATCCCGATTTGAAATTGGTGCTGGTCCCGCGCCATGCCGAACGACGCGATGACGTGGTGTCCATGATTGAGCGACGGGCACTCAAATATGTCCAGCGAAGCAAAGGGGGCGCAGAGGGATCCGGTGAATTTCCGGATGTGTTGCTGGTGGATACCACAGGAGAATTGAAACATTTATACACTGTGGCCACGGTCATTTTTATCGGTAAAAGCCTGACGCAACATGGCGGCCAGAACATCATTGAGCCGGCGGTTTGCGGCAGACCGGTGGTGGTGGGGCCAAATATGGAGAATTTTATCGATATTGTCCGTGAATTCAAGGCGGCGGAGGCCTTGCTTCAGGTGGGTACGGAGGCGGAATTGCGGCAGACCTTTGATCAACTTCTTGCCGATGGCGTTTTGCGCAAAACCTTGGGTGAGCGTGCGGCGGCCTTGGTTGAGAAGAACCGGGGAAGCATCAAAACGACCGTGGCAAGGGCTCAGCGTCTTTTTGGTGAATACAAAACCGTCCTAACCTGATAAATTTTGCCTGCGTCATGAATAGTAAACTTATCAAAGCCCTGAGTGATAATGAACGATTGTTGCTTCAGACGCAACAGATCGCGGGCTTGGGAACGTATGTAATGGACATCGGTACAGGCCACTTTACCTCATCGTCCGTTCTGAATGAGATTTTTGGGCTGCCCAAAGACTATCCGCATACCTTTGAAGGGTGGCTGGGTGTTGTTCATCCGGACGACCGGCAGATGATGGCCGATTATTTCCACAAGGAGGTCCTGGGGCTGCGGCGGAAATTTAACAAAGAGTACCGAATCATCCGGGTTGTTGATGGAGTGGAACGTTGGGTCCATGGGTACGGGGATCTCGATCTCGATGCAGACAATATACCGGTGGTCATGATCGGCGCCGTTCAGGATATCACCGAGCGGAAATGTTCCGAGAAGGCCCTGCAACAGAGCGAAACCCGGTATCGGGAACTCATTGATCTGGCGGTGGATGGGATACTTGTCGGGTCTCAGGACGGGGTCATTATTGATGCAAATCGGTATATGTGTGAACTGACCGGTTTAAGTCGTGACGAACTGGTAGGTAAACATATTGGCTCCGTGTTCGTTACGCCGGAAAACCTTGCGAGTACACCATGGCGCTTCGATTTGCTGCAAAAAGGCGAAACCGTGATCAGTGAACAGCAGATCCTTCACAAGGATGGCGCGTTGGCCCACATTGAAATGCGGACCAAACTGATGCCCGAAGGAACCTTTCAATCCATCTGGCGTGACGTCACTGAACGCAAGAATGCCGAAACTTCACTTCTCAATTTCACAAAATTGCTGTCTCAACGTGTGGATGAGCGCACAAGGGAATTCGAAGGGGCGAATATCGCATTAAAACAAAACGTGGCGCAACTTCGAAAACTTGCCATGGAGTTGACGCAGGCCGAAGAACTTGAACGCAAAAGGCTGGCATCCATACTTCATGATCAAGTTCAGCAATTTATCGTGGCTGCCACGATGAAAATCAGCTCGCTCGACGTTCAGAGTCCGGCGGCTGAGCACGCCCGGTGTGTGCAGGATATTCTTGCAACGTTGCGCGAGGCCCTTAACGCCTCGCGCTCCCTCACCTTGAGCCTGTGCCCGCCCGTTCTCCTGGAGGCGGGCCTTATGCCGGGCTTGCGCTGGCTCGCCGACTGGATGACAGACAAGCATGGTTTGTCTGTCAAGGTAACAGGCGATGATCTTCACGTTGTGCCTGGTCCACTTTGCATCCTGCTGTTTCAGGCTGTTCGGGAGTTGCTATTTAATGTCGTCAAGCATGCCGGGGTGCAAAAAGCGTCGGTGTCTGTTAATCATCCGGATGCGAAATCACTTCGGCTTCTCATTGTTGATTGCGGCAAGGGCTTCACACAGAAAGAATCCGGGGCGCGTAATCTTTCAAGCGGGTTTGGACTGTTCACCTTGCGCGAGCGTATCACCTACATTGGCGGTGTCATTGAGGTGGTAAGTGAACCCGGCCATGGAACACGCATCACGATCACGGTTCCCCTGTAAGTTTTTATCCCATCTGATTCCGGCCCCAGCGGGTGGCGAATGCGATCAGGGAACTGTGTTGTCCGATCGGGATAAATACGCTGGAGGGGGCCTGGAGAAGGGCGCGGACACTGGCAGCTGGCTTTTGTGGATCAAACGCCCCTGTGACCTGAAAACCGGCTCGACCAATCCAGCGTTCTTCACCGGGCATAGGGAGGGAATCAGAGCCACCCAAAATTTTGAAGCCGCATTGGGTGGCCAGTTTCATCAAGCGGGGGGTAGTCCATACCGTGGGCCGTATCCCGATGTCTCCAAGCATGAAACTTCCGGGTGGATGAGAGGCGATCAGAGAACCAACCAACTTTCCCCGTTTAAAAAACCATTTTCCTGGCGACCAGCTTAATACTGGCATCGCGCCCTGAGCGGCAATGGTCTTAAGCGTTTCCTCGATTGGGAGTCCACTGGAAAGGGTGGTGTCTTTGCCAAGGGCCAGAACCTCCAGTTTTTCAGAGGTGACGAGTTGTCGCCCGGCGATCAGATAACCCGTCACCGTTCCGGCATCACGAATCACCAGACTGCCGGAATCAGGGCCCGCCTCAACTTGCAGTGAACCTTTCGATAAAGGTGCACCCGCCTCCATAACTTCGTTATAGAACCGGTTGGTCCGGCTTTCTGCCAGCAGGCCGATGGGAATGACATTCTGACGCGGTGCAAGGGTTTGACTGGCAGTGGCTAAATTTTCAAGCAAGGCGGTGACCGCCTCAGCCCAATCGTATTGCGGATAGATGTGGACATGCCCATCGACTGCCAGCGTTGTTTGTGAAAGAGTTTTATCCATGGGGTTCAAACTCTCCAGTTGGACAAGGGGATCCTGGTGGCGATTCTTTTTTTGAAGGTCAGCGAGGTTTTGCATCCTGTATCGAGAGCCATTGCCAGTGCTTCTGGAAAGCGGTATCCAACTTCCCGGGGCGCGTGCGCGTCTGAGCCGAATGTGATCGGGATTTCACGCTCTGCTGCAAGACTGAGGATCAAGGGCGACGGATAAGCCTCGGCGACATCCTTGCGCCAGCCCGAGGTATTGATTTCAAAGGCCATGCTTTTTTTGGCGATATGATCTAGCAACGGTTGAACCAGCTCTTTCATGTCCCGGTCCTTGAGGCGATGGCCGAATTTCTTGGGCAGGTCGATATGACTGATGACATCGAACATCCCGGTGTCGATCAGCTGTTTCACGAGTTTGAAATATTCCGTCCAAACCCCTTTTAAATCCACCGATGCCCAGGTTGCGATGTAGTTTGGATTATCAAAGCCCCAGCCCTTGATGTAGTGGATTGAGCCCATGACGAGATCCAGGGGTTGTTTTGGCAGGAAACTATTGAGAAAGACCTCGCAGCCAGGGAAAAAGTCGGCTTCCAAACCGACTAAGACCGGCGGGGTGCCGCCATCTTGAAGCGGTTGGATGAGGTCGTAATATTCCGGCAGTTCCTCAAGTGTCATGCGATACTTGGAATCGTATCCGGATGGTTCGGGGCAATGATCGGTAAAACAGATTTCGGCGAGCCCCGATGCAGCGGCTTTTTCCCGGAACTCCTGCGGTGTCCCCGTGGCATGTTTGCAGAGAACGGTATGCGTGTGATAGTCCGGCGGCAATAAAACGACCGGTGAAGATGTGGGTGTGCTATTCATAAAATTCGGTGAATTAATCTATCCGTGGATGAGACTGATGTCACGGATAAAGAAGGTTGCCAGAACCCGATTGTCATTAAGAGGGGATAAACTACGAAACACGCGAAAGCCGCGAAAAGGTTCGGGTGAATTATGGTGATTTGAACAACCAATACTGTATAGGTTGTTCACGATACATCCGTTTCTGTTTTTGTTTCAGGTTCAGGTTCCAAAGGAGATGGCTCCGGCGCAGTCTCTGGAACAACTGGAGGGACGGCCTCCGTGCCGTCCGTTGCCTCAGGCGGGGATGAGACCACCGGTTCGAAGACCTCCGGTACAGCAGGTGTTGGCGCAGGCTCAGACACCGGGATAGGCTCCTCGACAGGTGGCGTCACCACAACCGGCTCGGATAGTACCTAAAGATGCGTGATGAGCCGATGGATGACGATTTGGAAAATGCTTTGCTGACCTTTACGAAGCGCACCAGGAGTCGCGGTTTGGCCGTTGGTGCATTGAATATCCTGGTTGAGGTAGGTTCTATAAGCGATTTTGAAGCGATCGAGCGGATGGATGCCTGGAAAACCGCGCACTGGGGCGGACGATAATCCTGTTAGTATTTGCATACGGAACCCGTTGGCGTATCCATTTGCTAACGATAACTTTTTGAAAGTATTGCGTGTGAAGTGTAATACGCTGATTTCATGCTTGCATTTGCCGGATAATTGCCGTTTGATGTGCTGTATCTCACTATATAAGTGATATTATGAAAACGAAACGCAGTTCTGGGATCGAGTTTGTTCGTGATCTTTTGGGTCACGGGCGAGGGACGTTTTCATATCAGGAGGCCGCGAAGGAAATAGGCGGCGGGACCAATTTGAGTAATAAGTTGGCGCGGTGGGAGGAATCGGGCTGGATTATGCCTGTTGGCCGAGGTTTCTATGCCATTATCGAGCCTGGGAACCAATCTTTCGGTTTTGCGCCTCCACATGCTTTTCTTGACGATTGGGCTAAGCACCGTGGCCTTCAGTATTACGTTGGCGGTGTCAGTGCCGCGGAAATCCATGGGGCTGCACACCAACGACCGCAGACTTATCAAGTGGTGGTGGACCGCGCCCTCCGGCCATTCAAGTATGGCGATCTGCGAGTTTCTTTCTTCCGGAAGAAGCCCATTACGGATCGGATGTGGATGTCGAAGTCCGTTCCGGCAGGATATCTGCGCGTCAGCACCCCGGAGGTGACCGCCTATGACCTTCTATTTCTGCCAAAAGCCTGCCGCTCATTGAGCCGTGTGGCAACCGTCTTGGTTGAACTTGGAGAAGTGATAAAAGCCCCGGCATTGGCAGAGTTGTGCGACTTTGATTGCGAGACGATCCCTTTGCAGCGGCTTGGATGGCTCCTGGATCATACCGGCTGGAAGAAATTGACGGGAAAACTGCACGATGCTCTTCAGCAGCGGAAACCATTGTGGAGACTGTTGGAGCCGCAACTTCCCGAACAGGGACGTCGCAACAAACGGTGGCATATCATCGAGAACACGGAAGTGGAACCGGACATCTGATAGGGGAAAGCTGTAATGATTCCTGAAAACTTTCTGCGTGAATGGAAGGAGCATGCACCATGGAAGACCGATGGCATGGTCGAACAGGATCTGCTCATTTGCAGGAGTTTGGTCATGCTATTCTCCAACCCGGTTCTCTCCAAGCACCTGGCTTTTCGGGGTGGCACAGCACTCCATAAAGTACATCTGGCCCCGGCCTGGCGATATTCGGAAGATATTGATCTCGTGCAAATCGTGGCGGGGCCCATCGGGCATTTATTTGACGCTCTGAATGCTTCGTTGGGTGTGCTTCTGGGCAAACCACAGCGAAAGCAAGGACGTGGGGTGGTGACGCTCACTTATCGGATCGCCGGCACCAGTCCGGCATCACCGACATCGCGGTTGAAGGTGGAAATCAACTCCCGTGAGCATTTTGCCGTGTTGGAACCGGAGTTTCGGCCCTTTAGCCTTACCTCACGGTGGTTCACCGGAACATGCACTATCTCGACCTATCGGCTTGAGGAATTGCTGGGGACCAAACTTCGGGCTCTTTATCAACGCCGTAAAGGCCGGGATCTGTTTGATCTCTGGCTTGGATTGACTGTGGGGAAGGCGCAACCCGATCTCATTGCACAGTGTTTTAGACGATATATGGAAGCGTCTGGGTTGCGTGTGTCGTGCCGGGAGTTCCAATTAAACATGGAACAGAAGCTTGTACACCCTAACTTCATTCATGACACCGACGATTTGCTGCGGCCGGGCGTTACCTTTGATATAGCTGCTGCCTATGCCAAACTTGATCAGGAGGTTTTATCCTTGATCTGATTCCCCTACGGAGATTCTTATGCCCTTACACCCCATTATCCCGCATCTTCAAAAATCACTTGAGCGTTTATATGCCTTGCGGACGTTTGGCATTAAGCCGGGCCTCGATGTTACGATTGATTTGCTTAATAGGCTGGGGAATCCGCATCATGCGTTTGCCACGATCCATGTGGCGGGGACTAACGGCAAGGGGTCGGTTTGCGCCATGCTGGAATCTGTTTTGCGGCAGGCCGGTCTGCGCGTGGGGCTCTATACGTCTCCCCATTTGGTGCGTTTCAATGAACGTATCCGGGTGAATGGTGCGGATATCAATGATGAGGAGCTTGCTTCTTTATTTGACGACATTGAGGCGCATGCCGCCGCGGTGTCGGCGGCGGGACGCGAGGTAACCTTTTTTGAATTCACCACCGTATTGGCTTTTGAATATTTCAAGCGCAAGGGCGTTCAGGTGGCCGTCGTTGAGACCGGGATGGGTGGGCGTTTGGATTCTACCAATGTCGTGATGCCCTTGGCTTCGGTTATTACCCGCATCGGGATCGATCATACCGCTTATCTGGGCACCACAATCGAGGCCATTGCCGGCGAAAAGGCTGGGATCATCAAGACTGGGCGTCCGGTCATTTGTGGGGCTACACCGGATGAAGCCAAAGCCACCATTCAGGCCGTGGCTATAGCCAAGAAAGCCCGCTGGGTGGATGTGACTGAGGCTGTTGCTGTGCGCCGCGTGTCTCAGGATCCGTCCGGCCAAAAGCTGTCGATCACCAGCGGGGATGTGGATTACGGTACCGTAGTCATAAAGCTTCTAGGGAAGCATCAACTCGAGAATGTGGCCACGGTCATCGCGACGTTGGAAACGCTTGCAGAGTGTAGTCCGCTCAAGATCCCCGTGGAAACGATCAGGACCGGGCTGGCGTCGGCCAGGTGGCCGGGACGGTTGGAGGTCCTCTGTCAGGATCCTCCTATAATTTTGGATGGCGCCCACAATCCCGATGGCGCCCGTGCTCTGGCCGTGACCTTGAAGGATTTGGTGAAGAAAAAGAAGGTGGGGCTGATTTGGGGGATGTGTGATGACAAGGATGCGCTCGGGTTTGCCAAGGCCATGGGCCCCTCGGTTAAACGCTGTTGGATTGTGCCCATCAATTCTGAACGAAATGCGAATCCTGCTAAATTATTGCAGATTGCTAAAACGGAGGGATGGGAATCTGTGACCAGCTCGTTGCCTGAGGCGATGGAACTGGCGAAGGGATGGGCTTTGGAGAATTCAGGAGCGGTGTGTAT
>JBAXDB010000100.1:0-9450 GCA_037141135.1 bacterium | reverse complement strand
CAATGCAATGGGTTGTTTTAAGCCAGGCCCACAGGGTGTGGTTGAAATATCGGCCCGCCGGATGACAGGGCAAATTCGGCGGCTTGTTAATCACCATCACATCATAATCTTCAAAAACAATCCCGATATCGAAACAGACAGGAGGTTCGGGTATGTCACGCGCAATAAACTCCACCCGGTTCCCCGCCTCAAGCCGGTAATCCGGGGCCACAGCAGAATCATTCACCAGGACACGCGATTCGAGCATGTGCGTCAACCATTCGTCCCGTGAATGGTAGGTAAAGCGGCCGGCAAGATAATCAACCAGCAAAACACCGCCCTGGCCAGGAGGAAAGATAAATTGAATTCGCCGTTTCATTTTAGGGCTTATGTTACCCCTTCTTGACTTTCTAGCAATGTTTGTCTTGTATGGAGTCTTTCCAGGGGAGAACATGCAATGGCATCGACACAATATGGACAATTGTTACAGGGCGACCCTGCGATCATGGACCGCCAGTTTGTGGAATTCCAGAATCAGCCGGTGGATCAGGAATGGATACCGGACCTGAAGGAATTCGACCGGTTCCAGACAACGATCGGCAAGCCTGTCTCCGTCACGGGGCCCGGCACCTTTTTCGGCCGCGCCCAGCGGACCCTGCACCTCCTCCCCTCACAAACCGAGGGCTGGTGGTTCGACCGGACGGATTTGCCTGACGCCATGCCCATCCGGGTATCGGCCAATAATGTTTGGACCACCCAGCGGAACATCGTTCTTTGCAGCGGCTCGCCCCACAATTACATGCGCATGGTCGAACACATTGTGGCCCTGAGACTGGCCCTGAACGTTGACAACCTGATGATCCGCATGGATTCGGGAGATCCGCCCCTGTTTGACCGCGGCAGCATGGATCTGGTGGAGACCATTGATAAAGCCGGCATCATTCACACGGATCAGCCCGCCCGTTATGTGACCGTGAAGGAGCCTGTTTCCATACTGGCCCCGAATGGAAGTTTTCTGATTGTCACGCCCTGCACGACTCCGGTTCCCCAACTCAACCTGGACGTGGCCGTAAACTTTAAGACCGCCATTGGCAAGCAGCGGCTGAAAATCCGGCTGACCCCTGAAACCGGACGCTATGGCTCACTCGCCCGTACTAATTGCTCTTTTACCCAGATGTTGTTCACCAAAACCATCGGCAAATTGTTCGCTGATGTCAGAAATCTGGGCTACACAAATAAAAACATTCTCGTGGCGGGACGCCGGAAGTACTACAACACCCCCACCATGATCCATAACGGTAAGTCGCTTGAACCCGTCTGGCACCGGACGATTCTTGATCTGGCGGCGGCCCTGGCGTTGATCGACACCGGGCGCTTCGTCGGCAATGTATTTTCCTACAAGGCAGGCCACGCACTTGATGTGATCATGGTGCGCAAATTTTTTGAGCGGGATCTGCTATGTCCCCTCGGAGGAAGGTAAACTCATGCCGACAGAAGGAACGCTTAAGCGCTGGATCCTGGTCAACTACGCCGGCTATCCGTTTGCACCCAACAGTCTTATGCCGGACAATGGTCTGGCAAATCTGGCAGGCATCATTCTTGACAGTGGCGGCGAGGTGGAAATCCGTGATTATGGCACCGTCAGCACCGTGGCCAGAATGACCTCCCCCGAACTTGAACGTCGCTTGACCCGGGCATGGAATACCTTGAAGACCACGAATCAAGGGCCCCTCCTTGCAATCCAAAAACTGGTGACTTTGGCCAAGCTTCCAGGCGCAGAGCGGGAACGCCAACGTCTTCAAGACAGACTGGTGAATGAAATTGGCACTGAATTGATTGACAACATCCGGCGTAAAAATATCCAGGCCATCGGCTTTAAACTCTGGAATGGCGATGGGTTATCCTGTTCAGCGGCCCTGGCCGGACGGATCAGGAAGGCATGCCCTGACATTAAGATTTTCGGGGGCGGCCCCCATGTGGATCTTTTCCTGGACCGCCTTCTTCGTTTTTATCCCTTCTTCGATGCCTTGATCTATGGAGAGGGGGAAGACACCCTGCGCCAGCTCGTCGCTTCCGGGGGGGCCACCAAGTCTTACGCTTCAATCCCCAACCTGATTTACCGTGAGGGAGACGTTCTCCGCACGACGGAAGAGCGAATGGTGGCGGATCTAGATCAGCTTCCAATGCCAGTATATGACCCTGCCGTCTATCCCGCCATGGCGGGTGACGAAAAAATCAAACTCATCGTGATCGACGAGAGCCGGGGCTGCCGCAACGACTGCGCCTTCTGCATTCATCCGGTAAAAAGCCATAATAACGTCAGAATGAAAAGTATCAGTCGCCTGATACAGGAAGTGCGACACATCGGAAAGGAATGGGGAATTCACACCTTCCGGTTTGCCGGATCCTGCACCCCGTACAGCCTGCTGAACGCCTTCGCGGAGGAAGTCGTCAAACAATCACTCCACCTGCAATATTCCTCCTTCGCTCATATCCATCACAGCGAGGAGGCGAATTTCAAACTGATCCGTCAATCGGGCTGTGTCGCCCTGTTCTTCGGCATCGAGTCCGGGTGCCAGAAGATTTTGGACCGCCTCCAGAAAAGGATCACCACCAACGAGATCACTACCGCGATTCAACGCGCCAACGAGGCGGGCCTGTTCACGGTTGGAAGCCTGATCTTTCCCGCGCCGGGCGACACGCCCGAAACGGCCGCCGAAACCATCGAACTCATCCGGGGACTTCACCTGGGATCAATTACCTTGCAACCTCCAGTCGTGGTGCCCAGGACCCGCTGGTTTGAGAATCCGGCCGCCTATGGATTCGGGATTTCGGACATGGAGAAATACCTGAACACCGGCATGACCTGGAAAGTGAAAATACAGTTGCCGCCCCGATTCTGGGACGTCCTCCCCATGACCCTTGATGGCCGCTCCTACCGGAAGATGCTGGCCCGGACCTCCGCCTTCTCAAAGCAACTGGCGCCCCTTAAAATTCCCACATCTATTTCCGACGAGAACTACCTGATGAGCAAGCTTGCAGGCCTAGACCCCGTTTCGTTCCGGGATCGTAGCCTCGCCGCCTTCTATGCCGGGGACACCACCGTGCTCCGCGAACTCGTCCAGTCAATCAACCGTGCCGGCTCGGGATCGTCATGGTAATCCGGGTCCCTTCACCCGGCTTGCTCTGAATGCGGACGGCCCCGCCATGCGCCTCCGTCACCTGACGGACAATCGACAATCCCAACCCGGTCCCGCCCGAGTTCTTTTTGGTAGTGAAGAACGGTTCGGCTGTCAGGCGGATTAACTCCTCGCTCATCCCGCAGCCATTATCCTCAACGCCAATTTCCACACTCTCTCCTTGCAGGGAACACCAGACACGAACTTTTCCTGTTCCTGGCGACACCGCATCCACGGCATTGACAATCAGGTTCTGGATTGCCCGCTCAATCTGCATGGCATCAATCTCCACAACGACTCTGGTCTCACAAGGGTCCGCATCAAGCTCCACCCGTCGTTCTTCCGCCTTGACCCCGCATTCTCCTGTAATGGACCTGATTAATTGCCCCAAATCCGTGGGCGAACGGCGCAATTTTCCTTTACTGACATCCAGCCACATTTCCGCCATGTCACGGCAACGCAACACGCTCTTTTCAATGCTGTCGAGATAGCTGGCGGTCTCCTCTCCGTCGAGGCTGACCCCACTGCCCTGCTGCCGGATCTGTTCAGATAGTAAATCCACATAACCGAGAATGACGGTCAACGGGGACCGGAGATCGTGCACCAGCTCGGCCGACTTCTGTCCCAAAGAGGCAAGACTGACCCGGCGATCCAGCTCCGCCTTGAGCGTCTGATTCATCCTCATCAACTCACCTGCCGCTTCCTTCCGGCCTCGCTCACGCTGAGTCCGCAGAACATGACGGTGGATAACTTTCCGCAACTCGAAGGCATCAAAGGGCTTCTTCACGTAATCATTGGCGCCAAGGCGCATCGCTTCCTGAGCTGTTTCCAAAGCACCAAACCCGGTAAACATGATTACTGAGACATCCCCGTCAATCTCCCGGATCATCCGCAACCCCTCGATACCACTCTTGCCAGGCATGCGGATATCCATGACCACAGTGTCAGGGTGATGCTCCTGAAGCAGGGCCACCCCGGCATCCACCGAGTCCGCGCAGAACACGCGATAGTTGGGATTCAAAAGAATCCGTAAACTCTCGCGTGGTCCACGCTCATCATCAATTACCAGAACAGTGGGCAGGGCCTCCAGCATCATGGCCTCGTTATCAGAATAAGCGACCATAGGACACACTCATCAGGTGGGAGGCAGTTTCATACGTTCCGTTGTAGGCGGGGTTCTGGTTCTTCGAGATATCCCGGTCGCCTATCAGGCTATAGCCATACGCCAGATCGAGCCGATTCAGTCCGTGACGCAAGCCCGCGCCCAGCGTGAAAACATGCTGATCGGCATCAGGGAGCGTGGGAGCCAGCGTCTCTTCAGGAACGGGACTCTGGAGGAAGATGTAGCCGGCCCGCAACGTCAGGGACTCAGTCGCTTTCCAATCTGCGCCAAAGCCAATCGTCCAGGTATCTTTCCAGTTCTGGGGAATCACAGCCGGTGCGCGCGGGTTCGGGGAAGCGGGACTATTCACCAGCGGATTGTTGTTGCCCGCATCCAGACTCAATGAATCATAGCGTGAAAACTCAATCCACTCGACATCCGCCTCCACCCGCACAGTATCCGAAAGCTCAATGCCATACCCGAAGCCAATAATGGTCGGGAACTCCATGGAGGTGCTGAAATCACTCGAGGGATTCATCCCCATCACCTGCGCTCCACTGAAGGAACTGTCGCCATCATAGTCCACTTTGATTGGCGACCGGTATGTCAGGGCCAGCGACTGGCTCTTGGTCGGCCGATACGTTATGGCGGCATTGCCACCCACCCCGGCGCCATCGCCCTGCAGATGCGCTTTGCCATCCGGCATGGCCCCGCGCGTGAGCTGGGACCAGGGCAGAACCTGCTTGATATCCAACCGCGACATATACACGTCCAAGCCGGCCGCAACCGACACCTTATCGCCAAGCTTGGTGGCAATCGTGGGATTGACGTTGATCACAGTCAACTCGGCCGAATACGGCGCAGCATAGCGAAACGCCCCGGCCTTGTCCCAAACGGTTGACTGCCCAAACGGGGTTGTGATTCCCAGTCCGGCAGTGAAGTTATGATTCGATGACGGCAGTACCGCAAAAATGTTCGGCAGAGCCTTCCAAGCATCCTCGGTCGTAGCCTTCCCCATGGGAGAATGGAAATCGGTACTGGTGTTGATAATCGTAACCGCCCCCATCACCTGGGCTTCCTTGATTTCTGTCAGATTGGCCGGATTATGCTCCACCGCCGAGGCATCATCGATCTGCGCAATTTTTCCGCCCGACCGTCCAAGCGCTTCAGCCCCGGCAGGCGGGTTTCGGAATCCGTTTGCAAGCGCATAAGATCCCGCAAAGACCAAAATCAAGCCCAACATCCGCCCCATATTTCTATCTTGTTTCATGCTTTTCCTTTCGTTTCAAACTTATCTAACTCCATTGCAGCCAAATCTTATTAGCAAAGGTCATGCCAACCCGAAGTCATCACTATATAGTGGTGTTATCACAAACAGACACCCATATACAGATGGTGCGTACAATTATGAACGGCGCAAAATATTAAACCGTACAATATTGAACAAAATATATCTTGATTTTAAATGAATTATGTGTTCATTTTGCAACAAATGAGGTGGCTATATTTTAATGCCTAAAAGGGGCGCGCAATTATACATACCAATAATCTCCAATATCATCGTAATTATCACCTCAGCAAGAGGGAGATATGTTTATGCTGACCCGCAATAATAGAGTGGTTGTTACGGGGATTGGAGTTGTGGCCCCTAATGGTATTGGGAAAGAAGCATTCTGGGATACACTTGTGGCAGGGCGGAGCGGCATTGGACCGGTCACTCTCTTTGACGCCAGCCAGCACACTTGCCGGATTGCCGGTGAAGTCAAAAATTTCGACCCAATAATTCATCTGGGCACAGGCATTTCCTACAAGCGTTTGGCTCGACAGTCACAATTGGCTTTGGCGGCCACTTTTCAAGCTCTCTCAGATGCCCGTTTAACGCAAGAAACTTTAGCTACGACTTTGGGTATACCTTTAGTTTTAGGCGTCAGCTCAAGCGCCATCGAGGTGATTGAACAAGGCATGGCACGAATGACGGCCAAAGGTCCAGGCCGGGTACCAACACACATTGTTCACGGCTGCCAACCTCACCAGGCCGCCAGCACAATTGTGCGACATATTCCCTGGCTCACCAGTTCCTCCACCATCGCTTCAGCCTGCGCCGCTGGTTTGGATGCCATAGCTTCAGCAACAGACCTCATCCGGCAAGGTAGAGCCGATGTCGCGATATGCGGAGGCACCGATGCGCCGATAAATGCTTTGACTCTAGCCTGTCTTGCACAAGGAGGAATGATATCCCACCATAACATTCCGGCAAAAGCGAGCAGTCCGTTTTCTTCTGACAGAAATACCGGCATCATTTCTGAAGGATCCGGGATTCTAATACTCGAATCCCTAAATCATGCCCGCGCCCGTGGCGCAACTCCGTATCTCGAGATCACCGGATATGCAACCCATACAGACCCTCATCCAGACCAACCGGAATCAGGACTCGCATCAACGATAATTGCTTCGCTGGCCAATGCCCAACATCGGGTCGCAGATGTAGATTATATATGCGCTCATGGCCCCAGCGATCGAACGCTGGACCTGCTTGAGACAAACGTGATTAAGACGGTTTTTGGCCAGCGCGCCTATCAAATCCCCATCACCTCCATCAAAGGCGTCACAGGCAATCCGTTGTCTGCCGCAGGCCCGCTTCAAGTCATCACCTGCGCATTAATCTTCCTCAACAACAGGATACCTCCCACCGCAAATCTCGATAAACCCGATCCAGATTGTGATCTCGACTACGTCCCCACAACGGCGAGGCATTTTTCCCCTCAATGCATATTAATCAACTCTCATGGTCTGGGAGGCGGAAATAGCTGCCTTGTGGTAGAAAGGGTCGGCGTAGAATGAACGCTTCTTTTCTTCTACACACCACCACCATTGGCGTAGGCTTTATCTTGGGATTAGTTGTATTTCTAACGAATCCCAAACGCCACACCAATCAATTTTTCTTTCTTCTGGCAGTTCTACTCACCTGTTGGATGACCTGTCAGGCCATCGGTTTTACATCTCAAACCCTCACTCGCGTAGCTACCTATATCCGAATTTGCATGATGATCGCTGTTTTTATCCCACTGGCCTTTGATTGGTTAAGAGTGACTATCACCTATCCCAAACTTTCAGGGCGGTCCATTTTCATTAGTTCTCCTTTCTGGTTTATCCTCTGTCTCGGCATTGCCGCCTTATCGCTGACGCATATCTTTGTGAGGGGCGCCGTTTTCCCTGAGGGACGAACTCTGCTGGAACCGGATTACACCCCACTCTTCCCGTTATACGTGGTCTATCACATATCAGGACTGAGCATTCTTCTTTATCGTTACTTCAGGGATGTGAAGCACGAGACAGGCGCAAAAAAAACCGAACTTCAAATAGTGATCTTAGGTTGTGCGACAGGCCTTATTGTCGGAATCGGCATCACGCTTATTCTTCCTCTCATCACCGGTAATTCACAATTCGCCATTTTGACGCCACTCTCCGTGATCTGTCTTTATCTTACAATTGGCTACGGGATCGCCACTCGACGCATCATGGATGTGGCGTCATTATTACGCCGGCTGTCTGCTTACGCGCTATTAGTCATCGGCCTTGCAGTCCTGTACGCTGGCGTATGGTTTCTGACTGAAGTCATTCTCCTCGGGTTCGGCCTGTCTTTTGGTGCACCCCCACATTTTGCGGCCTCTCTCACAGTAGCATTTTCTCTTGCGCCAACCCATGGCTTGATGAAACGGCTGACTGACCACCTGTTCATTAATTATGCGATTCCAGATGCAAATCAGATCATCCAAGCAGCAGATTCACTCTTCCGCTCAACAAAATCTCTTGATCGCTTATTGCACGATTTTTCAAGTCTTATAATAACAACCTTTGGCACGAACGCAGCCGTCATCCTGATCAAGCAATCCACTAATTATGCCCAACGTTATCCGGCGCCGGTTGATGACGGTTTCATTATTGCACTAAACGATCCCCTACCCCAGGCCTTTGCGGCAGCCAGAGAACCCATCGTTCCAGACATTCTCCGTCGCTTGCGTCTCGAAAGTTCTATTGAAAAGGCATGCCAATCCATTGACCAAATAGGCTTCGCTGCAGCAGTCGGCCTTTTTTCACAAGGAGAACTTGAGGGCATCATTCTCCTGAACCCCCGCTTATCTGGAAGTATTTACGGTGCTCCTGAGCAAAAAGTCCTACAACTCCTTTGCAACCAACTAGCGTCCGCCATCATTTCAGGCAGGCTCTACACTCAATTGCAGGACAGCAAGATCTACAATGAAATCCTGGTGGACAGCCTCTTCAGCGGCGTGATCGCCGCCACCCATGATGGGACCATCACCGTCTTTAACCGGGAGGCCCAGCGGATCACCGGACGGTCTTCCTCCGAAACCCTGGCTCAACCTTTGAACATGTTGCCACATCCGCTGGACACGCTCCTCAGAGAGACTCTGGATGGTGGCGCCTCGACTGCAAATCAGGATTATTCCCTCCCGCAGGAGTCTGGAGAACCTATTCCGCTCCGGGTCAGCAGTTCAGTTATCTATGGCCATGCCGGCAAACAGCTGGGCGCGTTTCTAGTGATCAACGACCTCACCGCCATCAGGCAACTCGAGCTACAGGTCCGGCGTACCGATCGCCTGGCCAGTCTGGGCACCCTCGCCGCCGGCATGGCGCATGAAATCAAGAATCCTCTCGTCTCGATCAAAACCTTTACCCAATTGCTGCCCGAACGCTATGATGATGCTGATTTTCGCGCGACTTTTTCCTCCCTGGTCGGCGGTGAAGTCAAACGCATCGACTCCATTGTCAACCAGCTTCTCCGGTTCTCGCGCCCCTCCAAGCCGGTTTTGGCAGCCATCTCGCTCCATGATCTGCTGAACAGCGCCCTCAAACTTCTCCAGCAACAGATGCGCTCCAAGGATATCCAACTTGCCACATCCCTCACGGCCGCGCCGGAAAAAATCAATGCCGATGGCGACCAACTCAGCCAGGCCTTTATTAATTTTTTCCTCAATGCCATCGAGTCCATGCAGCAGGGAGGAACCCTCACGGTCACCACCACCCTCCCCGCCCCCGGGCATCCTGCAGGCGCCTGGTGGAATGGCCATCCGGACCGGCTTATGATTTTGATCGGCATTCAGGATACCGGCGAGGGCATTCCCGCAGCGGATCTCTCCCACATCTTTGATCCTTTTTTCACCACCAAGG